>CAZVWK010000065.1:0-12314 GCA_964631475.1 uncultured Elusimicrobiaceae bacterium | reverse complement strand
CATCTGCCCGGCAGACGGCACCGTCCTGAGCGTAGGGCACGAGGACGACCCGGAGGTCCTGGTCGTGCGCATCTTCCTGTCGGTCTTCAACGTGCACGTGCAGCGCTCTCCGCTGGCCGGGACGGTGGAAAAGATAAAATACGAGAAAGGCGCTTTCGCGGTGGCCTATAAGCCGGAGGCCAAGGTAAACGAGCGCAACCTCATACGGATAAAAGGGGAGAAAGGCCGCTGGGCCGGCGTAGAGCAGATAACCGGCGCCATAGCCAGGCGCATAGCCTGCTACGTCAAAGAGGGACAGGCCGTAGCGGGCGGCGAGCGAGTCGGCATGATCTATTTCGGTTCCCAGGTCGCTGTTTACCTGCCCAGGGGATCGCGCGTGCTGGTCAAGCCGGGTGACAAGGTGGCCGGAGCCGAAACCATCCTCGGGTTCTGGAAGGCTTAATGATGACGGAAGAGAAGAAGCGCATAGACGTGGCCAAACTCAAGAAGACCGGCGCGGTGGTGCTGCCGTCGCTGTTCACGATAGCCAACATGGCTTTCGGGTTCTTTTCCATTCTGGCGGCCTCCGAGCGCAACTTCGTGGTGGCCGGCTGGTTCATAATCGCGTCGATAGTGATGGACATGCTCGACGGCCGCATAGCGCGCCTGGTGCACGGCGAGAGCTCGTTCGGAGTGGAGATAGACTCGTTCTCGGACTGGATCTCCTTCGGCATAGCGCCAGCGTACCTGATGTATAACTTCGTGCTTAAGGACTACGGCTACTGGGGCTATCCCGTCGCCTTCCTGTACGTGCTCTGCGGCTCGCTGCGCCTGGCCCGCTACAACGTGAAATCACATTTCGGCGGCGACGACGCCGGCCCGAATTTCCAGGGCCTGCCCATCCCGGGCGCCGCCGGCATAATGGGCTCCATCGTGCTGGCCTACAGCATGCTCGAGACCGAGAGCGGCTTCCGCAGTATCAGCATGGTGATGAAGCAGATGCCGCACGTCTATGCGGCCATCCCGTTCATAATGATAGGACTGTCTCTGCTGATGGTCTCGACGGTGCCCTACGCCGCCTTCAAGAAGGGGGGCGCCGTGCGCCCCGGGTCCATAAAAGGAATGCTGCTCATCCTGACCATACTCTTCCTAATCATAAGGTACCCGCAGGACGGTCTCTTCATTTTCTTCTCGGTCTACGCCCTTTCGGGCATAGTCATAGGTCTGGTCAGGGCCCTGACGCCAGCCTGCAGGCGGCAGTAGCTCGGCCCCAGGCCGGGCGGAGTTCCGCCACGATGGAAAAGCCTTTCTCCAGGTTCCAGCACCAGAGCGGGCTGGCCGCGCGCCTGCGCGAGCTGGGCGGAGAGGCCCACCCCGGCTTCCTTAACCAGAAAGAATTTTTCTAATCGCCCTGCGCTCAGCGGAGGAGCCGCTCTCCGCCCTGCAGCGCGGGTCCCACCGCGAAAAGCCTGCGAGAGGTTCCTGGAAAAGCTCGGCACGGGACGCGCCACGCCCGAATTCGTGACGGAGTTCAAGGACCCGCTGGACAAACTGCTCTCGGGGAGGGACTTCGCGCTGATGGAAGGCGGCCTGCCGGGCAGTCCCGGGGTCGTGCGCGCCAGGCTGGCGTCGCTGCGGCCGCTGTCCATAGCGGAGGGGGAGCGCACCGGCACGCTGCGGGATTCGGGCGCGGAGAGACTGGTGGCCGAAGCTTACAGGCGGCTGGGTTTCGATTCCCTCGAGCGGGAACTAGCGGGGCGGACCGGGGACGCCGTCTACGACGCCGTCCTGCTCAAGGCCAGGCAAAACATGGCCGATTACTGCAGAATGTACCAGGCCCCGCCTTCGCCGGAGGACACGCTTCCGGCCTTCTCTCTCTCCAGGATAGACGCCGTGCTCGGCGCCTGCCACAGGCTGCTCTCGCGCCTGCGCATGACAGGGGGCGCCATACGGCATGGCGTCCCCTGAAAAACAAAGGTCCTGAAAAAGGCCCGTCAGGGCTTGCGCGGGAAAAGCGGGGGTGGGCGCTGCGGCTCGACGCCGCCGATCTCTGCGCCGCCTATGCTCATCAGCATCTGCATGCGCGCCGAGGCGTCGGGCATGAAAGGGTAGACCCAGCCGGCGACAAGGCGAAGGCACCAGACCATATCGTTGAGGAAGGCCTTCAGCGCGGCCGGGTCCTTCGCGGCCAGCGCCCGCGGCCTGACGGCCTCTATGCCCCGGTTAAGGTCTTCGACCACCGCATGCACGCGGTCCAGGGCCGGGCCGAAACTGAGAGTCTCGATGTCCGAAGATATGTCCGCATCCATCTCGCGCAGGCGCGCGAAAGTCCTTGCGCTCGCCTCCTCAGGCTTGCTGGGGAGCCTGCTGTCGAGGTGTTCCCCGGCCAGTTCTATGACGCGGGAGAAGAGGCCTCCCAGACCGCCGGCCAGCTCGGAATTGTAGCGGCGCCCGAGGGCCGCGGCCGAGAAAAAGCCGTCCCGGCCCAGGGGAGTCTCGCGGAACAGGAAATATCTCAGGGTGTCCGCGCCGTATTCCTGTATGGCCTCGGCCGGGCTTACGGGTCCTCTGCGGGCCCCGGCCTTTCCGGCCCCCTCCATGGTCCATCGTCCGTGCGCGTATATCTTGACCGGCAGCGCCAGGCCAAGCGACATCAGAGCGGCCGGCCAGGTCACGGCGTGCGCGCGGAAGTCCTCCTCGCCTACCAACTGCGCGTCGGGAGGCCAGGCCGCCCGGAAGGCGGGAGTCCCGCCGCCGGCCTCCCAACCGGCCCCGGCCAGGCAGGCCAGCAGCGAGCCGAAACGGGAGTGTATCGAGTGCGCGGGGTCGGAGGGGACCGGGACGCCCCGGCCGGACCCGCGCCGGGAGACGGGGATATCCGCCAGGCCCTGACTTACGAAACCGGTTATCCTCGCGGCCTTATGCGCAGGCGCCAGGAAGCCGGGATTGGCGGCGTAATGTTCCAGCAGAGCCCCGCCGTACTTAGAAAGCCTGAAAAAATAGACGTTCCCACCGGCCCGCTCCGCCTTTTTTTTGTGGACCGGGCAGAGCCCTCCCTCAGCCAGTTCTTCTTCCCGAAAGAAATCGTCGCAGCCGCCGCAATAGGCTCCGGTGCAGGGGCCGGGATAGATATCGCCGGAGTTCAGCATTCGCCCGAAGGCGTCCTGCACGCCGCGCTCTATATCCGGCGCCGTGGTGCGCACGAAACGGTCGTAATTCACGCCGAGGAGCTTCCAGGCCCGCTCAAAATCGGCCGAGATCTCTTCCGCCCATTCCCCCGGCTGGCTGCCGCGCCCGGCGGCGGTGCGCGCCGCGTCCTCGCCGTGGCCGTCGGCGCCGGTCTGGAAGAAGACCTCGGCGCCCCTGGCGCGCATATGGCGCGCCAGCACGTCGGCGGCCAGGGCGGTGTAGGCGTGTCCTATGTGAGGGCGGGAGTTGGCGCGGCAGAGCGGAGTGGTGATGAAGAATTTTTTTCCGGTCTCAGGCATCCGCTTTTTCCAGGTTGCGCAGGCTGATGCCGGCGCCGGAGCATTCCATCACGGCCGTCTCCACGGTTATGGAGGGGCTGGCATTGCGGCCCAGGCAGCGCTTAAGCTCGAAAAGCCTGGAGAGGAGCCTGGTCATGTCCGCCTTCTCCGTACCTTCCGCCGCCCGCCAGCGCGCCGCCGAGCGGGTGACGAGG
Source organism: uncultured Elusimicrobiaceae bacterium (assembly GCA_964631475.1). Taxonomy (GTDB): domain Bacteria; phylum Elusimicrobiota; class Elusimicrobia; order Elusimicrobiales; family UBA9959; genus UBA2231. Next base: position 8,653 of record CAZVWK010000065.1, on the reverse strand, counting down.
ATATTGAGTATGAGCCGGGCGGTCTCGCGGGCCGTCGCCAGCTCGCGGCCCAGCTTGTCGGCCACGCGGAAGGGCGCCATCGGGTCGAGGTGGTTGAGGTCGGCGAGCTTCTCCAGCACTTCGCGCAGGTCCAGCGCGCGTTTTACCGAACCGAAGGAAAGTCCCGCCAGGTTGTCGGCCTCGGCCAGTTCCAGTCCCTCGCGCCCCAGCACCTCGGCCACTTCCCGCTTGGCCAGGCCGCGGAAATTTACGGTGTGGCAGCGCGAGAGTATCGTCGGCAGCAGCGCGGCCTTGTTGTAGGCTATCAGTATGAAAGCCGTGTCCGGCGGCGGCTCTTCGAGCAGCTTGAGTATGGCGTTCTGCGCCTCCACGGTCATGGAGGAGGCGTCGTTGATGACGAAGACTTTCCAGGGGGAGAGTATGGGGCTGGAGTAGGCGCTGCGCGAAAGTTCGCGCACGGTGTCGATCTTGACGCTGCGCTGCTTCTCCTCTTCTTCGCCCAGCAGGTGCGCCTGCCAGGCCGCGTCCACCAGGCGGCAGTCGGGGTGCACGTTCTTTCCCAACTGGAGGCACGACGGGCACTTCCCGCAGGCTTTGCCGGGCTCGCGGGGCGCTGGCTCCGCCGCGCCGAAAAGTCCTCCCTCGTCGGCCGGCTCGCCCGCGCAGTTGAGGCCGGCCGCGAACTCCATGGCCGCCAGGCGCTTGCCTATGCCCTCCTGGCCGTAGAAGATCATGGCCGGCGGCACGCGGCCGGAGGCGGCCAGCGCCCTAAGCGCGGCCCGCTCCTTTTCATGGCCGAGTATTTCCTTGAACATCAACTGGTCCCGGGACTTTTTTTGCGCAGCAGCGTTCCCACGGCGGCGCGCACCTGCGAGTGCACGTCTTCTATGGAGGCTGCCGCGTTTATCCGCCGCACGCCGGGCTTGCCGGCGAGCTTTTTGTAGGCCCTGTTGACCTTCAGCCTGAAAGAGGCCGTCTGCAGTTCCATCCGGTCGTTGCCGCGGCATTCGCGCTGTTTGAACACCTTGTCCGGCACGTCGAAAACTATGGTCAGGTCGGGCTTCAGTCCCATCGTGGCGAGGCGGTTGAGCGTCTCCACCGTCCTGAGGTCCAGGCCGCGGCCGTAGCCCTGGTAGGCGGTGGTGGACATGGTGTAGCGGTCGGAAACTATTATCTCGCCGGCCTTCAGCGCGGGCAGGATGACCTTGAGAGTATGCTTGGCGCGCGCGGTCTCGTAGAGGAAGAGTTCGGTCAGCGGCTCTATCTCGCTCTTCGGGTCGAGCAGTATGGCGCGTATCTTCTCGGAGAGGTAGGTGCCGCCCGGCTCGCGGGTCAGGCGCACCTTGCGGCCGAGACTTGTCAGCCAGTCGCGCAGCATGGCGGCCTGCGTGGACTTGCCGGAGCGGTCCGGTCCTTCGAGCGCTATGAAAAGCCCCCGTTTCATGAGGTTATTTTAGCAAAGCCGGGGGCGGGGGGGCCATAAAGAGAAAAAGCCCCGGGCGGCCGGGGCTTTCCGGGGCGGGTGGCGCCGCTTCAGGAGCACTCCGAGTAGCCGCAGTCGTGGCAGGTCGGACCCGAGCAACCGCTCTCGTAGCTGACATTGGACGAATAGCACTTGTGGCAGTACTGCGTCTTGGAGACCTCCCAGAGTTCCAGTTTCTGCTGGCCGTTGACGTCCTGGTCGGAGGCGATGATGCCGGTGCGCTTGAGATGGCTGCGCAGCGCTACCGCGATGCCGTGCGCTATCGAGTTTATCCTGCTCTCGCCGAAGCCCATCGGCCTGTCGCCCTTGACCGAGTTCAGGTGCTTGATGATCTTTATCGGGTCGCCGCCTTCCTCGAAATACTTTGACAGGAGTATGCCGATGAGCGAGGTCAGGCCGCTGATTTCGGTGCCGAGAGGCGGCATATTGGTGAAGACCTGGTATGGACCCTGCTCGTTGAAGTTGATGTGCACGTGCAGCGGGCCGTAGCCGGTCTTTATCTGGAAGTATTCCGACGAGACGCCGAACGACTGCGCCGGTATCCTGCGCTTCTTGGACTTCGGCTGCGCGGCGGCGCCTATATTGAGCACCTGCTGCGCCTTGCAGCCGTCCCGGTATACCGTGACGCCCTTGCAGCCCAGCTTCCAGGCCAGCGTGTAGCAGTTCTTCACGTCCTCGGCCTTGGCCGAGGCGGGCATGTTTATCGTCTTGGAGACGGCGTTGTCCGTGTGCTTCTGGAAGGCGGCCTGCGCCTTTATATGGTCCTCTACGCTGACGTCGTGCGCGGTCGGGAAGAGCTCCTGTATCTCGGCTGGGATCTCCGGTATCCCGCGCACGGCCTTGTGGTTGCCCTCTATCTTCTTCCAGAGCTCCTTCTCGTCGAGGCCGAAGAAGCCGTTCTTCTCCGCCAGCTCCCGGAAAAGGGAATTCACCTCGAAGAAGGTGTCCTTGGGGTCCGGGTCCTTCCCGTGTTTGAGCGCGTCCAGTGCCCTGGCGTTGTAGCGCGTGTAGGCGATGGCGAAGAAAGGCTCTATGCCCGAGCCCTGCAGGCCGGCGGCGATGGCGATGGTGCCCGTCGGGGCTATGGTGGTGCGCGAGGCGTTGCGCGGCTTGGCGGAGAGCCCCGCGAAATGCTTCCCGTCCCTGTCGTAGACGGAGTCCTTCCAGTTCTGGAAGACCCCGCGCCCGCGGGCCAGCTCCTGCGAGGCCGAAAGGGCCGCCTCGTCTATGAACTTCATGACCTCCTCGGCCTTGCGCAGCCCCTCGGGGCTGTCGTAGGGCAGGCCCAGCTTCACCAGCGTCTCGGCCCAGCCCATGACGCCCAGGCCAACCTTGCGGTTCCCTTTGGCCACGCGCTCTATCTCGGGCAGCGGGTAATTGTTTATCTCCACCACGTTGTCGAGGAAGCGCATGGCTGTGCGCACCGTGGCGCCCAGCCTTTCGTAATCCATCGTTCCCGCGCCGGTTTCGCCCGCGACGTAACGGGACAGGTTTATCGAGCCGAGGTTGCAGGACTCCCAGGGCAAGAGCGGTTGTTCGCCGCACGGATTTGTGCTCTCTATCTCGCCCAGAGCGGGGGTCGGGTTGGAGCGCGCCTCGTTGATCGTATCCATGAAGACTATCCCGGGGTCGCCTGTGGCCCAGGCCGATTCCACCAGCGAATTGAAGACCTCCCGGGCCTTGAGAGAGCCGGCCTTCCCGCGGGTGCGGGGATTGACCAGGTCGAACGAGGCGTTGTGCTCCACGGCGCGCATGAACTTCGAGTCCAGCGCCACCGAGATGTTGAAGTTCTCCAGGACGCCCGGCTCGGCCTTGCAGGCGATGAAATCCTTTATCTCCGGGTGCCAGCAGGGCAGGATGCCCATGTTGGCGCCGCGCCGCGTCCCGCCCTGCTTGACCACGTCGGTCAGCTTGTCGAAGAGCTTCATGAAGGAGATGGCGCCGCTGGCCACGCCGTTGGTCTTCTTGACCGTGTCGCCTTTCGGGCGCAGGCGGCCGAACGAGAAACCGGTGCCGCCGCCGGATTTCTGTATCAGGCTCTGCGCGGCCAGCGCCTTGGCTATGCCCTCCATGGAGTCCGGCACCGGCAGCACGTAGCAGGCGCTGAGTTGCTGCAGATCCCGGCCGGCATTCATCAGGGTGGGGGAATTGGGCAGAAAGTCGAAAGCGGACATGGCGCCGTAGAATTCCGCCGCGCGCGCGTCCACGATCTCCCTGGCGGCGGCGTGGGACTTATAGGCTTTCTCCAGGTTGGAGAGGAAGCGCGCGAAGTTGAGCTCGCGTTCGGAGGATTCGCCAAGTCCGTCGTGAAAGAGGACGGTGCGCGACGGCGTTTCGCCGTAACTGTTCTCCAGCACGCGGCAGCGCACGCCTTCGAAGAGGCCCCAGCCCTCCGCCTCGGGGCTGTAGACCAGTTCGGCCAGGGCGATGTTATGGGCGACGCGCCCGAAAAGGGCTTCGGGCGACTTGTCGTCCCGCAGGTACTTGTCCCTTATCACTTTCTCCTGATTCTGCGTGAGATGTATCTTCCCGTGTTCCGCCATCGTATGCCTCATTATAAGCCCCTGCGCAGGATCTTTATCCTTTTCACCGTGTCCCGCAGGCCTACTCTAACAATGGTCTTCCGGGGTTGTCAAATTTTCAGTCGTGGCGGTTCCGGAGGGCCGTTCCGTGACCGACGGGAGGCTCAAATTGTTATAATTCACCCGGGGGAGACCCCGCCGCATGGCTAAAAAACGCCCGCTGAAACTGCAGCTCTCGCCCAGGGTCTCCTTGGAGGCCACGCTGCGCGCCGCCAGGATGATGGCCGCCGGCGAGGACGAGTTCCTGGCCCTCGAGAAAGCCGTGGAGGACGACCCGCTTTTCAGGAAGCTGGCCCGCCCGCCCGGCGGGGCAGAGCCGGCCGTGAGGCGGCGCAGGGAGGGAGGGGGCAACTTCGCCTGGAGACGGGCGCTGGCACAGGAGCTGCCGGCCGAGCCGGGAGAGGTCCCGGCCGCGGGCATGCTGGAAGGACGCGAGGCCGCGGTGGCGCTGATAAAGCGCCTCGGCCCCAGTAATTTCGAGCGGTATTTCCTTTCGGACGAGCCGGTGCCGGCCGCGGAGGCGGCCGCGGCCTGCGGCCTCACGGGTGAGGAATTCGCCGGCGTCCGCGCCTTCACCGCCGCCTTCCTGGCCGCCCACGAGCGGCTGCCTGCCGCGCCCTCCGCCAGGCCCTTCGCCGCCGTGGCCGAGGTGAAGGCCGGCCCGCTGGGCCCGGAGGTCTCCTATCTTTCCTCACGCTACGCCCGGGGCGCCTACGAAGTGGACCTTTCCGCCCTGCGGTCGCTGGCTTCTTCCGGCCTCATCTCCCCGGTCGAAAAACGCCGGCTGAGGGCGCTGCTGGCCGCGCTGCGCGCGCTCAACAGCAAGAAAAGGGGTCTGGCGCTGCTGCTGCCGGCGCTGGCGGAGAGGCAGGCCGAGTTCCTGCTGGGACGCGCGCCGTCTCCCAGGCCGCTCTCGATGACGGCCCTGGCCGCGGACCTGGGGCTCAGCAAGGGCAGCGTCTCGCGGCTGGCCGCCGGCCGCAGCCTCATCCTGCCCTCCGGGGAGGAGATCCCGCTGCGCTCCCTCTTCCCCGGCAGGGGCTCGCGCGCGATTGACAGCATAAGGGATATATTGATACAAAAGGGCGGAGAAAAGACGACCGACGCCGAACTGGTCTCCGTCCTGCTGGAGAAGTGCGGGCTGAAGCTTTCCAGGCGCACGATCAACCATTACAGGGGAAGGATCTGAAAAAACAGGAATCAGAACTGCGCGCGCTGCAGCGCGGACTTTTCCGCTCGCTTTTCAACGAGTCCCAGGAGAGGTTCCTCGTGCTCGACGCCGGCGGTGTCATCAGGCTGGCCAACGCCAGCGCCCTGGCGCTCCTCGGCTACAGTGAAAGCGAGATCGTCGGCAAGGGCGCGGCCGAGCTCGTGCTGGAGAAGGACGCGGCCGAGCTGGAGGGTTTCCTACGGACGGTGGCCGGCGGCGGGGAACTGCGCAATCACAAACTTTATTTCCTGACCTCAACCCAGAGCATAATCCGCCTCTTCATAAGCATAAAGTCGCTGCGCGGCGACGGCGGCGGCCTGGAGGGGTTCCGGCTTTCCCTCTCGCTCGTCTATCCCGACGAATGGGCGGCCCTGCGCGACCCCCACTTTTTCCAGAGCGTGGCCAGGAAACTGGGCCGCCTGACCGCCGTAGGCCAGCTGACCTCCATCTTCGCCCACGACATCAAGAACCCGCTGCACGTCATCCTTTCCACGGCCGAGCTTATGCTCTCCTCGGGCGGGCTGCCCCCCGACTCGCGCGAAAATATCGAGCTGGTGGAGCGCAACGCCCAGCGCGCTTCGCGCATCGTCAAGACCCTGCTGGATTTCTCGCGCAGCGGCATCTGCCAGCTGCGCCCCTGCTCCCTCAACGACATAGCCGAACACTGCGTCGGCCTCATCTCCAGTTCCCTCAAGACCTCGAAGATCTCCGTCAAAAAAGAGCTCGGCAAGGTCCCCAGGGTCTTCCTGGACCCGCATTACCTCAACAGCGTGGTCTACAATCTCCTCAGCAACGCCGCAGAAGCGCTGGGGCCCGAAGGCGGCGAGATATCCGTTGCGACCGTTCATGTCCCGTCCGGCGAAGTCTGCCTGCGGATAACGGACACCGGCCGCGGCATAGAGCCTGCCACCTTCTCGTCCCTCTTTCAGCCTTTTTTTACCACCAAGGAGAACGGCACTGGCCTAGGGCTCTATCTCGCCAGGCAGGTCATGAACGAGCACAGCGGGCGCATCTCGCTCGATTCCAATCCCGGAAAGGGCACTTCCGTCTCGCTCTGCTTCACCAGGTTGGCCTGAGTCCGGCGGCATCACGACCATGTCCAACTTCCTCGTTATAGAAGACGACGCCGACGCGCGCAAGGTCCTCAAGGCCGTGCTCGGCTCGCGCAGCCACGCATTGCGGGAGGCCGCGAGCGGCGAAGAGGGCCTGCGCATGGCGGAATCGGCCGCGCTGGACGCCGTGCTGCTCGACCTGGTGCTGGGCGACATGGACGGCCTTAACGTCCTGGAGAAGCTCAAGACGGACGACCCCTCCCTGCCCGTCATAATACTCACGGGCCACGCCGACGTGCACAGCGCCGTCAGGGCGATGAAGCTGGGCGCGGCCGACTACCTAGTAAAACCCTTCACCAACGAGGAACTGCTGCTGGTGGCCGAGCGGGCGGCCAAAGACCGGCGCTTCCACAGGGAGCTTGACGCCCTCAGGCGCCACGTCGCCGGCTTCCACGGCGCGGACGTCTTCGTCGGGGAAAGCGCCGCGGTTAAGGCCGTGGAGAAACTGGTTTCCCAGGTCGCCGGCAGCGAGCTGACCGTGATACTCAGCGGCCCCTCCGGCGCAGGCAAGGAGGTGTGGGCGAGGCGCATACACGCGCTCAGCTCCCGCCGCAACAATCCTTTCGTCGCCCTGGACTGCGGCGCGCTTCCCGAGAACCTGGTCGAGAGCGAACTCTTCGGCTGCGAGCGCGGCGCGTTCACCGGCGCCGACAGGCCGCGCGCGGGCCTTTTCGAGACCGCCTACGGTGGCACTCTGTTCCTGGACGAGGTCTCCAGCATGGAAGTGCCGACGCAGGCCAAACTGCTGCGCGTCCTGCAGGAGCGGCGCATCAGGAGGCTGGGCGGCAAGAAGGATATCCCCGTCGATGTGCGCATCATCACGGCCACAAACAGGGACCTGCAGGCCTGCATAAAGGCCGGCTCTTTCCGCGAAGACCTCTATCACCGCCTCAACCAGTTCGCCATCACCCTGCCCTCGCTGCGCGAGCGCGCCGCCGACATCCGCCCGCTGGCGATATGCTTCCTGAAAGAGGCCAATGCCGGGCTCAAGAAGAGCGTGGCCGGGATAAGTCCGGACGCGCTGGAGGCGCTGGATGTTTACCCCTGGCCCGGCAATATCCGCGAGTTGAAGAATATCATAACGCGGGCGGTGCTGTTGGCGGAGGGAGAGATCCTGACGTCCCATCTGGGTTTCGGCGGCGGGCTGGCAGCCCCTGCCTCTCCCGCCTGCGGCGGAGAAAACCGGGATTTCGACCTGAAAAAAGCGGCGAAAGAAGCGGCTTCGACGGTCGAAAAGAGGTTAATAGTCGCCGCACTGGAGGCTTCGGGGGGGAATAAGGTGAAGGCGGCTAAGTTAATGGGCATAGATCGCAAGGCGCTCTACAATAAATTAAAGGAGTATAATATAACAATGTAGACTTTTTTCTACACATTATTGTAGAATATTTTCTACAATGTGTATAAAGTTCTACACTTTGTCTCCACAAGAAGTTTTTTATATTTCCAGCACAAAATGAAAATATCCCGTCCCCTAGGCGGGATTTTTTATTTGGCAATTTTGTTGCTACTACCATTTTTGGGGAAACTCTATTTTTCAGCAGAGTCAGTTCGTGTTTTTCAATGGTTGGTGGAGGAATCGCTTATGAAACGGATTATTAATCTCCTGACGGCCGCGGCCCTCTCTTCTCTCCTGTCCCTGCCCGCCTACGCCGCCCCGATGATGATAAACTACCAGGGCCGCCTGATCGGCTCTGACGGGAATCCCCTGGAAGGAACTTATCCGGTCGCTTTCAGTATTTATGACGTACCTACGGGAGGATCGCCTATCTGGTCGGAAACCCATAGCGTGACCCCCGACAACGGTATTTTCAACGTCGCCCTCGGCAGCTTCACCGCCAGCGCCCTGGAAGCCTCCGATTTCGCCGCCGATAACCGCTACCTCGAGGTCAAGATCGACACCGACGCGCCCCTCGCCCCGCGAACCCGGCTCCTTTCCGTTCCCTACGCCGTTTACGCCGCCAACCTCGGGTCTCCGTCAAATTTAATAAATGTTTCAACCCACATGGTTCTCTCCGGCGGCCAGATCCGGATAGGCAACTTTGCCGCGAACCCCGCCGCCGTCGGACCCGGCGCGATGTACTACAATACCTCCGATAACTTCCTCTATTATCACACGGGCGTCAATTGGACGGCGCTGGCTTCCGCCGTGGGCACTCCCTGGAGCGAGGTGCTCGGTACGGTCAAGCTGGTGACCGGCGGCAACAATGTCGGCATAGGTATAGACGCCGCTGCTTCCAAACTTCATGTCGTGGGCGACGCCAGGGTC
>CAZVWK010000064.1:0-12551 GCA_964631475.1 uncultured Elusimicrobiaceae bacterium | reverse complement strand
CATTGCTTGTCTGAAAGCTTTCTCCATGCCATGAATAGTTCTCCTGACCATGATTGTGTCTTTAACAATCATAACATACCCGGAGAGGTTTTTGGATGACTTCTAGAATATCTTGGCGGCAAGTCAGCGGCGCCGGCCATTCACGCTCCGGAGCAGAAGTCCCCGGCCACGCGAAAATGCACGACCAGCAATGGCTGCCGGTACTGCAAGGAATGCGGTTGCGTGTGCCTCAAGAAAGAAGGCGATGTCTGCGTGAAGTGGAGCGACAAGGAAGTCTGCTGGTGGGAACTGCAATACTGCACCGCCAAATAAAGCCGATAGGCATATTTGACCGGCGTAGCGGCTGGGCGCAAAGCGCCCAGCCGTCCGACCGGCATAGAAAGGATTCGCGCATGAAATGTATCTTGATTATGTGCCTGACCGCCGCCCTATGCGGACCGGGAGCAGTTGCGGCAGAGCCTTTGCCTTCTGGCAACCATGGCTACACCCCAAATAGCCAGGACATGCACTATTTTGAAAAAGCCCCCCCGGGCCCTGTTGAACTGCCTCACGGTGCGATAAAAAAAATAAGAGTGCAGAAAGTTACCGACCCGCGTTGCCCGGACATCGGCGACGAAGATTTTAAAAAAGTCCTGTTGAAAGCGAAAGAACTGGCTCAGAAGCACCTCGCCCTGGAATTAATGTTCACGCCGGTGGGAGACATGCCGCTGCAAACCTTTATGAAGGACGAGGAGGCGCGGCTGGCCGAGTATTTTATCAGTGCTCCCGCGATGCCCCCCCCGGCGCCGCCGCCACCACACCGGACGCGGAAACAGCCGCCCTGATCCGCAACGGCGGCTGGCGTGACTTAATGCAAAAAGCCGAATATGATATCTGGAGCGACGATCCGGGGCCGCCTATGGGCAAAATGCTGTCCAGATTCAACACCGCGGGCAGCAGGCCAAGGGCCGAGTATTTCCCAAAAGGACTGCGCCTTGGGGAAAAGCCGACAGAGGAAGAAAAGCACAAACTGCTGGAATACTATAAGGGCCGTCAGGCCGCGCTAAAAAAACTGTCCGGGCTGGACAAACAGCTGTTGCTGGACCAGAATCATCGAAGCTATTTCTCCTCCAGCCGCTGGAGAAAGCTGTTGCAGGGCGCGACGTCTTATGATTTTGTGATAACCAACACCCCGCTTCTCGACACCTCGAAGTATTTCGCTTTTCCCTCCTTTATGCGCGGTGGCATCTTGAACGGGTTCCTTGCCTCCATAAATCCCACCATAGGCGTGGTGACCTCGTTCCCAATCCTGTCAAAAGCGGATTTCTTCAATGAGAGGGACTTGAGGAGCCAGGAGGACCGGAACCTGGCGATAGCCGCAATAATAGTGCATGAACTGGGACACCAACTCCGCGGCCTGGAAGACGACTTCACCGGGGCGGTGCCGCTCATGAACCCGCCGCAGATGTTTCGCTACGGGCAGTGGGTTAAATCCTTCCAAAACGCGGAACCGGCTTGGAAGCAACCCGTGCCGGCCGCCAAGTAATCCACTCGAAAGAAGACTTCTCATAAACAGGAATGGGGCCCGCATGGGCCCCATTCCTGTTTGCCACCCCACAATTAGCGTGTTTTTCGCCGCTCTCTGGTTGAGCTCATGCTCTTCAAGGCGCTTTTTGCTACTTCAACCGCTACAGGCTTAGCCCTAGTGTGTCTCGGCCGGGATAAGTTCGGGACGACAACGCCCGGCCATGCTCCGTATTATCTTAAGCCGGCACGGGACGAAGCGCGCCCCTGACGACAGAAGCCTGAATTTAACACATCGCGGCCCGCTCAGGCGGGCAGACCGCGCGCGAGGCACACTTAGGCGTGCGCCCAGGCCAGCTCGTTGGAGTTGGCTTTTGTTTTTTTTGACCATGTTTAACATGGCCTGGTCAACCATGGCCTGCTGAACCGGCAGAACAAGTTAACGTCGAACCTGTTCGCCCCCGTCATACCCCGCTCCAGCGGGCGGGGCACCTCCATCTTATAGCACGCTGGCCAAAAAAAAGCCGCCGGGAGAATTATCCGGGGCTTTTTGCGCATAGGGGGCGCGTCAGCGCTCCAGGCAGACGGCGATGCCCATGCCGCCGCCTATGCACAGCGTGGCGAGGCCCTTCTTAACGCCGCGCTTTTTCATCTCGTGCAGGAGGGTGACGATGATGCGCGCGCCGGAGGCGCCTACGGGATGGCCCAGCGCTATGGCGCCGCCGTTGACGTTGACGATGCCGTTGTCGAAGCCGAGTTCTTTCGCCACCGACAGGGCCTGGGCCGCGAAGGCTTCGTTGGCCTCTATCAGTCCGACGTCCTCCAGCTTCCAGCCGGCCTTCTTGAGGGCCTTGCGCACCGCCTCTACCGGGCCTATGCCCATTATGGAAGGGTCCACGCCGGCCCAGGCGTAGGAGACTAATTTCGCCATGGGCTTGAGGTTATGCTTCTTCACCGCCTCGCCGGAGGCGATCAGCAGCGCGGCCGCGCCGTCGTTTATGCCGGAGGCGTTGCCGGCGGTCACCGAGCCGTCATTCTTGAAGGCGGGCCTCAGCTTCGCCAGCCCTTCGACGGTCACGCCGGCCTTGGGGTATTCGTCCCTGTCGAAGGCTACCGGATCGCCCTTGCGCTGCGGTATCATCACCGGCGCGATCTCGTCGGCGAAACGGTTCTCCTTAAGGGCTTTCTCGGCCTTGTTCTGTGACCAGGCCGCAAACTTGTCCTGTTCCTCCCGGGTGAGGCCGAATCTGGCGGCCAGGTTCTCGGCGGTCATGCCCATGTGGTAGTTGTTGAAAACGTCCCAGAGGCCGTCGCCGATCATGCTGTCCGTCAGCTCGCCGTGACCCATCTTGTAGCCGTACCGGGCTTTCCTGAGCAGGTAGGGGGCGTTGGTCATGCTCTCGGTGCCGCCGGCGACTATCATCTCGGCGTCGCCGCAGATGATGCTCTGGGCGGCGTTGGCCACGGCGCGCATGCCGGAGCCGCAGAGCATGTTCAGCGTCACGGCGGTCTTTTCCACGGGTACGCCGGAGCCCACGGCTATCTGCCGCGCCGCGCCCTGGCCGAGGCCGGCCTGGTAGATGCAGCCCATCAGCACCTCGTCTATCTCGGCCGGAGGGGCCCCTGTCCTAGCGAGGAGCGCCCTGGCCGCCGTCTTCCCCAGTTCCACGGCGCTGAAATCGGCGAGCGAGCCCCCGAAGCTGCCGATGGCCGTCCTCACGCCGTCTACTATGAAAATTTCCTTCATCGCGTTTCCTCCTTGGGGCGCCGCGGCGGCGCCTTTCATATTATAGACATTCTTTCCGGGGCAAAGAAAAGCCCCGCCCGGGAGGGGGGCGGGGCTTGGGATGGTTCTTGCGGGGCGGCCGTCAGTTGCGCCAGACGCCGTCGGTCCAGGAGAGGAACTCGTCCCACTGCGAGTCGCGCGACAGCGACAGCGTGGAATAGTCGGTCTCGTGGATGTCCGCCAGCTGCGGGGGCACGGTCTTCGCCTTGAGCGTCATGTTGATGGCGATGCCGCCGGTCCGCGAGTAGGCGTAGCCGTTCTCCGCGTCGGCGTTGATGCCGATATTGCGCATGACCAGGTCGCTCTTTATGAAGCCCTGCAGGCTCTCGGCGGCCCTGCGGGCCTCCGCCGAGCGGGCGTTGCGGCCGACTATGCCGGCGAAGTCGTAGAGGTCGGCGTAGTAGGCGAAGAGCTTCTTCTTGTCGGAGGGGTCGACGCTGGTGAAGCGCAGGACTTCGGCCACGGCCTTGCGGACGGCCTCGGTCTCGTTATTGGCCATCACGGCCGCCGTGAAGGCGTCGAGCCGGGCCGGCAGCTCGGAGAGCGGGCCGGGGCGGACGGTGGAGAGCTGCGCCGGGATGGAGTCCAGCGGCATCGTCAGCGGGCCTATGCTCATGCCGCCGGCGTAGAAGGCCTTGTACCAGTTCATCAGGAAGTCGCTGAACTTCTCGTTGGTGAAGTTCGTGTCCGCGTTCATGAAGTTGAGCAGTTTCTCGTAGTCGAAGCCCTGGGCCAGCATGGTCTCCTCGGAGCCGACGAAGAGGCCCGCGCCGTCCTTCATCTCGTAGAGGACTTCGGCCATCTGCTGGAGGCAGGCGTTCTGCATCAGGATGTCCACGTAGCCGGCCTGGCGCAGGATCTCGCCCAGCTGATGGGTACGGACGTAGTTCTTGGTGTCGTCGTCGAAGAGGATGCCCTTGTTGTCGGTGCCGGTGCCGGCCGAGTGCTGCTGCAGGTTGGGGTCTATCCAGCCGAGCCCGTGGTTCCAGAGCACCAGCATGTATTTTTTGGCGGGGAAGGTCTGCTTGCCCCATTTCACGAAGTCGATGACGCGGCGGTAGTCGCCCATGTCGGAGTTCTTGTCCTCGGAGTACCTGGTCTCGCCGCTGGAGAGGAAGCCGCCCTTCTTGTTGATGAGCAGCCGGCGCGAGCCCTCGCCCGCCTTGCCGTGCTCGACCACTATGTTGACCTTGTCGGTGGTGCCGACCTGCTTCATCTCCTTGATGTCGCGCTCGGCCCACTTGCCGACCAGGCCCAGCAGGCTGCTCTCGCTGAGGTCGTTCTTGGCGTTCATGAAGACCAGGACGGTCCACTCTTTCTGCGCGAGCGGGCCGGGCTTGGCGCGGGACTTGTCGAAGTCCCCGCCGGGGACTTCGGCGGCCGCGGCAGGGATCTCTATGGCCGCGATATCGGCCGCGGTCAGGGAATCCAGGCGGAACTCCTGCGCGCCGAGGACCGAAGAGCCGCACATCAGAAGCGCGGCGGGTATGATTGAAAGGGCCTTTTTATTCATCTTGAACTGCCTCCTGCTGTCTTGATGCACATAGTCTAGCGTTTAAAAGAGGCTTTCATTAAAGGCGCAGGGCCCAGGGGCCGCCGGTTTTAGGGCCCACCCCGGCGTAGGACCTGAGGGACTGTGTTTATATATAATAGATGCGCCCCCTTAAGGCGCGAAATGAAAAAACGCATATCGATAGCCCTCGGCGCGGCGGTATCGCTGGGCTTCCTTTACCTGGCTTTCAGGAACGTAGACAGGGAGATTTTCCTGCGCAGCTTTTCCGGCGCCGACTGGCGCTGGATATTCCCGCTGGGCGCAGCGGTCGCGGCCGACCTCTTTATAAGGGGCCTGAAATGGAAGATCCTGCTGGCCCCGCTGGCCCGCGCGGGCGTTTACGACTGCTTCCGGCTGCAGTCGGTGGGGCTGGGGCTTAACAATGTCCTGCCTTTCAGGCTCGGTGAGCTTGCCCGCGCCGCTTTCGCCGCCAATCTTTTCCGCCTGCCCATATGGACCATAATATCCACTATAGTGGTGGAGCGGGCCCTCGACCTGCTGGTTCTTATAGCCCTTTTCCTCGCGGCCGCCGCCCTGGGGGGGATGGGCGACGCGGCGGCCCAGTACGCGCATTTCTTCTGGGCCGGGCTGGGCGGCGTGCTGATCGCCGTTGGCGCGCTGGCCTTCGCCGAAGAGGTGGCCGGCAGCCGGCTGTTGGGACGCTTTTTCCGCCGGCTGCCCCGGATAGAGCGGGTATTCCGCCAGGCCGCCCAGGGCGCGAAGGCCCTGCACAGGCCCAGCTCCGCCGTCATCGTGATCCTGCTGGGCTTTTTCCAGTGGACGCTAAGCATATCCGGCATCTATTTCGCCGCGCGGGCCTTCAATATAGAGGCGGTCCTTAACTTCACCCGCGGAGTCGCCGTGATCTTCACCAGCGCTATGGCGGCCTCGGTCCCCGGCGTGCCGGGTTATTTCGGCAACGTGGAGTACGCGGTAGCCCGCGTCATGACCGGGTGGGGCGTGGACATGAACGTCGGTGTCGCTTTCGCCGGCTGGATGCACATAGTTTCCTATTTCTTCCAGACCGGGATCGGTCTCGTCTTCCTCTACGGGATGGGGCAGTCCCTGGGCGGCGTCTGGCGCGACTTTTCAGGCCGGGGCGAGCGGAGCGGACGGCCGCACGGCGGCGGCGCCGCGGACGGGGGGTCGGGTGAGCGCTGAAAAGGCGGAAATTTCGTCCGTGCTGATGCTGAGCCAGACCTTCTACCCGGCCCTGGGAGGCTCGGAGAAGCAGGCTTTCGAGCTCTCGCGCTCGCTGGCCGCGCGAGGCGTCAGTGTGACCGTGTATACGAGGCGCCTGGACGACTCCTCGCCGGCCTGCGAGGAGACCTCCGGCTTCAGGGTCCTGCGCGCCGCCCGCCTTGGGTCCGGCCTGACCGATTCGGCGTGGTTCATGGTGAAGGCTTTTTTCCATATACTCCTGCGCGCCCGGGAATACCAGGTGGTGCACGTGCACCTGGCCTCCTCCCCCGCCGTGGCGGCCGCCCTGGCCTGCAGGCTGATGGGGCTGAGACTGCTGGTCAAGCTGGGCGGCGGCAAGGGCGTGGACGAAGTGACGCTTTCCTCCCGCACTTTCGCCGGCCGGCTTAAGCTGGCCTTCTTCGCCTGGGCGAAGCCGCGGCTGCTGGTCATGAACAGGGAAGTCTACGACTGGCTGCGCTCTGAACCGGCGTTCAGGCGCGCCCCCCTAGTGCCGTTCCGCAACGGCGTGGACACCGGGAAATACACGCCGCCGCTCTACGCCGAGAAGGTGAAGGCCAAGGAAACCCTGGGAACGGAGGGGCTGGTCACTTTTCTTTTCGTGGGCAGGCTGTCGCCCGAAAAGCGCGTGCGCGAATTCGTCGAGGCCGTGGCCGAGATTTTCTCCGAGCGGCGCGACCGCCCGGCCATGCGGCTGCTGATAGTGGGCGCGGGACCGGAAGAGGCCGCCATAAGGCGGGAGGTGAAGGCCGCCGGCCTGGAGGACGCCGTCACGCTGGAAGGCCGCCGCGACGAGCTTCTTCCATATTACCGCGCGGCGGACGTCTTCATACTGCCCTCGGAATCGGAGGGGCTTTCCAATTCCATGCTCGAGGCCATGTCGTCCGGCCTGGCTGTCCTCGCCAGCCGCGTGGGCGGCGCGCGCGAGGCCGTGGCCGATGGCGAGAACGGCTTCCTTTTCGACCCTTTCAGCAGGCAGGAGCTCAAAGAGCGGATGTCCAGGTTCATCGCCGAGCCTTCGCTGGCCGTTAAGATGGGCGAGAAGTCGAGAGAGGTGGCGGTCTCGCGCTACTCCATGGCCAGGGTGACCGAAGATCTGCTGGAGATATACGCTGGCGGAGAGCCGTCCGCCTGAGGACACGGTATGTGCGGAATATGCGGCAGATATAATTTCGGTTCCCTGGAGCCGGTGACGCGCGCGGAGCTCAAGGCCATGAACGACGGCCTCGCGCATCGCGGCCCCGACGACGAAGGCTATTTCGTCCGGGACAATGTCGGCCTGGCGATGCGCCGGCTCTCCATCATCGACCTCGACACCGGCCATCAGCCCATCTCCAACGAGGACGGCTCCGCGTGGATAGTCTTCAACGGGGAGATCTACAATTTCGGGGAACTGCGGGCGGACCTCCTGGCGAAGGGACATAAGTTCCGCACCCGCTCTGACACCGAGACGATAATCCACCTCTACGAGGAGAAAGGCGCCGATTTCCCAAAATACCTGCGCGGCATGTTCGCCATAGCGATCTGGGACGCCAGGCGCAAGAGGCTGGTCCTGGCGCGCGACCGCATGGGCAAGAAGCCGCTGTTCTACGCGCAGGGCCGCGATTTCATCGCCTTCGCCTCGGAACTGGCCCCGCTGGCCGCGGCCCGCGGCGTCTCGCGCGAAGTGGAGCCGCTGGCTGTCGACGCCTTCCTGACGCTGCAGTACATACCGAGCCCGATGACCATCTACAGGGGCGTGCGCAAACTGGAGCCCGCCTCGATTATGACGCTGCAGGGCGGCAAGGCCGAAATTTCGAAATACTGGGACCTGCCGCTGGGCAAGGAGAAACTGGACTACCTGCCGCTCGGCGAGATAAAGGACATGGTCCGCCATGAACTGTCCGAGGCAACGCGGCTGCGCCTCGTCTCGGAAGTGCCGCTCGGCGCTTTCCTGTCGGGCGGCATAGACTCTTCCATAGTAGTGGCGCTCATGGCGCGCGCCTCGGAGAAACCGGTAAAGACTTTCGCCATCGGTTTCAAAGAGGAGGCCTTTTCCGAGCTCGCTTACGCCAGGCAGGCGGCGAAGATGTACGGCACGGAGCACACCGAGTTCACCGTGGAGGCCGACATGGCCTCGGTCCTGCCCACGCTGGTGAGGCGTTACGGCGAGCCCTACGCCGACTCCAGCGCGCTGCCTTCCTATTTCGTCTCGCGCGAGACGCGCAGGGCCGTCACCGTGGCGCTCAACGGCGACGGCGGCGACGAGGCTTTCGGCGGCTACATGCGCTATTCGGCCATGAAGGCCGCCTGGCCTTTCAGCCGGCTGCCCGCGCCGCTTAAGAGGGCCGGCCTGGGGCTGGCCGAGCTGCTGCCCGACCGCGGCGGCGGCGCGCCGTACAATACGATCTGGCGCGCGCGCAAGTTCCTGCAGGCCACGCTGGGCGGCACCCTGCCGTCCACCTACCTGGCCACCGTCTCTTTCTTCAAGACCCCCGAAAAGAACGCGCTGCTTTCGCCCGCCTTCCGCAACGCCTGCGGCGGCGGCCTGGACTACGCGGAGCGCTACATGGCCGGCCTTTTCGAAAAGACCGGGGGCGAGGACATTCTCAACCGCATCATCTACGCCGACTACCATTCCTACCTGCCCGAATGCCTGATGACCAAGATGGACATCGCCTCGATGGCGAATTCTCTGGAGGCCCGGTCCCCTTTCCTCGACCACAAGGTGGTCGAACTTGCCTTCCGTCTCTCCGGCCGGCTGAAGATCAAGGGCTTCCGCGGCACCAAGTGGATACTGCGCGAGTCTTTCCGCGACATGCTGCCGCCGGACATCTACCGCCGCGGCAAGATGGGCTTCGGTATACCGCTGGGGCAGTGGTTTCGCGGGGAGATGAGGGGCTTATGGGCGGAGACCTGCCTTTCCGAAAAGGCGCTGGGCCGGGGCTACTTCAGGCCGGAGGAACTGCGCCGCCTCTGGGACGACCACCAGACCGGCCGGCGCGACAACGGCTACCGGCTCTGGGCCGCCATGATGCTGGAATTGTGGCACCGGGAGTTCGCCGATTCTTTCAGGCTGGGCTGAGACTGGAAGGCCCCTATGGAAAAGAAAAAAATACTCACCGTGGACGACGATCCCAGCATGAGGACGTTCTACGAGATGGTGCTCGACGACAACGGCTTCGAGGTCAAGACCGCCGAGGACGGCCTCATGGGCACCGGCGCCTGCCAGAACTGGAAGCCGGACCTGCTTATACTCGACTGGGACATGCTAGGGGGAGGCGGCAAGCGCGTCTTCCAGAGCATACGCCAGTTGCCCAAGATCCCGGTCCCCGTCCTCTTCGTGACCGGCACTCTCGGCGACCTGGACGTGGACCTGACCCTAGACCGGGTCTCCATACTGCGCAAGCCCATAGAGGCGGAGCGCCTGCTGGCCGGCATCTATTTCCTGCTGCGCTGATGAAGATAGTCCTGGTCAATCCCGACATCCCCTGGAACGCCGGCAATATCGGCCGCACCTGCGTGGCCACCGGCACGGAGCTGGTCTTCGCCGGCAAACTGGGGTTCAAGATAGATTCCAAAGAGATACGCCGTTCGGGACTGGATTACTGGCCGGACCTGAAATATTCGGTCTTCCCGGCTTTCGAGGACTTCCTGGCGACGCTGGGACCGGACCCTTCGCTGCTCTTCTTTTCCACGCGCGGACGGAAGACCATCTGGGAGGCGCCTTACCGCGAGGATTCCTGCCTCGTCTTCGGCAGCGAGACGGCCGGCCTCCCGCTCGAGTATTACGAACGGTACGCCGACCGGCTGTACCGCATCCCCATGAGCGCGCCCCGCATGCGCTCGATAAACCTCTCCACCGCCGCGGGAGTGGCCCTCTACGAGGGACTGCGGCGCCTGTCCGCGCCGCAACAGTTTTGACGCGGCTCCTGCCGCGCGGCTCCTGAGGTCTCCATCCGGTATAACCGCTTCCACGGGGCGGCGGGAATTTTGTTTAATGATTCTATATGATTACAAAACTCGTGGAGTCCCTTTTCGGCACAAAGAGCGAACGCGCGCTCAAGCTGGTCTATCCCGTAGTGGAAAAGATCAACGCGCTCGAGGAGGGGACGGCGAAGCTCTCCGACGAGCAGCTCAAGGCCAGGACCGCCGAGTTCAGGGAGCGGCTCGCCGGGGGCGAGAGCGTCGACTCCATACTGCCCGAGGCCTTCGCCACGGTCCGCGAAGCCGCCCGGCGCGTGCTCAAGATGCGCCACTACGACGTGCAGCTGGTCGGCGGCATAATCCTGCACCAGGGCAAGAT
Organism: uncultured Elusimicrobiaceae bacterium; assembly: GCA_964631475.1. Lineage (GTDB taxonomy): Bacteria > Elusimicrobiota > Elusimicrobia > Elusimicrobiales > UBA9959 > UBA2231. Next base: position 2,225 of record CAZVWK010000064.1, on the reverse strand, counting down.
CGCCGAAATGCGCACCGGCGAGGGTAAAACGCTGGTCGCCACGCTGCCGTCCTACCTCAACGCGCTGACCGGCAAGGGCGTCCACGTGGTGACCGTCAACGACTACCTGGCCCGCCGCGACCGCTTCTGGATGGGGCCGGTGCACGAGTTCCTGGGCCTCACCGTCGGCTTCATACAGCACGACATGCGCAACGAGGAGCGCAGGCAGATGTACGGCTGCGACATCACCTACGTCACCAACAACGAGATAGGCTTCGACTACCTGCGCGACAATATGGTGATGGAGAAGACCGAGCGCGTCATGCGCGACCGGCATTACGCCATCGTCGACGAAGTGGACTCCATCCTGATCGACGAGGCCCGCACGCCGCTGATCATCTCCGGCCCGGCCGAGGAATCCACCGACAAATACTATATAGTCAATCGCGTCGTGCCGCTGCTCAACGTCCGCTTCATCACCGACAAGGAGGAGATCGAGGCCAAGCGCGACGGCACCGACCTGGGCAAGGGCTACGACGCCATCGTGGACGAGAAGAGCCACACCGTAACGATAACCGAGGAGGGCGTGCGCAAGGCCGAGAAAATCCTCGACGTCGGCAATATCTACGACGACGTCGGCGCCGAGTGGGCGCATCACCTGACGCAGGGCCTGCGCGCCTACCACCTGTTCAAGAAGGACGACGAGTACGTGGTCAAGGACGGCGAGATCGTCATCGTCGACGAGTTCACTGGCCGCCTGATGCCGGGCCGCCGCTGGTCCGACGGCCTGCACCAGGCCATCGAGGCCAAGGAGAACCTGCGCATCAAGGAAGAGAACCAGACGCTGGCGACGATCACCTTCCAGAACTACTTCAAGCTCTACTCCAAGCTCTCGGGCATGACCGGCACCGCGATGACGGAGTCCGGCGAGTTCTGGGAGATCTACAAGCTGGACTGCGTCGAGATTCCGCCGAACCGGCCCCTGTCACGCAAGGACTGGGCCGACCAGATCTACCGCACGGAGCGCGAGAAGAACAACGCCATCGTCGCCGAGATAGAGCGCCGCTGGAAAGAGGGCCAGCCGATGCTGGTCGGCACGCGCTCCATTGACCGCTCCGAGAAGCTCTCCGCCATGCTGCGCGCCAAGGGCATACCGCACCAGGTGCTCAACGCCAAGTACCACGAGATGGAGGCGCAGATAATCGCGCAGGCCGGCCGCAAGGGCCAGGTGACGATAGCCACCAACATGGCCGGTCGCGGCACGGACATCATCCTGGGCGGCGCCCCGCCCGACGACGCCGAGCAGGCGCACGTGCGCGGGCTGGGCGGCCTGCATGTGATAGGCTCGGAGCGCCACGAGAGCCGCCGCATAGACAACCAGCTGCGCGGCCGCTGCGCGCGCCAGGGCGACCCGGGCGGCTCGGTGTTCTACGTCTCTCTCGAGGACGAGCTGATGCGCCTCTTCGGCTCCGACCGCATCTCCTACGTGATGGAGAAGCTGGGCATGGAGGAGGGGGAGGTCATCGAGTCCGACCTGGTCACGCGCCAGATAGAGGGCGCGCAGCGCCGCGTGGAGGGCATGAACTTCGACGCCCGCAAACAGCTGCTCGACTACGACAACGTGATGAACAAGCAGCGCATGGCCGTCTACGAGCTGCGCAACATCGTTCTCGACGGCGGCGAGGTGGCCGGCCGGGTACAGAGCATGGTACGCGAGAGCGTGGAGGAGCAGTGCGCGACCTTCGCCCCGGCCGACAGGCACGTCCAGCTCTGGGACATGGAGAGCCTCAACGCCTTCCTGCGCAAGACCTTCGGTTTCGCCTCAGACCTCACCGAGGACCAGCTGCAGCGCCTGGGCGGCGCGGGGCTGGCGGAGTACCTGGCGGAGGAGGCCGGCAAGGCCTATGAGCGCCGCACGGAGGAGTTCAGGGAGCGCGGCGTGGATTTCGCCGAGCTGCAGCGCGTCCTGCTGTTGCAGATAATCGACCATATCTGGAAGAACCACCTCTACGAGCTCGACCACCTCAAGAAGGGCGTCGGCCTGCGCGCCTACGGCCAGAAGGACCCGCTGATAGAGTACCAGAAGGAATCCTACTCGATGTTCGAGCGGATGCTGGCGCGCGTGCGCGACCAGATGGTGGAGTACGTTTTCCGCGTCCAGCTGCCGCCCGTGGTGCGCCGCCGGCCCGAGGCCGAGCCTCCGGCCGCCGCTCCCGGCGGAGGGGCCACGGCCAGGCCGCCGGCCG
>CAZVWK010000063.1:0-12649 GCA_964631475.1 uncultured Elusimicrobiaceae bacterium | reverse complement strand
ACGACGGAGCACCGTCGGATGATTTCAGGCTCATTCTTGGATTAGAAAATGCTCCGGCCTTGCGCTTCCATTTCTGGCCGGCGGAGGTGTCTTCCACCAGCACGCCTTTGTCCGCCAGTTCGGCCCGGAGCTCGTCCGAGCGTTTGAAATCCTTCGCCTTGCGGGCGGCGGCGCGCGCTTCCACCAGCGCCATCAGCTCGGGCTCCAGGTCCGCCTCGGCTTTGGGCGCGGCGAAGAGGTCCAGTGCCAGCACCTTGTCGGCCTCTTTAAGGAAAGCCAGCCTTTCGGCGGCCGGCACGGCTTCGTCGCGCGCGGCCTCCCAGGCGCAGGCCAGGGCCTGCGGGATATTGAGATCGTCCTCGAGGGCCGCCTTGAAATCGCCGAGATATTTTACGGCTGAAGACGAGGGGACACCCTGCCGCCTGGCGTCCCCTTCGGCGGCCAGTCGCCTAGCGGCTTCGCGCAGGCGCTCCAGCCCCTTGGTGGCGGCGTCGAGTCCCTCCCAGGTGAACTCCAGCTCCTTGCGGTAATGGGTCTGCAGGCAGTAGTATCGGTAGGCCAGCGGGTCGTAGCCTTTCTTCGGGAGCAGGGAAGTGGTGAGGAACTCGCCGGACGACTTGGACATCTTGCCCATGTCGCCGGTGACCAGGAAGCGCGCGTGCAGCCAGTAATTGGCGAAGGGCTTGCCGGTGGCGGCCTCGCTCTGGGCTATCTCGTTGGTGTGGTGGATGGCGACATGGTCCTCGCCGCCCCAGTGCATATCGATGGTGTCGCCCAGGTGCTTCATCGCCATGGCCGAGCACTCCATGTGCCAGCCGGGGAAACCTTTACCCCAAGGGGAGTCCCACTCCATCTGGCGCTTTTCTTCCGGGGCCGAGAACTTCCAGACTGCGAAATCGGTGGGGCTGCGCTTGCACGCGTTGGCCTCTATGCGCGCGCCCTCCTGTATGCCCTCGATATGGCTTTTCCCGGCCAGCTTGCCATAGTCGGGCAGCTTCTGTGTGTCGAAATAGACGCCGTCGCCGGGGATTACGTAGGTGTAGCCTTTTTTCTCCAGCGTCAGGCCGAGATCGATCATCTCTTTGATGTAGTCGGTGGCCCGGCACATAACGTCGGGGTCGGCGCAGTTGAGCGCCTTGAAATCCCTGAAGAACTCCTCGGTATAGAACTTCGCGATATCCCAGGCGCTCTTGCCCTCGCGGCGGGCGCCGACCTCCATCTTGTCCTCGCCGGTATCGGCGTCGGATACGAGATGCCCCACGTCGGTGATGTTCATGACGCGCCTGACCTTCCAGCCCAGGAAGCGCATGGCGCGCACCTGCAGGTCCTCGGTGATGAAGGTGCGCATGTTCCCGATATGGGCGTAATTGTAGACCGTGGGCCCGCAGGTGTAGATGCCGGCCTCCCCCTCCTTTATCGGCCTGAATTCCTCTTTCCGGCGGGTGAGCGTGTTGTAGATCCTCATTTAAGGCCCTTCTTTTTAAGTCTGGCGTCCAGCACTGAGAAAAATTCCAGGCAGGCCTGCCTGCCGAGGCCGGCGGCGTGGCGGCCGCGCACGCGGCAGCCTATCTCCACCTTGGAGAAGGGGTAGATCGCTCCCGCCGGCTTAAGCGTGTAATTGAAACCGGTGTCCGCGCCCGCGCCATGCGCGGCCTGGTCGCCGGCGGCGGCCAGCACGGCCATAAAAGCGTCCTCGCGCTCCTGGTCGTGGGCCGGCGTCACGTCGTACTCCCGGGTCTCCACCGTCACGGCCAGGTCCGCCCGGGGCGCGCCCTCCCCGGCCTCGCGCGGCTGCGCGCAGGCCGCCAGGCAGGCGGCCAGGACCGGGGAGAAAACAAAGAGGCTGGTTCGCGGCGACAGCATCGGGACCTCAGGCCAGGACGCTGACCACGGCGTAGCAGGCGATGGCCTCGCCCTTGCCTATGTCGCCCAGCCCTTCGCGGCTCTTGGCCTTGACGCTCACGTCCACGAGCGCCATGCCGAAGACCCTGGCCAGGGACTTGCGCATCTCGTCGTAATGGGGGCTGAGCTTGGGCTCCTCCGCCACTATGGTGGCGTCTATCTGCTGTATCCTGACGCCGCGCTTCCCGAGGACTTCCAGCGTCCTCTCGGCTATGGCCACGCTGGAGATCCCCATGATGGTAAGGTCGGTGGGCGGGAAGAAAATGCCTATCTCGCCGGCCGCGACGGCGCCCAGCGCGGCGTCGCAGACCGCGTGCAGCACCACGTCGCCGTCGGAATGGCCCAGCAGCCCTTTCGTGTGCGGAACCCTCATGCCGCAGAGTATCATCGGCCGCCCCTCGGCCATGCGGTGTATGTCGTAACCGAAACCGAAGCGCACACTCTTTTCTTTCTTCACCGGCGTCTTGGCTTTCATGAGGGCCTCCGCTATAAGCAGGTCTTCCGGGGTGGTGACCTTGATATTAGAATAGTCCGACTTCACAAGCTTCACCGGCAGGCCGGCGCGCTCCAGGAGCTGCGACTCGTCCGTGTAATCGCCGCCGTCCGCGGCCTTCAGCAGCGCGTCCAGCGCGTCGCGCCGGTAGCACTGGGGAGTCTGCACGGCGGACAGTTCCGCGCGCGGCAGCGTGGCCGCGACAAAAGCCCCTTCCGGGTCCGAACGCTTGACCGTATCCTTGAGCGGCACGGCCGGCACCGAGGCGCCGTGCTCCGCGGCCGCGGCCAGGCAGTCCTTTATGAGCCCGGCGGTGACCAGAGGCCTGGCGCCGTCGTGCACCGCCACAAGGGCAGCGCCGGGCTGGACCGCGGCCAGGCCGCTCCTGAGCGACTCCATGCGGGTGGCCCCGGCGGGCGCCAGCTTCAGCCCCATGTCAAGAAAGCGCGCGCCGTGGCTCTTTATCCTTTCGGGAGAGAGGACCAGAACCGTCTCTTCGAAGAGTCCGCTGGCCAGGAAGGTTTCCACGCTCCAGAGCAGCAGCGGCTTGCCGCCCAGGTCCAGGAACTGCTTTTCCCCGCCCATGCGCTCGCCGCGTCCGCCGGCCAGTATGACCGCGGCCCTGGGCGAAGGCAGGGCGGGCTTGCGGGGCACCTTACTCCTCCTGCTGCTCCTGGCGGGGCTTCCCGGGTTTTATGCGGGTGAAAATTATGCGGCCCTGGGAGGTCTGGAGTATGGACTGCACGGCGACCTCGACCTTCTTGCCGATCTCGCCGCGGCCGTCCTCGACCACGACCATCGTGCCGTCGTCCAGGTAACCGACGCCCTGCTCCTTCTCCTTGCCTTCCTTCATGACGAAGATCTGCATGTCCTCGCCGGGCAGCACCACGGGCTTGAGGGCCAGGGACAGGTCGTTGATGTTGAGGACCGTGACGTTCTCCAGGGAGGCGATCTTGTTGACGTTGAAGTCGGTGGTTATGATGCTGGCGCCCAGTTCCGAGGCTACGCGGGCCAACTTCATGGTCACGTCCGAAACTTCTTTCACTTCGCGGTCTATCACGCGGAACGGCACGTCCTTGGATTCCTGCAGGCGGGCCAGTATGTCCAGTCCGCGGCGGCCCTTGGCCCTTTTTATCGGGTCCTTGGACTCGCTGAGAGAGTGCAGTTCCTGCACCACGAACCTCGGCGCCGCCACGGAACCCGAGATGAACCGCGTCTCGCAGATGTCCATGATGCGGCCGTCCACTATGGCGCTGATGTCGAGCAGTTTCATGCCGCGGCCCTGCTTGCGGCCGGCGGTGATGATGTTCTTGTCGAGCTCGTCGAGTTCTGGAATCTTCTTGATGCTGATTATCATGCCCAGCAGCGCCAGCGCGTAGCGGGCGACGGGGGCGGCCTTGACCCAGACGCTGGTAAGCTGGTCGTTGTCCATCTGGAAGACGGCATAGTCGAGCAGCTTGGCAATTATAAGGCCGCCGGCGGCGCCTATGACGCCGACTATCAGCGTGAACAGGCTGGTATTCTCCAGCACGTACTCGACGGCTATTATCAGCAGGCCCGCGGCCACGCCGAACAGTATCCCCTTAATGTCGCGGGATATCTGAAAGTAGGTGAGCACCGGCGTGCCCAGCAGGGCCACCGCGCGGAATATCCAGATCATCATTTCTTGTCTCCTTTGGATGGGGCCGACGCCTTTTCCAGCGCCGCCTTGAGGGCGGAGGCGTCGGGCACTGAAATTATCTCGAGGTCCTTCACTTTGGGCTTTTCGCCCTTGAAAGGGGGCACGTACGCGCGCCTGAAGCCCAGGCGCGCGGCCTCGGTCAGCCTCCTGGCCAGCAGCGGGGCCGGGTAGGTCTGGGCGAGTATCCCGACCTCGCCGAGGAAGGCCTCGTCGGGGCGCAGCGGTATGTCCAGGGCCGAGCTTATCAGCGCGGCGCAGAAAGCCAGGTCTATCACTGGGTCCTTGACCTTGATGCCGCCCTGCACGCTGGCGAAGACGTCCTGGTCGTCGAGGCGCAGGCCGGCGCGCTTCTCGAGCGCGGCTATGAGCATCTGCACCCGGTTGAGGTCCATGCCGGTCGCGGCCCGGCGGGGATAGGGGTAGTAACTGCGCGCCGCCAGCGCCTGCACTTCCAGCAGCAGCGGGCGCGAGCCCTCGAAGACCATGGTGAAGGCGCGGCCCGCGCAGGGTGCCTCGCGCTCATCTCCGGCCAGCGCCCGGCCCGCGTCCGGTACGCCGTCGAGGCCTTTTTCCGTCATCTCGAAGATGCCGATCTCGTCTACGGGGCCGAAGCGGTTCTTATGGGCGCGCAGTATGCGGTAGACATGGTCGCGCTCGGAATCGAAATAGAGGACGGTGTCGACGATATGTTCGAGCACCTTGGGGCCGGCCAGCGAGCCTTCCTTGGTCACGTGGCCCAGGATGAACAGCGGCACTCCGGCCGTCTTGGCCGCGCGCAGCAGCTCGCCGGCGCATTCGCGTATCTGTCCCACGGTACCGGCCGAGCCGGCGAAATCCGGATGGTAGACCGTCTGTATGGAGTCCACTACGAGCAGGGCCGGCTTCACCCTGGCGAAGGCCTCTAGGACGCGGGCCAGGTTGGTCTCCGAAAGCAGGTAGATGGAATCGGACTTGACGCCCAGGCGCGCGGCGCGGCCGCTTACCTGGCCCAACGACTCCTCGCCGGAAACGTAGAGAAGCGGTTTGGAACCGAGCGAGGCCCGGGCCGCGGCGGCGGCCTGCAGCAGCAGGGTGCTTTTGCCTATACCGGGAGGGCCGGCCAGCAGTATGACCTGGCCGGACAGTATGCCGCCGCCGAGCACACGGTCGAGCTCGCCCACGCCGGTCGGCGTGTGCTTGTCGGCCGCGGCGGCCGCCTGCGAGAGTTTTACGGGTTCGGAGGAGAATTCGGTCAGGCCGCGGCTCCTGGCGGCGGCTTTGGAGATTATCTCCTGGGCTTCCTCGACCAGCGAATTCCACGCTTCGCAGGCCGGGCACTGGCCCAGCCACTTGGGGCTGCCGGCCCCGCACTGCTGGCAGATATAAACCGTTTTGAGCTTAGGCATGCTAGCGGCCCTTGGCGCCGGTACCGCCCACGGAGATGAGGCCGAAGAGATAAGAGATATCCTCGTCCTCGAAAAGTATGCGCGTGTGGTAGTTGACGCGGCCGACCTCGGCCATGTCCGTCACGGCCACGCCGGCCGAGAAATTCTTGTTGAACCGCAGGTCCACGCCGGCGTCGAAGCGCGGCTTATTGAAGAACCGGCCGCTTATGGCGCGGTTGCGCGCGAACTCGGAACCTTCGGCGTAGGCCTCCACGCCCCCGGATTTACCCAGGCCCATGACCTTGTAGCGGGCTCCGGCGCCGCCGGTGCCGCGCAGCGCGCCGGCGTACAATTCGGCGCGGCCCAGTTCCCAGCCCAGCAGCGCGTCCACCGTGTTGATCTTTTCGTAGTCCGCGCCGCCCCTGTTCCCGTCCTTGGTATTCACCACGTTGGCCGCGCCGACATAGTAGTAGCGTCCCGCGCGCGGGTAGATGCGCAGGCCCAGATCGTTATGCGAGCCTTCGAAGACCGGGTCGTATTTCCATTTCCAGTGCCAGTACATCCTGAAACCGGTGATGCGGCCGAGCACGTCCTTGACCGAGGCCGTTGCGTCGCGCAGGTTGACGACCGCGTCGCTCACGTCCTTCTTCATCCCCTCGTCCTTCATCAGCGCGCCCACGGTGCCCTCGCCCCTGTTGACGCTGCCCAGCAGCTCCTCGCCCTGGGCGAGCAGCCTGTCCAGCCGCGCGCTGACGCTGTCGAGGTTCCCCATGAATTTTTCGGCGTCCGGCCTGGCGTTGGAGACCAGCGAATTGAGATTGGCGGTCAGGTCTCGCAGGTTGGCCACGGTCTGCCCGAGGTTCCTGGAAAGCGAGCCGTCGCCGCGCATCTCCTTTATGAGGCACTGCAGGTCCGAGATGGCCGCCGACAGCGCCCGGTCCAGAGGCAGAGCGTCGTCGCCCTTCACCGTATCGCCGGACCCGATAATACCGGCGGCGGGAGTGCCCTGGTCTATCTGCATGTATTTGCTGCCGATGACGCTGGTGGACCCCACCTTGAACTTGGCGTCGCGGTAGATCCTGACCCCGTCGCTCACGGAGAGCCTGACGACGACTTTGTCGCCTTTTATGCGTATCTCCTTGACGCGGCCTATCTCCACGCCGGACAGCTTAACCACCGACTTGTCCGGCAGGCCGGAGACGTCGGCGAACTCGGCGTATACCGGGTAAAAGGTCTTGAACGAATAATCGCCCAGCAGGAAAATAGCCGTGGCCAGAAGGGCCAAGCCGGCCATCACGAACAGGCCTACTTTACTCTCGTCGTTCATAGTCAAACGTTCATTTTAATATATTCGGGGCCCTCAGTGGCGCCCGCCCCGGTCCGGATGGCCGCCGTGCCCCGGGCGGTCCCCGTGGTCCCCGCAGCCGTTATGGCCCGCGTTGGAAATCTTCAGGAACTCTTTTATGGCGGGGCTCTCCGACTTTACGAAGCGGTCCGGCGGCTCCACCGCCGCGAAAACGCCCTTGTCGAGCATGGCGACCTGCGTGGAGATGCGCAGCGCCAGGTTGACGTCGTGCGTGACCAGGATGGAGGTCACCTTGAGCTTTTCGCTGGCGGACACGATGAGGTCGGTGACCATCTCGGTGGTGACCGGGTCCAGGCCCGTGGTAGGCTCGTCGTAAAGTATGCACCTGGGGCCGGCGGCCACGGCGCGGGCCAGGGCCACGCGCTTCTTCATGCCCACCGAGAGCTCGGCGGGCTTGAGATGCTCCACCTTCTCCAGCCCCACCAGCGCCAGCTTGTCGGCGACTATGCGCGGATAGTCCTCGCGGGGTATGTCGGTCAGGTAGCGCAGGCCGAAGCTGACGTTCTCGAAAACGGTCAGCGAGTCGAAGAGCGCCCCCTCCTGGAACAGGTAGCCGAAATTGCGCCTGATGCGCGCTATCTCGAACTCGTCGTCGAGCGCGGCGATGTCCGAACCGTCCACCAGTATCCGGCCGGAGTCGGGCTTGAGCAGGCGCATGATGCACTTTATGAAAGTGCTCTTGCCCGTGCCCGAGGGCCCGATGACGCTGAAAGTGTCGTTGTCCTCTATGCGGCAGGAGAGGTCGCGCAGCACGTCGCGGCCCGGGAAGTTTTTGGCGAGGTTCTTTATCTCTATCATATGCCGATGGCCACCAGGACGGCGCTTATGAAATAGTCGATGACCATCACCAGCACCATGCTGGTCACTACGGCCTCGGTGGTGGACTTGCCCACGCCCTCGGCGCCGCCGCGCGTCGTCATGCCCTTGTGGCAGGAAACGGTGGCGATCATGAAGGCGAAGGCGAAGGTCTTGATGAAGCCGTGCATGAAGTCGTTGATATCCATGAACGTAAAGATGTCGTTCCAGTACACCGTGCTGGGCACCTGCAGGCGGGTGGTGGCGACGATGAAGCCGCCTATGGTGCCGATGAAGTTGGCCAGCACCACCAGCAGCGGCAGCGTGACCAGGAAGGCGATATAGCGCGGTACCAGCAGGTAGCGGGCGGGGTGGGTGCCCAGCGTGTAGAGCGCGTCTATCTGATCGGTCACGCGCATGGTGCCTATCTCGGCGGTGACCACGGCGCCGGCGCGGCCGGCCACGACTATGGAGGTAAGCACCGGCCCCAGTTCCTTCACCATCGAGAAGGAGACCAGCGTGCCTATATAGAGGGGCTCGTTGAAAAGGTTCTTGGAGGTGGCCCCCGTCTGCAGCGCCAGCACCATGCCGGTGAAGAAGCTGGTCAGGGCGGTCACGCCGAGCGAATCCACGCCGATCTTGACCGACTGCTTCATCGTCTCCTTCACCTCTAGCCTGGACTTAAAGGCCCAGAAGACCGTGGATTTGAGCATCAGGGCGGCGGCCCCGAGCTCGCCGGCGATACCGATCACCTGGCCTCCGACCCTGGAGCAGACGGGATAGTTCATATCAGGCGTGGGCCCTCGGCACCCGGCGGGTCAGCAGGGTCGTTATCTCGTAGGGGATGGTGCCGGCGAGTTCGGCCAGGCCCTCCGCGGTAACGGTCTCGGCCCCTTGGCGCCCTATCGCCACGACCTCGTCCCCGACGGAGACCCTCTCCACGGCGGTCACGTCCAGCATGACCATGTCCATGTTGACATTGCCCAGGACCCGGCAGCGCCGCCCGCCGACCAGCATCTCGGCCTTGCCGGACAGCGCGCGCAGGTAACCGTCGCCGTAGCCCAGCGGGACGGTGGCGATCTTCATCGGCGACGGCGCGCGGAACGACCGGTTATAGCTGACGGACGCGCCCTCCCTGATGTTCTTTATAAAGACTATCCGGCTTTTGAGCGAGAGCGCCGGTTCGAAGCCGTCCATGCAGCCGTAAACGGCGATGCCGGCGCGGACCATATCCCACCGGCTGTCCGGCACGTGGACGGCGGCGTAGGAATTGGCCGCGTGGCGGACTAGGCCGCGGACGCCTGTGCGGCCCAGCTCGGCCAGTGTTTCGCGGAAATAAGCGAGCTGCTGGATGGTATATTCCGGGTCGGTGTCGGCGCTGGAAAGATGGGTATAGACTCCCTCTACAAAGACATCGGCCTGACCGGACAGTTCCTGGAATATCCTCACCGCCGAAGGGCGGCGCGCGCCGATGCGGTTCATCCCGGTCTCCACCTCGATGTGACAGGCGGCTTTTTTCCCGGCCAGCCGCGCGGCCTCCAGCATCTGGCGCGCGGCGTCCATGCTGGAGATGGTGACCGTCAGGTCGTGCTTGATGGCCTCCATGAAACTGTTGAAGGGGTAGAGGCTGCCCAGGACCAGCAGCGGCAGCTTAACCCCGGCGGCGCGCAGTTCCAGCCCCTCCTCCAGGCAGGCCACCCCGAAGGAATGGCAGAGCCTGTTCTCCTGGCAGTAGAGCGCCAGCGGCACTGCGCCGTGCCCGTAGGCGTCGGCCTTGACCACGAAAAGAACGCGCGCCGGGCCGGCGAAGGCCGCGACGCGCTCCAGGTTGCGCTTAAGCGCCGGTAGGCTTATCTCGGCCCGGGTGGGCCTGTAGAGCTGCCTGTCGGGCATACGCGCGAGGCTCAGAGCGCGACTTCCTCGGCTATGGGTTCGGTGCCGGGCAGCGCGGGGTTGTCGAAGCGGGTGCACTCCGGGAAGTAATTGAGCTCTATGTCGCCGACGGGGCCGTTGCGCTGCTTGGCCAGTATCAGCTCGGCCTTGTTGCGCACAGCCTCGTCCTTGGTGTAATAGTGCTCGCGGTGTATAAGCCCCACTACGTCGGCGTCCTGTTCCAGCGAGCCCGACTCGCGCAGGTCGGAAAGCTGTGGCTTATTGTCGGTGCGGCCGCTGGCCTCGTTGCGGCGGTTGAGCTGGGAGAGCGCCAGCACGGGGACATTGAGGCTGCGCGCCAGGTCCTTGAGCATGCGGGAGATCTCGGAGACCTCCTGCTGGCGGCTCTCCTGGCGGCCGCGGCCGCGCAGCAGTTGCAGGTAGTCTATGACGACCAGGCCGAGCTCCTTGTTCTGGGACATCAGCTGGGACTGCAGCTTGCGCGTGCGGGTGCGCAGATCCATGATGTCCATGCCTGGGGTGTCGTCTATCCAGACCGGCGAGGCGGAGATGGCGGAGAGCGCGCGGGTCAGGTCGGTCCAGACCTCGCGCTTGAAGACGCCCTTGCGGACCATGCTGAGGTTGGCGCGGGCGCTGGCGCAGACCATGCGCTCCATAATCGAGTGGCGGCCCATTTCGAGCGAGAACACGGCCGTGGGGATCCTGTTATCCACGGCGGCGTTGTAGACGATATTCAGGGCGAGCGCGGTCTTGCCCTGGCTGGGGCGGGCGCCGAGTATGATCAGGTCGCCCTTCTGCAGGCCGCCGGTCATCTCGTCGAGCTTGGCCAGGCCCGTCGGGACGCCGGTCACGGACTTGTGCTCGCTGTAAAAACGCTCGATGCGCTCCTGCACCTCGGGCACCAGCGCGTCGGCCTTGACGAAGCCGTGGTCCGTGCTCTTCTGCGAGACGTCGATGACGCGCTCCTGCGCGAAGTCGAGGATGTCGGAGACCTCCTCCTCGCTGGCGTAGGACTTCTCTATGACGGAAGTGGAGATGCGGATCAGGTCGCGCAGTATGGCTTTCTTCTTGATTATCTGCGCGTAGGCCGCGGTATGCGCCGGGGTGGAAACCTTCTCCATCAGGTCCGAGAGGTACTTCTGGCCTCCGACCTCTTCGAGGCGGCCCTGGCGCTTGAGCTCTTCCATGACCGTGACCATGTCGGCGGGCTGGCTGCGGCCGTAAAGCTCGGTGACGGCCTGGAATATCTTCCGGTTGGCGTCGGAGTAGAAATGCTTGTCCTGGATTATCTCGGCGACCGTCTCGATCGAGTCCTTCTCGATGAGCATGGCGCCCAAAACGGCCATCTCCGCCTCATTGGAATGAGGAGAAACCTTGTTAAAGGACATAGAAGCCCCCAGTGGGACCGCCCGCCCGGAGGCGGGGCGGGTATTATTTGTTCTGAGCCGTGACGGTGATCTTGATCCTGGCGACGATCTCGGGCTTGAGAGCGATCTCGACCTCGGTCTCGCCGACGGCCTTTATGGAAGCCGGCAGGCGGACCTGGTCCTTATGAACCTCTACGTCGGCGCCCTTGAGGCTTTTCACGATGTCGCTCTTGGCGACGGAGCCGTACATGACCCCGTCCTCTGAGACGGGCCTGGAAAAGGACAGCGTCACCGACGAAATGCGGGTCGCGAGGGCTTTGAGCGCCTCGTTCTCCTGGGAGACGCGCTTGGCGCGCTTGTCCGAACCGGCCTTCCAGGACCTGACGACCTTCTCGGTGGCCTCTTCGACCAGGCCGCGGGGGACCAGGTAGTTGCGGGCGTAGCCGTCGCGCACCTGCTTGACGTCGCCCATCCGGCCGAGTTTCTCGATGTCTTTCTTGAGTATGACTTTCATGGCTCTTCTCCGTGCGGGCGGTTCAGCCCTTGTAGGGCATGATGGCCAGGTTGCGGTTGATTTTTATGGCCCTGGTTATCTGGCGCTGGTGCTTGGCGCAGGCGCCGGTGATGCGGCGGGACAGGATCTTGCCGGTGTCGGTGCAGAAGGTCTTGAGCAGTTGGGACTGCTTGTAGTCTATCGTGTGGATCTTCTCCGCGCAGAGGCGGCAGACCTTGCGGCGGGGCGCGAAATGCCTCCTGCCGAAGGGCCTGCGGGGACCGGGACCGGCCTGTGGGCCGCGGGCGGGTCCGCCGGCCGGCGCGGGGGCCGCCTGCTGGGGGGTACTGGGATTGGGATTTTCGTTGGTCATATTTGCCTCTCAATAGATAGCCGTTAAAACGGCACTTCGTCCAAACCTTCAGCCCTGGAGCCGCTCTCCTCGGGGGAGGCGGGGGCTTCGGCCTGATCGCCTTCGCCGGGCTTGTCGGCCATGGCCAGGAACTGCACGCGGTTGGCCACGACGCGCATCACCTTGCGCTTCTGGCCGGTCTTGTCCGTGTACTCCTCGCCGCGCAGGCGCCCTTCGACGTGCACGGGGCTGCCCTTCTTGAGTTTTTCCCTGCAGCGTTCGCCCATGGGGCCCCACACGGTTATCGGCACGTAAGTGGTGTCGTCCTTCCACTCGCCGGAGTTGTTATCCTTATAGCGGCGGTTGACCGCTATATCGAAAGAGCAGACGGGCGTCCCTTTCGTGGTCGTCCTCAGCTCGGGGTCGCGGGTGAGCCGGCCCGCCAGCAGGACGTAGTTCTGTTCGGGGATCCTTATGTTCATAAAGAACGGCTGAGGAGCCGGGTCAGGCCTTCTTGACGACGGTCTTTTCCACCGAGGCCTTGAAGATCACGGACCGGAGTATGGACTCCTGAAGCTTGAGGTTATGAGTTATAGACTTAACGGAGGCCGGGTCCGCCTTCACTTTCATGAAGACATAGAAGCCGTCGCGGTGCTTGCCCATGTTATGGGTGAACTTCTTGCGGCCGAGGCGGTCTTCGTTGAGGATCTCGGCCTTTTCGTCGGTCAGGATCTTCTTGGCCTTGTCTACAAATTCATTAACTTCGGCTTCGGAGGCCTGCGGGTTAATGACCAATATGAGTTCGTACGTGTTCATAGTGGGTCAAGGATACCAAATTTGAGGGCCCTTTTTCAACGGCTCGGCGGTGGCTCGGCGGTGGCCGCCGGCGGCCGAACCGGGGTCTACTCGGACAGGGCCTTTGCCCTCTCGGCCGCCGGCCCCG
>CAZVWK010000062.1:0-12893 GCA_964631475.1 uncultured Elusimicrobiaceae bacterium | reverse complement strand
GCTTAAAGCTCGACGGGGTTCTTAACCTGTTAAGCGGTTAATCCGCGCCGATATATGTCCTGTCCAGTTTAATCTGAAACATTTTTTCGCCTAGTTCTGTTGACAGATTCTAGCATCTTCCGGTACTTCTTCCCATTCTTCAAGTAACTGCCACTTCTTCAACACGGCTCTTACCGCCCTGCGGTGAATGGCCCAACTGACTTTTTCGCAGTCTGGTGCCATTCCCTGCTTGGTGCAGTATATGTCCAGCGCCAAATGCTCCCGGTCCATGTCAGCCACGCCGCGGCAATTCAGGTAGACCTCCGCTGACCGCTGAAAACCAAGAACCGCCCTTGGCTTTATGCAGTTCAGCATCAGCATCCCTTCGTTCAGCTCACGCGCCAGCTCTTCCCGGCTTACCGTTCGGCCCTGTAGCGGCAGCAGCCAGTTCTGGATCTCTTGGTTGTCACGCTCGGTCCGGCCGTTCACCCACGGCGCCCTCGGCGGGATTGGGAACGGGATTATCTTGTGCTCCGCGAGGAACGCCTGGAAGGCGGCGCTCTTGAACGCCGGGCCATTGTCGTACTTCCAGACCAGCGGCGCACGCCCCAGCGTCTCCACCAAATTCCGCGCATGCGAAACCAGTTCCTCCGCGTTCTCGCTCGCCACTGTGTCCCAGGCCAGTTTGTTCAGCGACTTCTCGTCGAGCGTCTTCAACAGCTTGCTGCCGTCGGGCAGGTCCGTATAGTCCGAAGACCACATCACGTCCCGCCGGGTTATCTTCGTGCGCCCGTTATGCGACCGCTCGGCCTTCTTGGGCCTCGGGCCGCGCAGCTCCCGCAGTATCCTGGCCACGCTGTCATGCCCTCGCCCCACGACGTGTGCTATGGCGCGCACGTCCAAGGTGCTCCGGTAGCGCCGGTCCAGTTCGATTATCCGCTGCTTTACTTCCTCGGGTATCCTCATCAATCTCTTCCTGACTTCTACGCATTTCCCGCTTACCCACCGCCAATGCGTCCCCGCGCTTATGCCCCAGCATTTCCTGAATACCCCGGCGCTGATACCCGCGGCCTTCTCTTTTAACCACTCACGCAGATACAGCGCGCGGGTCTCTACTGACGCGTACCGTTTTTTTTAGCGTCAAGCCCCGAGAACGGCCCCCACGCATTGCGCCGAATTATCCGCTGGGCGGTTTTCGTCACCAGCTTCTCGTAGCTCAGCGCCTTGCGCAGCTTCGCCAGCTCCAGCTCTGGCCCGCCTGCCTTCTGTCTTTGCCGTGTATTGTACGCCTGTCCTATCTTCAGGTATTTCATTTACAGGTTATAGTCGCCGGGGAGGGGGGCTCGGGCCCATCGGAAAAAAAGCGCCGGCCCGCGTGGGGGCCGGCGCGCGCCGCCATGGCGGGCAACTCAGCGGTAATACTTGTCGGGGTTGTGGATGAAGTAGAAGTCGAAAGGTTCCAGGCGCGGCAGCATCACATACCTGCGGCCTGTCTCGTCCACCTTCTCTTCCAGGCCGGGGTTGGCCATGCGGGCCCCCGGGGCCGCCTGCGCGAAGTCGGGGTTCTTTACAAAGCCCGTCTCTTCTATGCGGTCCACTATGTGGTCGACCCATTTGAGCGCCACGGCCTTGTCGGCGAACTCTTCCCAGTCGCCGTCCGAGCTGTTCTCATACATCCGTTTGCGGAAAGTTTCGGTCGGTATGCCCATCTTTTTCGCGACCGGGTCGAGTATGCGCCGCTCCCACTCCCTGGCTTTTTCGTACTGTTCCTTTATCTGGGTCATATTGCCCCAGTTGACGGTGGACATCTGGTGATGGAGGATGATGGCGTTAGGATAGGCGAAGGACTTCCTGGCTAGGGTCGTGATGCCCGCGGCCATGCTGGCGGCGTAGGACTTGACCACCACGTAGACCGGCGCTTTGCTGGACTCCATGGCCTTGAGTATGCGGTAGCCGGCCATCACCGAGCCGCCCGGAGAACTGTCTATAACTAGGAATATGGGGGCGGTGCTTATGTTGTTGAAGTAATGTATCCGGTCGGTCACGTGGTCCGCGGAGGCGGTGTGGACCGGGCCGTTGAGCGGTATGCGGCGGTCGCTTACCGTCAGCACGCCCTTTTTGAAGGGCTGCTCTTCGTAGACGGGCTCGGTGTTGGATTCCCTTTTCCACTCGTCTTTTTTTGCGCGCAGGGCCAGGTCAGAGTTGAGCTGGTCCATGCGGCTGTCCAGCAGGAACTTGTCGTACTTGAGCTTGCGCTCCCGGAGGTCCATGCGCTTCATCTCCAGCTCGATGCCCATCTTTTCGGCGGAGTCCGTTATCATGGCTTTCTTTTCCTGCTCTGCGAGCAGCTCGTTCTCGGCCTTGATCTTCAGTATCGCCGCGGTCATGGCCTCCAGCTCTTTCCTGGACGCCTCGGCGGAGAGCTTGTTCTCCAGCGTCAGGCGCTGCAGTTCGGCGTTCTTGAGCGCAGTTTCGGCCTTGACCTTCTCTTCGGACAGTTTGTTGCCGGTGGAGAGTTTCTCTATCTCGTCTTTCAGCTTGCGCAGGGCGGCCGACTGGCGCTCGGCCTCCAGCTTGTTCTCGGCCGAGAGGCGGTTCAATTCGGCCTCCATGTCGGCGATCTTGTTCTTCTGCTTCTGCATCAGCAGTTCGTATTCGGCCTTCAGCTCGTCGCGCTCGTCGTTGAGCTGCTGCGCTTTGGTCCTGGCCTTGTCCGCTTCGGCGGGCTTGGCCTGCTGCGCGAAAGACGGCGCCGCGCATAGCGTAAGCGCCAGCAGTAAAGTCAGGTGTTTCATGTGGGCCTCCGTGCTGCGTGTAGATGTTTCAATGATAGCCGATGGGGCGGCGGGTGTCAATCGCCCCTGGGGGCGGCGGCCGCCGCGTACGCCGCCCGGAGCATATCCGCGTAGGCGGCGGCTTTTTCCGGTCCGGCCTTGTCGTAGACTATCTCGGCCGCCCGGCCCTCGCCGAACATGGCGTTGTCTATCGGGAACAGCGCTTCGGAACCGGCGGGGAGGTGCTCTTTCTTTATCTCCAGGCGCAGGGCCCAGCCCGGGTAGAGGTGCAGGCAATAGACGCGTTTGCCGGTCCTGGGGTTGAGCGTCTTGATGACCGGCCCCGGGTCCTTGGCCGTGTCGGCGCGCATCTCCCAGGTCTCGCCTGGCAGGTCGCCGACCGCTTCCATCAGCGCGGCCCAGAAGGACATGAAGGCTTCGGCGGACCTCGGGTAGCGGGCGGCGATGTGCTGTACGAATTTGTCGAACTTATCCCTTATGACCGCGGGGTCCGGCGGCGGTTTGGACGGCGCGCTCTTTTTGGCCTCCTGGGCCAGGAGCCAGTCCACCAATGGCTTGAGCTTTTCGGCCTCCTCCGGAGAGGCCGGCGCGATATAGCGGGTCATGAGCGTGAGGCGCTGGCCGCGGGGGGTGAGGAAGGTGACCATTCCTTCTTCGCTTTTGAGGACTATGCCATAGCCGCCGTTCAGGAGGTTCTTGATCGCGTGATGGGGCCTGAATTCCATGGGCCTATGATATCAAATGGTGGGCCTAAATGGCCCGGCCGTGTGGGTCCTTGGACACTTATTGCCCGGCGCCGTTCCCGCTATATTATAAGCATGACCATCAAGAATCTTTTCCGCAATATCCTCGCAGCCGGCTTCGCTTTCGGCGCGGCCTCCGCGGTCCCGGCCTTCGCCGGCGGCCCCGCGCTGGAGACCGTGTCGCTGGAGAACCTCGGCGGACTGACCGAAGATCTGGCCGTGCCCGAAGCGCCGCTGAACATCTACAAGTCTCCCAATCAGCCGGCCCCGGTCCTGGACCTGAGCCTGAAGATCCCCTTCCGCGCCCTGACCGCCCTGATCGTCAATCTCCGTGACGCGCAGATAACCGCCCTCGACCCCTCCCTGCCGGTTCTGCAGGCCGCCGGCGAGAACGTCGCTTTCAGGAACGTCCTTATCAACTACAACGGCATAGAGGCCGAGCCGAACATACTTCTTAAGCCGGTTTTCGAAGGCCCCAACAGGATCTCGATAAAGGTCGCGAAAGTTTCCATGGACATCGCTTTCGGCCCCAAGGCCATGGGCATGACCGAGATAGACAAGAACGCGGTCATGGAAATGATCATGACCAGGGTGAGCGAAGGCGTGACCACCGCCATGGACGCCGCCTTCGCCAAGAACAAGGTGGCCCTGCGCGCCGCCGACGTGCTGACCTTCTCCTACGACCGGCTGGCCTGGAAGCTGACGGCTTCGGTGGACCCCAAATTCGTGGCGCCGTTGTTGCCCGGCCTGATAAACGATATCAACCTGACCGCCTTCAGCTTCGACCAGGAGGGCTTCGCCCTGGGCGCCCACTCCGGCGTAGGGGCGGCGCAGCTTCGCGATCATAACCTGACCATCTCCGACGGGCTGCTCACCAACTTCATAGACAGGCACGCGAAGGGCGGCGACTTCGAGCTGCTGCCCGAGGGTCACGACGGCGGGGTCAAGTTCCGCGCGGACGGCCGCATGGAACTGGCCGGTAAATTCTATGCCCGGGACGTCTTCCTCAAACCCAATATCTACTTCACGGCGAAGTTCCTGCCCACGCTGACTGCTCCCAACACGATACGCGTCAAGATAGAGCGCGTGAACGTGGACCGGGCCTACGGCATCGGCCTGCCGGATTTCATCAATAACTGGCTGCAGGGCAAGATTATTTCCTCCGTCATCGAGTCGCTGACCACCAATCCCGAACTGGCCAAGGTCATCAAGGCGCGTAAGCTGGCCGACGACACCGTGGAGATAAAACTGGCCGACGCGGCTTTTCTGCCGTCCTTCGCCAAGGGCGCGGTGATACACAAGATGACGCTGGGCAACGGCCTGCTCTATCTGGCTTTCAAACTTTAAGGACAAACGGAGAAACGGATAAAATGAAAAATCTGAAGCCATTGATGGCGGGAATGCTGGCGGCGGCGGTCCTCGCGGCTCCAGCGGCGGCTTTCGACCTGGACTCGATACAGGTCCCGGACATAGAGGGCCTGGAGAGCGTCTCCACGCTGCGCGCCCCGCTGCCCAAGTCCAGGCCCGTACAGATACCGGTCGACGAGCTTATCGGCCTGAGCGCCGAAGCGACCGTGCCCTTTGCGGCCGTCAAGCGCGGCTTCGAGCAGGTCGCGGCCTCCGACCCCCGCGTGCGCTTGGTAGACCCGCTGCTGCCCGTCGCGATAAAGGCCGGCGAGTTTATGCGGCTGCAGAACGTGCATATAGATATCGGCGGCATCAATGTCGACCCAGTCATCACGCTAAAGCCCTATCTCGAGTCCAGGAACCGTATCGCGATACGCGTGCAGCGCGTCCAGTTGCACGTGGAGATGCAGCCCGACCGCATGAAGGCCGCCGCGCCCCGGATGTCCCAGGAAGATATCATGGAGAAAGTTATGGACGTGGCGATAAAGGCCATCATGAAGGCCCTCGACGACCGCTTCGCCGCCAGGCAGATGCCGATGAAGGCCTCCGACATGCTGACGCTGCGCTACGACAAGGCCGCCTGGACGCTCAAGGCCGACGTCAAAACCGCTTTCGTCCGGCGTTATCTACCGGCTAACCTCTTCGCCCGGCCCGATATCACCGGTTTCGGCCTCTACGAGAAGGGCCTGACGCTGAAGGTCTCCACCCGCTGAAGTTTTACGCCTAAAGGACGCCGCGGCAAACCCGCGGCGTTCCTATTTTGAGGGGGGCAGGGCCCGCAGCGCCGCATCCAGCCCGTCGACCGCGGCGGCCATGCGCGGGTAGTCGAGCGTGTCCGGCAGGTCCGAATCCTTGTGATAGTTATTGTTGCGGTAGAAGGCGGTGTCGGTATACATGACGGCCGGCAGGCCGGCGGTCCAGAAATTGCGGTGGTCGGAAAAATCGACGCCCGGCACGAAGGCCGGCAGCGTCACGGCCACCAGCGGCAGGCCGGTGCCACGGCTGAAGGCCGGGGCCAGGGTCTTCGACAGTCCCCGGGAGCGGAAGTCGCCGACCTGGGCCAGGAAATCGCCCCGCGCCGGCAGTAAAGGGCCTATCAGGGGCGGGTATTTCTGTGAGAAATTCTCCTCCCTGTAATAGCCCAGCATCTCAAGCACTATCCCGCCCAGTATCCGGTCACCGCGGGCGACGGCGGATGAGACATAAACGGCGCTGCCCATCGTGTTCTTGCGGAAGAAGGGCGGCTCCTCGTTGGTGAAGGCGACGAAGCGGATATTCGCGGCCGGCGGGTCCTTGGCCAGCCGGCAGGCCAGCTCCAGCAGCGCCGCCACCGCGCTGGCGTTGTCGTCGGCGCCCGGGTTCTCGGCCGTATCGTAATGCGCGCCCGCCACGTAGTATGGGGCGCGCGGGTCGGCGCCGGTCGGCACGGCCTCCACATTGGCTACCTCCACTCCGAAGACCATGTATGGCTGGCGCGAAACGGAGTAGCCGCATTTTTTGAACTCGGCGGCTATGTAGCGTTCGGCCTCCTTCAGTTTCGGCAGCCGCTGTCCGAAGAAATGCCGTTCGCCCAGTTCCCCGGCGAGTTTTTCGACATGAGCGCGCAGCCGCTCCGGCGCGCCGTCGGCCCTGGCCCCGGGTTCGAAACGGGGGCTCCATAAATTCCAGCCGAAGGTGCTGGCCCTTAATATGAGGTAGGCCGCCGCCGCGAAGAGCAGGTAATAGGAGAGTTTTTTCTTCATCGCGAAATATTAGCAAAACGGGGGCCGACACTACGCTGTCGCGGGGGACGTTTACGCTATAACGGGTCCGGAAGGAGGCGATATGGGGAAGGTCTGCGTTTCGCTGATAAAGGATATGCCGAGGGTGGAGCGGCCGCGGGAACGGATGATGCGCTACGGCCCGGACAAGCTGTCCGACGAGGAGTTGCTGGCGCTGCTGCTGCGTACCGGCGTCCGCGGCACGGGCGTAATGGACTTCGCGGCGGGGCTGGTGAAGCGTTTCGGCCGGGAAGGGCTCTCGCGGGCGGGCTTCGCGGAGCTTAAGGCCGCGCCCGGGCTGGGCCCGGCCCGGGCCTGCGAGATCATGGCCGCCTTCGAACTGGGCCGGCGTTTGCTGGGCGGCAAGAAAACTTCGGTTTACCTTAAACCGCGCGACATCTGGGAAGAACTTCGCGATATCCGCGAGCAGAAGAAGGAGCACTTCGTCGTCTTTTTCCTGGACACCCGCAACCAGGAGATAAAGCGGGACATAGTCTCCATCGGCACGCTCAACTACAACCTGGTGCACCCGCGCGAGGTATTCGAGCCGGCGGTCAAGAACCTGGCGGCCGGCGTCATAGTGGCGCATAACCACCCGTCGGGCTGCCTGGAGCCTTCTGACGAGGATATCTCGCTTACCAGGCGGCTGGCCGAGGCCGGGCGGCTGCTTGGCATAGAGCTGCTGGACCATGTCATAGTGGCCAAAGGTGGCTGGCTGAGTTTTAAGGAAAAAGGGCTGATGCGCTAATATCCTATAATTATTACCTCTTTAACATACGGGCGGCGGCGCCCCGGAGGCAACCATGCTTTTCGACAGGATGAGCGCGGATATGGTGAAGGCGATGATCGAGGCCATACCGGCCGAGGTGACGGTCATAGACGCCAACGACGAAGTCGTGGGCTGGAACAAGCACGATAAACGGCTCTTCCACCGGCCCATGACCTGCATAGGGATGAATTTCCGGGACTGCCATCCCAAGAAGAGCCTGGACCAGGTAGAGCGGCTGGTGGCGGAGATGAAGGCTGGCAAGCGCGACAAGGCCACTTTCTGGATAGACCTGCCTGTCGGGCCGGAGAAGAAGGTCCACAAGATCTTCATAGAGTTCTACGCTCTGCGCGGCGACGACGGTAAGTACCTCGGCTGCCTGGAGTTCACCCAGGACGTGCAGGGCATGCGCGAGCTGGAAGGCCAGAAGCGGCTGATGGACTGATGTACGGGAAAGCGGCCCTGGCGCTGGCGGCGCTCATGTTCGTCTCCTGGCGTATGTCCGCAGACGCGTACAGGAGCGTGCCGCCGTCGGACCTGCTGCCGGCGGTGAAAGGCGAGCCGCTGCAGACGGAGGTGGAGCCCGGCGACTCCGCTCCCGGCTGCTCGCGCGACGGATACGTCTGGTCCTTCGAGCCCCTTTACCGCTACGATATCAGCGCCTATGTTTTCGGCGTCTCTCATAAACTGTCGAGCGGGATTAAGGGCGTAATGGCCGCGGACCTGGGCCTGCTCTGGGGGGAGAACGCCCGTGACGGGCTGTACCGTCACACCAAGCTGCGGGTGCGCATGGACTGGTTCAGGGCCAGCTGGAAGGACGGCGACCATTTCGACATGGATTCGGCCGCCAATACCCATATCATGACCTGCGACCCGGGCGTCCGTGAAAAGATCCGGGGCGTGCGCATGGGAGACCAGGTGCGACTGAAGGGCTACCTGGTCGCGGGCCAAGCGGACGCCGGGCCCGGCGGACCCCTGACGCTGCGGTCCAGCGTCAGCAGGAAGGACAGGGGGGGAGGCGCCTGCGAGATACTCTATATAAAGAGCCCCGAAGATATACAGATACTCGGGAGCGGGCCCCTGCTCTGGTCCCTGGTGCTGAAACTTTCCGGCGCCGGGCTGATAGCGTTGCTGATAGCCTGGGCCGCAGCCCTGCATCGCCGCGTAAGAAAAGAGATGGCCGAGGCGGCCGCCAACGATTTTTAGGAGGTTAAGATGAAATTCACTTTCTCTCACAATAATCTCAATGTTCTGGACCTGGAGAAGAGCCTGGCCTTCTATAAGAAGGCGCTCGGACTGGAGGAGGTCAGGCGCAAGGACGCGTCCGACCGCAGCTTCACGCTGGTCTTCCTCGGCGACGGTTCCAGTCCGCATAAGCTGGAGCTGACCTGGCTGAAGGACAGGAAGGAGAAATACAGCCTGGGCGACAACGAGATACACCTGGCCTTCACCGCGGACGACTATGACGCCGCCTTCGCGCTGCACAAGGAGATGGGCTGCGTCTGTTATGAGAACCCCGCTATGGGCATCTATTTCATCGAGGACCCGGACGGCTACTGGCTGGAAATATTGCCGAAGAAATAAGTCCCGGCGAAAATAAAAAAGGCCCGGGTGACCGGGCCTTTTTATTGTGGTGCTGTCCGGCGGTGACTTGGTCTATCGCTGTATTATCAGCCCCGGCCAGATCTGGGCGAGCGAGCGGGCGAAGGCTTCGGTTATGCCGTTCATGGCCGAGGAGACGTCGAAGCCCTCGTAGGACATGGAGGCGGCCCAGAGCACCGAGCCGGTCTGCACGTCCACCATCCGCGATACCAGCGAGACATTGGCCGTCGTGCTGAGCAGCTGCGAGTTGGGCAGGCCGAGCACAGTCCCCTCGGAGTAGACCGAGCCGCCGGAGACCTGCGACACGGTGGTGCGCCTAGGGTTATCGGCGCCGCTGACTATGTAGCTGGCCTGGGGGGTGCTTTCGGCCACGGTGCCGACGAAAAGGGCGTCCACCCCGAGCAGGCGCCCCAGTCGTTTCGCCGTGGCGGGGTCGAAGGCCTTGGAGGAGGTGAGGCGCTGCTCCTCCATGACGGCGTTGAGGCTCTGGCGCTCCACCACGTCGGCCCCGCGGGCCAGCAGGCTCTGGGTCATCAGGTCGGCCGCCAGGTCCCCCTGCTGCCCCCCGAAAGAGAGGACGGCCACTCGCTTGACGGCGGTGAAATCGGCGCGGGGGTTTACGGCCACGTTGGGCGTTGCGCAGGCGGAGAGCAGGAGCAGCCCGGGAAGCAGTTTCTTTTTCATGGTCATTTCCCGGCCGCCAGGTTGTGGATGTGGCGGGTCGCGGTGGCGCGCATGGCCGGTTCGGAGGCGTTCTCCAGGCAGGCCCGCCAGGCGGCCAGAGCCCTGTCCCTCAGACCTTTCTTCTCGTAGATGAGCCCCAGCATGTAATGGGCTTTGGGGATTTTCGGGTCCAGTGATACGGCCGTCTCGAAGGCGCGTTGGGCGTCGTCGGCCTGCTTGAGACGGGCGTAGGTGAAGCCCAGCCGCATGAAGAGGTCCGCGTTCTTGGGGTTCGCGGCTGACTGGCGCTCCAGGTCGGCGGCCTCTTTCTTAAGCCGCGCTATTATTTCCGGGGTTTCGGACGGGCGGCTCTGCTCGGCCGCCGCGAAAGCCGGCAGGAACATAAGTAATGACAGTATCGCTTTTTTCATGATTCACCTCCGCCCTGAACAGACGATATAAAATTTGCCGCCTGACGGGAAGCCCGCCCGTCTTTATATATAATATCACGGAATCCAGCGCGGCTGCGCGCCAGCCGCCGGAAAAAGCAGGGGGAACCATGCTCAGGCTCGCCGCGATAATCCTTTTAGCAGTCCACTCCGCCCAAGCCCAGGACCTGAGGGGCGCCGACGCGCTGTTCGACAAGGGACTCTATCAGGAGGCCCTGGCCGTATATTCCCGGCAGGCCGGATACGGGACCGAGCAGGGCCTGCGGGCGCTCTACCGCTCGGCGGAATGCGAAGCCCTGCTGTTCCGTTACGCCGAGGCCAATGCGCGGCTGTACGAACTCAAGTTCCCGAAGGACCCGGTCTGGCGGGGGCGGCTGCTGGCGCTGCGAGCCGAACTGGGCAAGGAGTTCCTGCGCCAGTACAGGTACTCGCTCCCCGCGGACCTGCAGAAGGGCGCCACCGACCTGGCCAGGCTCACGCTGAATGAGTGGAGGGCCAGGATAAATGCCGACTACGACGCGCTGTGGCCTCTCGCGGGCGAGCTGGCCGCCGTTCCGCTGAAGGAAGAAGGCTATTTCGTCGACCTAGACAAGGCTTACCTGGGCTACACGCCTTCTTTGTGGGATTTCGCCGCCCTGAAATGGGCGGCCTGGCTTATCGACGGGGAGGAGAAGCCTTCCTGGCGCCCGGCTGCGGAACCTTTCCTTGCTGAGTCGTATGAGTACGACTTTTCCCGCTCCACCCATCCGGCCCTAAGGGCCGCCGCAGTCTACGAGAGGGCGGCGGAACTGGCTCCGCCCGGCTCGGCCCCGCGCGAGTACTGGAAGATCCGCCGGGCCATGATCCCCTACAGGCTCGGTTACCCTCTTAAAAGCGACGGTTCCGCTGCCGGAGGCTCCGCGGCCGGGTCTACGGCCGCTCTCCTGGCCGGCTGGGCCCGCTCCTTTTCCTCGCCGCAGGGCAGGACCTGGGCCGCCAGGGAGGCCGCGCACATTTATAACGACCTTGGCGAGTTCGGCCGCGCCGTTGAACTTTGTTCCGCGGCCGAGGACTATTCGCCCGGCTCCAAGCCCGCGCACGAATGTTCGCGGCTTAAGGCCAGGATAGAGATGCCTTCGCTGGAACTGTCGCTGAAGACGGTCCCGCCGCCCGGGCGGGAAGGACTTTCCGTCTCGGTCCGCAATCTCCCCCACGTTCATTTCAGGGTTTACCGGGCCTCTCCTGAATCCATAGAGTTCGCTCTCGGCAGGGGCGGACAGGGCTGGGAGCGTCTCAGGCATCTCAGCCTGGAAGCCGCGGAGTTCTTCCTCAAGAAGGGTCCCGACTTCTCCTGGAAGACGGACATCAGGTATCCGGCTCCCTACGCGCATCACACGCAGGAGTCCGGCGGGCCCGCCCTGAAGAAGGGGCTCTATGTGGTGATAGCCTCCGGTGACGCGCTCTTCGACAGCGGTTCCTCTCTGATGAGGGCGGGGGTGCTGAACGTAACCGACATAATGCTGATGGCCTCTGGGGCGCCTAGCGGCGACCCGGAGGATTTCCTGGCCTCGCCCTCCGGGGAAAGGAAGGCGTCGCTGCCCATGTTCCAGCTCTACGCCCTGGACGGCCTCAAGGGAGAGCCCCTGGCCGGGGCGAAGCTGGATTATTTCAGTTCCCTGCCGCGGCGCGGCGGCTGGAACAGGGGTTCCTCGGTTTTCGGGCCGGACGGCTCGCTGGCCCTGCCTTTCGAGGTTTCGGTGTCCCATCCTTCGCGCGAACACTTTTCGCTCGACCCGCTGGTCTCGCACGGCGGGGCCTACGCCTATACCGGCCGGGCCCTCTCTTCCTCCCTGCCGGTCCCGCCGCCGCTCATCGTGGGAGTGGAGACCGACAGGCCGGTGTACCGCCCCGGCCAGGAGGTCAGGTTTAAAGCCACGGTGCTCGAACGCAGGCCCGGCGGCTACGCCGCTTACGCGCGGGAGCGAAAGATCAAGGTCACCGCCAGGGACACTGGCTGGCAGGAATTCTTCAGCAGTTCTTTCGAGCTCAACGACATGGGCAGCGCCTCCGGTTCTTTCAAGGTCCCGGCGGGGCGTCTGCTGGGAGGCTACCATGTCAGCGCAGAAATAATGGGATACGGCTCTTCTTTCAGCGGCTACCAGTCCTTCTCCGTGGAGGAGTACAGGCGGCCGGAGTTCGAGGTTCTGCTCGAAGCTTCGCCCGGCCCGCTGCGCTTCGGGCGAAAGGCCGTGATAAGCGGCACGGCTAGGTACTATTTCGGTTCCCCGGTGCCGGGGGCCGAGGTGCGCTACAAGGTCTCCCGTTCGCGCTATGTGCCCTGGTACGCTTGGTGGATGCCGCGCGGCGCCTCTTCCGCCGAAGCGGCCTCAGGCTCGCTTAAAACTTCCGCCGACGGCAGGTTCTCGTTCGAGTTCACGCCGGAGGGGGAAGGCGGTTTCCCGGCCGTATTCGAAGTCACGGCGGAGGCGCGGGACGCCGGCGGCCGGGTGATAACCGCCTCCCGCTCCTACCGGGCCGGGGCAAAATCCTATATCCCGGACATCAGGCCGGAGGCCGGCTTCTTCACGCCGCAGGCGGCGCCCGAGGTGAGCGTGCGGCTGATGACCCTCGACGATTCGCAGGTCTCCGGATCGGGCTCCTACGAACTTTACCGCGTGGAGAAGGCTCCCGCCTACGAGGCAGGCACGGGTTGGGGGGGCTCCTTCGGCCGCGCGCCGGACCTTAACTCG
>CAZVWK010000061.1:0-13074 GCA_964631475.1 uncultured Elusimicrobiaceae bacterium | reverse complement strand
TGGCCAGCGCGGCGGCCGTTGGCAGGGCTCTCATCGGGACTTACTCCAGTTCCTTGGGGTTCTTCCTGTAGAACTTCTCGATGATCCCCCACGCCTCTTCCGCCGTGTCGGCGAAGTGGAAGAGGTCCAGGTCCTCGTAGGAGATGTACCCCCACTTGGCCATATTGCGGAAGTTCATGACGTCGTTCCAGTACTTCCTGCCCAATAGTATTATCGGCAGCTGGCGCTTCTTGCCGGTCTGCACCAGCGTCAGCACCTCGAAGAGCTCGTCCATCGTCCCGAAGCCGCCGGGAAAGGCGACCAGGGCTCGGGCGCGCATGACGAAGTGCATCTTCCGGATGGCGAAATAATGAAAGCGGAAGCAGAACTCTGGCGAGACATAGGGATTGGGCCCTTGCTCGCAGGGGAGCGTGATATTGAGCCCTATGCTCTTGGCGCCGGCTTCCCAGGCCCCGCGGTTGGCGGCCTCCATGATTCCCGGGCCGCCGCCGGTAACGGTGAGAAAATGGGCGGAGCCGAAGTTGCCGTTGCGCGCGACCAGGGCCGAGAACCTGCGGGCTTCCTCGTAATATTTCGCGGAACGCAGAAGTCGTTTAGCGCCCGCCAGCCTGGACTTGAGTTCCTTGTCGTCCCGGTTCCTGCGGAGCGCCGCCGAAAGTTTTTTCACCCTCTCCTGCGCCTCGTCGAGCGGCATGGTCCGGGCGCTGCCGAAGACGACCACGGTGGTTTTCACGCCGTGCTCCGCCAGTACGGTCTCGGGCTTGAGCAGCTCCAGCTGCAGCCTGATGGGGCGGTTCTCCGGCCTGCTCAGGAATTCCGCGTCGTTATAGGCCCTGCGGTAGGACTTGGCCCGGCGCAGCGCCAGGACCTGCTTCATTAGTTTAGACATCGGTCTTCGTCTCCTTGATGTCGTAATGTCAGGCGGCTACGCGCCTTTTCCGCAGCCACCCGGCCGCCGAGGCGGCTATGCCGGCGGAATCCAGCTTCAGGTCGGCGTAAAGTTCCTCGGGACGCCCGTGCTCCACGTAATGGTCGGGGATGCCCAGGCGCAGGACGTCCGCGCGCAGGCCCGCTGAATTGAGGAACTCCAGTACCGCCGAGCCGAAACCGGTAGAAAGGGCGTTATCCTCAACGGTGACCAGGCGGCCGCCCGAGGCCTCCAGCATCTCCCGCGCACAGGCTTCGTCGAGCGGTTTTACGAAGCGCATATCGGCGACCCCGGCCTCGATCCCCTGGCCGGCCAGGAGCTCGGCGGCGCGCAGGGCCGGGTGGACGCGGTTGCCTATCGCCAGGATCGCAATATCCTTTCCGCGGCGCAGGACGCGGCCCCTGCCGCACTCCAGAACCTTCGGCTCCGGGTCCAGCGGCACCCCGGCGCCCCTGCCGCGCGGGTAGCGCAGCAGCACCGGCGAGTTGAGATGGAGGGCGGTCCTGAGCATATGCTGCAGTTCGTTCTCGTCCGCCGGGGCCATGACGGTCACGCCCGGCAGCATCCGGAACAGGCCCAGGTCGAAGACGCCGTGATGGGTGGGCCCGTCTTCGCCGACTATGCCCGCGCGGTCCATCGCGATTACGACGGGCAGTTTCTGCAGCGCGATATCGTGCATCACCTGGTCGAAAGAACGCTGCATGAAGGAGGAGTAGATCGCGACGACCGGCTTGAGGCCCTCGCAGGCCATGCCGGCGGCGAAAGTGACGGCGTGCTCCTCGGCTATGCCCACGTCGTAGTAGCGGCGCGGGTACTTGTCGCGGAATGCGTCGAGGCCGGTGCCTTCGGGCATGGCCGCCGTTATCGCGGTTATCCGGCGGTCCTCCCTGGCCAGGCGGAGCAGCGTATCGGAGAAGACCTTGGTGTAGGTCGGCACGCCGGAACAATCCTTCTTGCCGCTGGCCAGCCCCGTCTCGACGTCGAAGCAGCCGGTGCCGTGAAAATCTATCGGCTGGTCCTCGGCCGGCTCATAGCCCTTGCCCTTCTTGGTGACTACGTGGAGGAGCACCGGCCCCTTGAGCTCCTTCAGGTAGCCCAGCACTTCCACCAGTTCCGGTATATTATGGCCGTCCACGGGGCCGAAATAGGAAAAGCCCATCTCCTCGAAGATCATGCCCGGGAAGAAGAGCACGCGGGCGCGCTTGGCGATGCGCAGCATCTTTTTGCCCCAGAACTGGAAGCGGTTAAGGAAGAGCTCCGCTTTCTTGCCGGCGTCGCGCACCGTGCCCAGCGTCAGCAGCTTGGTCAGTATCTTGCCGAACTGTCCGACGCGGCGGCTGATGAACATCTGGTTGTCGTTTAGGACCACCAGCATATCGGTGCCGGCCTGGCCGATGTTCTGCATCGCCTCCCAGGCCATGCCGCCGGTCATGCAGCCGTCGGCGACCACCGCGACCACCTTGAAGTCCTCGCGGTTGTGGTCGCGCGCCACGGCCAGGCCGGCCGCGGCGGAGAGCGCGGTGGAGGCGTGGCCCGCGCCGAAGGCGTCGTGCTCCGACTCGTGACGCTTGAGGAAGCCCGAGAGCCCCCCCTTCTGGCGTATCGTTAAAAAACGTTCCGCGCGGCCCGTCAGTATCTTGTGGGCGTAGGCCTGGTGCCCGGTATCGAAGACTATTTTGTCCTCTGGGGTGTCGTAGACGTAATGAAGAGATGTGATCAGGTCCGAAGCTCCCAGGCTGGACGCCAAGTGGCCGCCGCTCCGGCTGACGCCCTGTATCATCAGCTCCCGCACCTCGGCCGCCACGCGCGGCAGGTCATCTACCGGCAGTTTTTTTAGGTCACCGGGACCTCTTAGTTTGGACAGCAGTTCCATTCGCCCCCCGCTAGCGGTCGCGCTCGGCGAAAAAATCCGTAAGCGCGTGAAATATCCCGGCCCGTCGGCCTAGAGGCCGCAATTCGGATTTGGCCTGCCCGACAAGCGCGCGCAGGCGGCGGCGGGCCCCCTCAACTCCGTAGAGGGACGCGTAGGTCAGCTTTCTGTTGCGCGCGTCGCTGCCGCTCTTGCCCAGTTTCCGCTTCTCGCCGACCACGTCCAGGATGTCGTCAGCCGCCTGGAACACCAGCCCCAGCTTAAGTCCGAACTCCGAGACTGCGCGGTAATCCCGCGCCGGGGCGCCCGCCAGAGCGGCGCCCATCTCGACCGAGGCGGCGATGAGGCCGGCTGTCTTGTGCAGGTGTATGTAATCGAGAAGCCGGGCCGCGCGAGCCCTGCCTTTTGCTGCGCGGGTGGAAAACCCCTCGGCCGCAAGGTCGGCCGACTGTCCGGCCACCATGCCCGAGGCTCCGGCGCGCGCCGCGAGAACGGACGCGGCCTTGAGGATCCGGCCGGCGGGGATCCGGCGGGACTCGCATGAAAAAAGGACGGTGAAAGCGCTGGTCAACAGCGCGTCGCCGGCCAGTATCGCCCCGGATTCCCCGAAGACCTTATGGCAGGTCGGCTTGCCGCGCCGCAGGCCGTCGTCGTCCATCGCCGGGAGGTCGTCGTGCACCAGGGAATAGGTATGGACCATCTCGAGCGCGCAGGCGGCCGGCAGGACGTCCCGGAAACGGACGCCGAAAAGTTCGCATGAGGCTCCCAGCAGGACGGGGCGTATCCGTTTCCCGCCGGCGCGAAGCGGATATAGCATGGCGGCCCGCAGGGGCGGGTGCACCGACGGCAGAGATCTGACGGCGGAAACCAAGGCCCTGTCGACCAGGGCGGCGCGCTCCCCGATGTAGGCAAATATGTCCATGCGAAGGACAATTATAGCAAAAAGGGGCCCCTAGGGGCGCCGGGCGCGTCTACCAGACCGCTTGCAGGCCGATCCTGTTGGTCGAGCCGAGGTCCCCGTAGCCTATGCTGGCGTAATCCAGGCGGATGCCCTTGAGGAAGCCCGTTTCGGTGAACTTGTCGAAGTTGAAGCCGAAGCCCACGGCGCTCCTGGCGCCTGCATTATCGGTGTTCCTGAATCCGGCCCTGACCTGGAGGAAACGGAGGATGTCTATCTCCAGGCCGAAGGATTCGTAGAGTTCGGCGTCCCTGTATTTTACCGCGTCCGCGGCCACGGTGAACACCATCAGGTCCTTGACCGTGCGGAAATCCTTGGCGACGCCGAAGCGGTAGGAAGCGGGCAGCGCGGCCGACTCGGAATAGAAATCCTGGGAAGTCCCCAGGTTAAGGGCAGACCCCCCTATCTGCACCCTGCCCGGCAGCACCAGCATCACGCCGGCGTCGGCGGCCCAGGCCCCCGAGGAAGCGTCATCCAGTTGCTCCAGCACGCGCTTGAGCGTGACGCCGGCCGAGAAACGATACGCCCTGGGACGGTAATCCCGGACCTCTTTAACGCGGGTCCAGCTCGGAGGGATTATCATCGGGTCCAGCATGCCGATATCCGAAGGGAAGTTAGGCCAGGAGCGGGCGAAAGTCATACCTATGACCCGGTGGGAAGTCTCGGTCTCTCCTATGATCTGATCGTCGTCGTCATAGGCCGTTATGGAACCGCTGGCGAGGGAGGAGAAGGTGAGGCCGGCCGTGCCGTAACGGGTGCGAACGGCGACCGCGGCGTACTGCTGGGTTATCCCGGCCAGGTAGGTATTATGGGAGCCCGAAAAAGCTGAATAGCCCAGCAGGCCGAGCGCGCCGGGATTGTAAAGCGCCGAATCCGGACCGATCAGGGCCGTGTAGGTCTCCCCCAGAGCCGCCGGCATGGCCGCTACGGGGATCTTGAGGAAATTGGCGCCTGTCAGGCCCGTGCTGTCCCCGGCCACGGCGGTGACGGACGGGCAGGCGTAGATAGCCGCCGTCAGCAGCAGGGCGCGGACCGAAAATACTCCTCTTCCCATAAAAACGCCCGCGGACCGGGTTTGGCCGGCCGCTTTGCGTGACAATAGTATACACCACGCGGGTATTTTTTCAATGACGGATTTGTTACAGGGCCGCGTCGCGCGGGGACGGGGCCCGGCTTTTGCGGAGCGCGCAATAAAGCCACAACAGGTAGGGTTTGTTACTTGTGACCGAAATCACAAAGGGCGGGGCCCCGCGCCCCGCCCTTCAGGCGAACCGGCGGCGGTCAGTAGCCCAGGTCCTCGTTCACCAGCATGACCAGGATATCGCTGGCCCAGGGCTTTTTCCAGAGCAGCGTTGCCTGGTTGCATATGCGGTCCGGGCCCTTGCAGTCCACGCAGGCGCCGGCCTTCACGCAGGGATTGTTCTTGCCCAGGCGCATATTGTTGGCTATGGCGGAGATATTCCGGGCCCGCCAGAGGCCGGCCTCCTCGTCCCTGGCCAGTTTATTGGAGCCGGCGACCAGGACTATTTTTCGGGGGCCGTAAATCACGGCGGCTCCGCGGTTGCCGTTGGCGTCCACGAAGACCAGTTTCCCGTCGAGAGTCACGGCCTGCGGCGAGGCCAGGTAGAGATCGGACGCCTGGGCCGCCAGCCAGACGGCGCGCTTCTCTTCCGGCGACATGCCGGGCTTATGCGTGACAATCTCGTTGCCGGCGGCCGCCAGTTTCTCCGCCAGTCCCAGCGAGGCGACGGTCATGGAACCGCCCAGGCCTATTTTCTTCCCCTTCCCGGCCAGTTCGAGCATGGCGGCGCAGGCGGAAGAGGCATCGGTATGAACTTGCGCTTCGAAGCGGTTGGCCCGCAGCGCGGCGGCCGCGTTCTCCAGGTTCTTCATGTTCAGGTCCAAGCGTTTTTGTTCCATGGGTTGATTTTACAAAAGAAAAAGGGCGGGGCCGTCGGGCCCCGCCCTTTTCGGCGTCCGTCTCCTTTTTAAGGATGGGTCTTGCGGACCAGGTCCTGCGCGTCCCAGCGCATGTCGCGCGTCTTCCACTGTATGTCGCGGGCGGCGCGGCTTATGTCGGAAGCCTGCCACTGCGCGTCGTAGCCGATCAGCTTGGGATCGACGGCGCGCACGGCCCATTCCAGCTGCTGCGCGGCGTTCTGCACGTCGAACTGGAAGCGGTTGTCCAGGTCGCGCACGTCCCAGTCTATGTCGCGGGCTAGGTCGTTGAGTTTCTTGTCCTTTACGGCCAGCGGCAGCAGGCGCTTGAGGTCGGCGGCCAGGCGCTGCGCGTCGTTGCTCCAGCGGGACAGGTCGCGGGCCTTGGAGCGCAGGTCGCTGGAGAAGAACGTGTTGTGCGAACCCTGGGCTATGCGGCGGGCCTCCGACTCGAGCCGGTTGAGGTCGCTGCGCAGCCAGGTGGTGTCGCTTTCCAGACGCCACAGGTCGTTCTTGAGCTGGCTGAACTTGTAGACCAGGTCCTGCGGGACCTGCGCCGGCTGCTCGACGGCCACGGGAGCCGGGATCTCCGGAACTACGACCTCGGCCCTGGGCATGGCGAAAGCCGAAGCCTTGAGGCTCTCTATCGCCTGATTATCGGCTGCTCCGGCCGTTACTGCCGCTAACAACGGTACTGCGAAGAGAACTTTTCTCATTAATGGCCCTCCTGCGGTTTTTTTACCCTCAGGTAAATTATACGACTCCCGGGGCCTTCGCCGTAAGCGGCGAAAGTCCCGGGGCGTATTAGGAAAAAAGTCCTATTGACGAAGGACAAGCAGCGTTATCGGCGGCACCAAAATCTGGCCCTTATGGGTCACGGGGCGCGCGGCCAGACCGGCCCCGTCGAAGACCAGGTCGTGCTTTCCCGGCGGCAGGGCCATGCGGACGGGCTTGCGCGCAGGATTTATCAGCACCGTTATCTTCTTCCAGCTGTCGCCGGCGGCCGCGCCGTCGAGAGTATAGGCGATAGTCGGCGGGCCGACCTTGAGCCCCTGTTCCTCGTAGAAGCGCAGGTTCCTGCGCACTTCCTCCGCGGTCCTGAGCCGGAAGGCGGGGTGAGCCTTGCGCATCGCTATCAGGTCGCGGTAGAACCGGAACACGCCGTGATGCTTCTTCTTGGCGGTCCAGTCCAGCCGGTTGATCTCGTCGGGCAAATTGTAGGAATTATGCTCACCTTTCTTGGTGCGCAGGAACTCTTCGCCGGCGTGCAGGAACGGTATGCCCTGCGAGGTGAAGATCACCGCCTGCGCCAGTTTGTCCATGCGGACCTTCTCGTCGAACGAGGCGCCTTCCGCGGAGAGGTCTATCCGGTCCCACAGCGTATGATTGTCGTGGCTGCTGACATAGTTGATCGTCTCCAGCGGCCCGTCGGTGAAATCGTCTATCGAACCCCTGATGCCGCGCATAACCCTGTCGCGGTAATTGCCGGTCTGTACATAGCCCAAGTCCGACACCTCGAAGACGTGGCCTTTGAGCGCGTCGCGCAGGTCGTCGTTGAAAACGGAGTAGCCCTTGCCCCGCTGGCTGCCCTTCTTCACGCCGTCTACGGGGCTGGCCCCGGCCCTCCAGGGCTCGCCGTAGATCAGTATCGACGGCTTGAGTTTCCTGAGTTCGGCGACTATCAGATCCGCCGTCTCCAGGTCGATGAGCCCCATCAGGTCGAACCGAAAGCCGTCCACGCCGTACTCGGTCACCCAGCGCTTGAGGCTGTCCAGGATGAACCGGCGGCCCATGGGGGACTCGCTGCGGAACTCGTTGCCGCAGCCCGAACCGTTGTAGAAAGAGCCGTCGTCCTTCATCCTGTAGAAGTAGTTCCCCGCCAGCCCGGCGAAGTTGAACTTCTTACCCCCGGTCTCGGCCGTGTGATTGTAGACCACGTCCATTATGACCTTCATCCCGCGCGCGTGCAGGGCGGCGATCATCGCCTTGGCCTCGCGGCGGCGGGAATCGTCGTCCGTGCGGCTGGCGTACCAGCCCTCGGGAGAATTGAAGTTGACGGGCATGTAGCCCCAGTCGTAACGGGGGTTCCGCTCGTCGTTCTCGAAATCCTGGAAAGGCAGTATATGCACCGCGTTTACGCCAAGTTCCTCCATGTGGTCCAGGGCGGTCTTGAGGTCCGGGTAGGAGGGATGGCGCGTGCCTCCCTCGGCGAAGCCGAGGTACTTGCCCTTGTTCTTCACGCCGGAAAACTCGTCGATGGTCAGGTCCCTGATATGCACCTCGTAGAGCACCGTATCCTCCGCCGTGAACGACGGTCCTTCCGTAGGAGGCGGCAGCGGTCCATGCAGCAGGCCGCGGCCGTCGTGGGCCGTGACGCTGCCGGCGTAGGGGTCCAGCACCTCGGCGTAGCCGCCGTCGCGGCTCACTCCGAACTTGTAGTACTTGCCGGTGAGATCCTCTTCGACGCGGGCCTCCCAGAGACCTCCGCCCTTATGCTCCATCCTCAGCTCCGACTGGGAACCGCCTTTCGGCCCGCGGTAGATCAGCGCGGTCACGGCCTCGGCTCCCGGCGCGAAAGCCGCGAACCGGGACCCCTTCGGGGAGGCCTCGGCGCCCAGGAAGCCGGCGTGTCTGAAAGGCGGCGCGTCCAGCGCCGCGCCGGGGTCGACGGGCCGCGAGCCCAGCTTTCCCGCCAGCGTAAAAGAGCCCATGACCCTGGCTTCGGCCGGCACGGCGAACTCTGGCCCGAAATCGAGACGCGCCGAAGAGGAATAACGCGACGGCAGGGATACCCGGACCGGCCTATACTCCGCGCCGGCGCCGGCCAGCCTGAAATCCTGGGCGCGCACGAAAGCCTCGTCCACCGGAGTATTGAAGGCGGCCGTGACCGAGGACTCGCCGGAGAACCTGGCGTGGATGAAAGCGGTTGTCAGCGGCGGCAGTTCGGAGAAGATCTCCGGCACGCCTTGCCGGATGAAGACGGAGGCATCCTCGCCCGCCATAATGAAGCGGTCTGGATCGTCCTTGTCCTCCCACTCCCCCTTGCGAGGCAGGATGCCCGTGCGCTTGCCGGCCAGCCCCAGCCCGGCCAGGTCCAGCTCGAAGACCAGGCCGAAAGAATCGCGGCCGGAAGGTTGGACGGCCGTCCCCGGTTTGCCGTCCTGCGCGTTCCAGACCCAGAGCTGCCAGCCCTCGTAATCGCCCGAGATGCGCGAATAGTGCACGGCCGTTTTTTCCGCGGCGTGAGAGTTGAAGGACATGAGCATGACCCCCGATAAAAGGAACCCCGGTATTTTATTCATGCCAAAATTGTAAAATATATTCGTATGACCATCAAACCCCTTTGTTTCCTGCTTCTCGCCTCCCCAGTGTACGCCCAGTCCCCCTCCACGGGCGCCGTCCCCCTCCAGCCCGCCGCTACCTCGCAGGCGATGGGCGAGGCGGATATCTACGCACCTCTGCTGGCCGCGCCGGGCCAGGTCCGCGGCATACACCTCTCCGCCTGGGGTTCCGGCTCGTCCAAGCTGCGCCGCCAGGCCCTCGACCGGATAAAGAATTCCGTAATCAACTCCGTGGCTATAGCCCTCAAGGAGACCGACGGCAAGATTTATATCCCCGGCGTTCCTTCGGCCGCGAAGTACGGGGCCTACGCCCCGGCCATCGCCCGTCCAGAGGAGATGATGGCGGATTTCAGGGAGGCCGGGCTCTATACCATCGGCAGGATAGTGGTGTTCAAGGACAAGGTGCTGCCCAAGGCCAGGCCCGACCTGGCGGTGCGCACGCCCTCCGGAGAACTCTGGCGCGCCAGCAACGGCGACACCTGGGCCGACCCTTACAGCCGGGAGGTCTGGGACTATGTCCTGGAAGTGGCCCTCAGGGCCGCCGAGCTGGGCTTCGACGAGATACAGTTCGACTACATAAGGCATCCTACCGAGGGAAACACCTCCCTCTGCCGCTACTCGAAGCCGCACAGTCAGGCCGCGGCGGTTGAGAACCTGTCCGCTTTTTTGGCCTACGCCAGGAAGAAGATACCGGGGTCTATAAAAATCTCGGCCGCGATATTCGGCCTGACCACTTCCTCCCGCAATGACATGGGTATAGGCCAGAGCATATACGCCATGGCCGCCAGCACCGACTTCATCTCCCCGATGATGTATCCCTCCCATTACAACCCGGGCGAGTACGGCCTGAAAAACCCGGACGCAGAGCCTTTCAAAGTAATCGACAGGGGGCTGCGCGACGCGCGCCGCCGGCTACCCTACGGGGATTACGCCAAAATCAGGCCCTACCTGCAGGATTTCAGCCTGCGCCATAAATACGGGCCGCAGGAAGTGCGGGCGCAACTGATAGCCGCGCGCCGCAACTACCTCCCCAGCTGGATTCTCTGGAACGCCGGCAACCGCTACAACTGGGAGGCCCTGACGCCGCAGGCCTACAAGGCCTTCGTGGACCCGGCCTATGAGCACGGTCCTTCTCCGGCCCCGAAGCCCTGAACAAAAAACGGGGAGCCCCGCCGGCGGTACGGCGGGGTTCTTCGGGTGCTACTTCCGCTGTTCCGCCAACATCGAGAGGAAAGGCTTCTCCAGCCCGAAGAGCTGCGAGACGAGGTGGCCCACCTCGGTAAGGCCCGGAGAAACGCCGGTCCTGAACCCCAGCCCTCCGGCGAAGCCCTTGCGGGCCGCCAGCAGCGGCAGAGGTTCGTTCGAGTGATAGCCGTAATCGGCCCGGTGCTCCATGCCGTGGTCGGCGGTGATGACCAGCAGGTCCCCCTTCTCCAGCCGCCGCTCGAGCAGCGGGAGTATCCGGTCGAATTCCTCCACGCATTTTACGGCGCCGGATATGTCGCGGGTATGGCCGTAGACGCTGTCGGTATCCACCAGGTTCGCGAATATGAAAGTTCCTTTCGGGCGATAGACGGCCTTCGCGGCCTCCAGCGCGTTCACCGTCCCCTGCACCGAATAAAGGTTGGTGTCCTTTTTCTTCGGATGGGTAAAGCGCAGGCCCAGCCGCGGGTCGAGGAAAACCGCGCGGTTGAGCTTGATTTTTTCATCATAATTCACATTGACCAGATCGCTGGTCTTACCCACGGCGCAGGCCCAGACATCGTTCTCCTGCAGGAGTTCCACCAGCGTTTTTCTTCCTATGGGCAGTACGGCGTCGTGACGGTTGGAAGTGCGGACTATCTCCCCGCCGGCCCCGCGCACATAGCTGCGGGCTATGGCGCGGGTTATCGGTATGCCCATCTCCATCGCCAGGGCGAAGGCCGTGTCGGCGATCTTGTGCTGCTCGGCGACGGGGATGACCGTTTCGTTCATCGCCAGTTGTATGAGCGGGTCGCATTTGCTGGCGTAGGCGATGGGCATACCAGTGCGCTCATGCTCGCCGGCGTTGAGCTCTATGGCTTCCATGCCGCCGGCCATCTTGTTGTAGAAGGTCTTGCGGCCGATGCGGCGCTCGAGTTCCGCCAGGTAGCTCGCCGCGAAACCGTTCTCGAAAAGGTCGTAGGTCCGGTCGTCGAGCACGCCCATCATCTCGCGGTGGCCCACCAGGCTGTCGGCCGTGGCCGAGACCTGGGTGACGCGGGCGGCGTAAGAGCCCGGGGCCTT
Source organism: uncultured Elusimicrobiaceae bacterium (assembly GCA_964631475.1). Classification (GTDB taxonomy): domain Bacteria; phylum Elusimicrobiota; class Elusimicrobia; order Elusimicrobiales; family UBA9959; genus UBA2231. The sequence continues at coordinate 1,774 of CAZVWK010000061.1, read as the reverse complement.
CCGGCCCGCCAGCCGTGAGCGCAGGCGCTCCGGCATGATGTCGGCCAGGCCCAGCCTGACTAGGTTGGGGAATTTCGGTTTCCCTTTGTAATTATCTAGGAGATATTCTAGGGTGGACAGCCCGACCGCGTCGAGCACCACCACGAGGGCCACGGGAAATCTTTTTTCCATGTCTTCCTCCGGCGAAGTTTTTTCTTATGACGAAAATTATAATATATATCCCGGAGGACCGATGAACTATGCCGCCGCGCTTCTGCTGACGCTCGCCCTGCCTGCGACAGGCCTCTGTTCAGGCACGACGCGCCACGATATAAAGATGTCCATAGCCCCGGAAACCGGCTCCTTCAGCGCCGTGGATACCGTCACGCTGCCCGCCGCATCGGCGGGGGACACCATGCGGCATGGTCTCCCCGTATCGTTCGAATTTTCGCTGCACGCCGGCCTCGCCCCGGCCTCGCCCGACGGCTACTCGCTGGAAAGGCTGGACGGGGCGGACGCCGCGCCCGGCGCTTCCGCCATCAACGGAGAAGAGGGCGGCGCTCCCATGGAGCGGTTCCGGATAACCCTCCCCCCCGGCGCATCTTCCTTCCGCCTCTCCTACGGAGGCCGAATCTCTCACGGTCTCCGCGAGCAGGCCCAGGAATACGCGCGCTCTTTCGCGGAGACCGCCGGAGTCCTCTCTTCCTCGGGCTGCTACCTCTCCGGCGCCTCCGGCTTCTACCCGCGCTCGTCCGGCGGGACCGTCTCCTATTCGCTGGAAGTATCGCTCCCGCCAGGCTGGCTGTCGGTATCCGGCGGGGCCAGGACCTCGCATGAGCCGGACGGCCCTTCCTCCGTCTCCGTCTGGACCGAGGATAACCCGCAGGACGATATCACGCTGGTCTGCGGGCGATTCACCGAATATTCAATGAAGAAGGACGGCGTGACCTGGCAGGCATTCCTGCGCTCGCCGGACCCGGGCCTGGCGCGCAAATATATGGAGACCGCCGCCTCCTACGCTGCGATGTATTCGGGGTTGATAGGCCCCTATCCTTATGCCAAGTTCGCGCTCGTCGAAAATTTCTGGGAGACCGGCTACGGAATGCCCTCGTTCACGCTGCTTGGACCGCGGGTCATCCGGTTGCCGTTCATCCTGAATTCCTCCTACCCCCACGAGGTATTGCACAACTGGTGGGGCAACGGCGTCTTCGTCGATTACGCCAGGGGCAACTGGTGCGAGGGCCTCACCGCCTACATGGCGGACCACCTCATAGCCGAGCGCGACGGCCGCGGCGCGCAATACCGCAGGACGGCGCTGCAGAAATACGCCGACTATGTAAACGAGGGGAAGGATTTTCCGCTGACGGAGTTCCGCTCCCGCCATTCCTCCGCCTCGGAAGCCGTCGGCTACGGCAAGGCGCTGATGCTGTTCCACATGCTGCGCCGGAAACTGGGAGACGGCGTTTTCCTGCAGGGGCTGCGGGAGTTCTACGCGGCCAACAAGTTCCGCCCCGCCTCCTACGGCGACCTGCGGTCGGCCTTCGAAAAAGTTTCCGGCCGCGGCCATGCCGGCTTTTTCTCCCAGTGGACTGAGCGCGCCGGGGCGCCGGAGATAAGACTTGGGAGCGCCTCGGCCCTGCGCCGCGGAAAAGCCTGGGAGCTGCGCCTGCGGCTCGCGCAGGCCCAGGCCGGCGCTCTCTACGACCTCGATATCCCCGTGCGGGTGACGCTCGCGGACGGTACGGCGGCGTCTGAGACCGTCCGCCTGGCTTCCCGGGATGTCCCGATACAGCCT
>CAZVWK010000060.1:8242-13096 GCA_964631475.1 uncultured Elusimicrobiaceae bacterium | reverse complement strand
CGTTCGCTTGCGTAGCGCTGCTACGCCACGCTCCGGGCTCCTTGTTTCGCTCTAAAATCGGCCCGGCCAACACGGACATTATTTACGCAGGTCTCAGTAAAAGGGGAAAAAGGGAAACGAAAGAGGCAAAAAAGGTCGAAGATCAGGCCTGGGACTTTTCGCCGGCGGGCGAGGGGGATTTCCCCCTCTCCCCCCGCTTCTCCGGCCACATTATTCCGGCGGCCACGCCTATGTAGCCGGCCAAGATGACGAAAGGGGACAGGTTGGAGTAGATATCGCGCCCGTCCGGTGCCGCTTTGGCGAGCAGCCAGTACCCGGCGGCGGCAGTAAGGACGGAAACGGCTATTACAATCCAGCCGGGGCGGCTTATCTCCCCCCCGGCCTCCCCGGAAGGCGGGGTGACCGAAAAACAACCGCCGCGCGCGGCGCCGCCCTTGTCCTCGCTTTGCGGGGACTTCTCCTGGGCGGCCGCGGCGCGCTTGCGGGACTTCTTCGCCATCTCGCGGAATTACCGCTGCTGTTTCTGCAGCTGCAGGCGGGACTGGAGCCTCTGCCGGGCGTAATCGATGAGCATCCTGGAATTATCCTCGGTCTCGGCCGCGTAAGCCTCGTCGAGGAATTTGGCGCTCTTCTCATTTCCCATCAGGGCTATGACATTGGCGGCCTGCTGCTTTACCGGCATCTCGGGGGATTTTATAAGCTCGTAGGCCGCCGTAAGGCCGTCGTCGCTGCCCAGCTTGGCCAGCGCTAGGGCCGCTTCTATGCGCACGCCCGGATCCTTGTCCGCGAGGACTTTGGAGAGCGCGGGCAGCGCGGCCTTGTCGCCGATTTCGCCCATGGCCTTGACCGCCTCTATCCTGAGGAACCTGTCCTCGTCCCTGGCGGCGCCGTAGAGGCCGTCCAGCGATTTCTGGGAGCGCAGCTGGCCCAGTGTGGCGGCCGCGCCGCGGCGCATATTGATGTCGCCGCTCTTCAGGAATTCCAGCAGGGGCTCCTCGGCCTTGGCATAGCGTATGACCCCCAGCGTCCTGGCGGCGGCGTAGCGGACACCGGGAGCTTCGTCCCTGAGGGCCCTTACGAGCGCGTCGCCGGCGGCGGGATCGCCGATATAGGAGAGGGCTATGGCGGCCGACTGCCTGGCCGTGGGCTCCTTGTCGCCGTTGAGCATCTTCGACAGCGCGGGCACCGATGCGCGGGAGCGCATCATGCCCAGCGAATCCGCGGCTACCGCGCGTACCAGCGGGTTCTCGTCAGCAAGGGCCTTCTGGAGCAGGGCCTCGCCCTTGGGGTCGCGCAGGCGTCCTAGGGCGTCGGCGCCCTGCCTGCGGACGGCCGGGTCGGCCGCCTTGAGCCGGTCGGCGGCTTCCTCGAAAGGGGTTTTGGGAGCGGGGGTCGAGGCCTCTACCGCCGGCTGCGCCTTGGGCGCGGCCGCGGCCGCCTTTTTGGCGGCGGGCGCCGATTTGGCGGCCGGCGCGGGCGCTTTCTTGACGGCGGGCGCGGTCTGGGCGGCGGCCGGCACGGACAGGACGCCGGCTATCAGCAGCGGGGCGACGGCAATATTAAGGTGTTTCATAATTAGGATTTTATCATAAAAACGTCTCAGAAAAGCGGGCCCAGGTAGAAATAAACTATGTATCCGCCGTCGTCCAGCCGGCGCGCGTAATCCAGGCTGAGCACCAGCGGGAAAGCCTGCAGCACGAATGTGTGGACATTGACGCCGAAGCCCGCGGAAGTTATCGCGTCGCCCCCGCTGAAACGCCAGGAACCCTGCGGCCGCAGCGGCACGGCGGCGTCGACGAAAGCCTTGGCGAAGACGGTCTTGAAGTAGAAATCTGGGAACATGAACCACATATAGTAGTTCAGGTCCTCGACGAGCGGGAAGCGCCATTCGAGGTTGTTTACCAGGACGCGCCCGGCCTCGTTGGCGCCGTTGCGGCGGGCGTAGCCGCGCACGCCGGCCAGGCCGCCGTAGTCGAAACTCCCTCGGTCCCGGCCGAAGCTCTCCGCGGCGAAAAGCCTGTTGACCAGCGCCGCCTGCTTGCTGAGCGGGAAGAATTTGGTCAGCTCGCCGACATAGGCGTCGTAGCGCGTATTGCCGCCGAACTTTTCCACGGCCTTGATCCAGCTCAGCTGAAGGCGGGAGCCCCGGTTGGCCAGCAGGTAGACGCCGTTGGCGGTGTCGCGGACATAGGCCAGCTGCGCGGCGCGCACGTCGTCCCTGTAGGCGTGGTCGATATCCGTGTACTCTGTCTTCTCGTTCTTGCGTATCAGGTAGAGCAGGGCGCTGTTGTAGCGGTCGAACGGCCAGGAGGCGCCGACGATCTGCCGCGACCAGCGCCTGTCGTATTCCAGCGACAGCGAGTCCTCGTTGCCCTCGGAGGACATCCCGGCGGCCGAGAAATAGAAGCGGGTCCTGTGCGGGCCGTAGGTATAATCGAACTGGTAGCTCAGGTAAGGCGCGCCTGAATTATAGGTCAGGAAAAGCCCGGCTTTATGGTCTCCGAGCATGTCGGAGGCCTGCCAGTAGTTCATCCAGAAAAGCCCGCCCGGAGAGGAGAACAGGAAAGCCGGGAAGAAAAGGTCGGTGGAGGCGCTGAACTTGTAGGGGCGGTAAACGCCGAAGGCCTCCGGCAGGGACACCTTGCCGCATGATGCATCAGCGGGGGACACCATGCCGCATGGTGTCCCCGCACCTTCTGCCGGCGGCACGACGACCTCGGAAAGGAAATTCCCGCGCGGGCCGGAATGAACGTTCATCTCGCCGCCGCGGAAGGCCGCAAAAACGATCTCCCCCCCCTCGCCATACGACGGGGTGAAGGAGCCGCCCAGCGAGCGCGTCAGGCGCGTCACCGCGCCCGAGGCGGGCTCGTACTCGTAGAGGTCGAAGATATCCCCCCTGTCGCCGGTGAAAACGACCCTGGAGCCGTCGGGAGATACGGCCGGGTCGTAGACGCTGCCGTCCAGTTCCAGTTCCACGCGCTTCCCCTCCCCGGGCGCCAGCGAGCAGAGCGCGCGTACGGGCGCCGACGAGACCGGCAGTTCGCAGGAGAACCAGATCTTCCCGCCCGGCCCGACGAAAGGCGAGGACTCGTCGTCCCGGTCGGAGGTAAGGGGCCGCGCTTCCCGCACTTTTTCAAGGCCGCGGAAGTCCATCTCGTACAGGTCGTTGAAGCCGCCTTTCATGCCGACGAAGACCAGCCTCTTCCCGTCGGGCGAAAAATGAGGCTGCCGCGTCTCCTCCAGGCCCTCCGGCCCCAGGCGGGCGGAGCGCCCGGTCTCCAGGTCCCAGGCGTAGATGCCCTCGCGATGGTTGCGCTGGCCCGAGAAGACCGCCCAGCGGCCGTCCGGAGAGAGCGAGAGCGAGCGCAGCGGCTTGGTGAAGCGGCCGTAGGGGATGTTCTCGGCGCCGGCGGCGAGGCCGCGCAGGACGCGGGGCTTTTTATCGCCGGGCCGGAGAGCTTTAACCACGGGAGGATGGCCTTCTTCCGTGGAGAGCCAGGCCAGCGTCCCCCCGGCCTGGGCGGGACTGAGGTTGAATTCGGGGATGCCGGGGTAGCGGTTGCGCGTGCGCGGCGCCGCCCAGGCCTCCGGCCCCCGCAGTTCCTCGCGCTCGGCCTGCTCCAGGAATTTCTGCACGGTGCGCTCGCGGAACCTGCGGTCGAACTCGAAAATATCCGTCCCGGCGAGAGACAGCAGCACCGAAGAGGCGTCGTAGCGGGTGCGGTAGAGCTCCAGCATCTTCCCGACGCGGTCCGCGCCGTACTGCTCGTCGAGGAAACGGATGGCCTGCCCCCCGAGCTTGTAGGCGTAGGTCACCTGGTGGGGCTTGAGATGCGCGAACTGGCTCAGGCGCCAGAGCTCGGTAAGGCGTCCGTCGGCGGCGGCGTCGCGCACGTACATCTCCTCCACGGCCAGGTCCCTGTCGCCGGTCGCGTATTCCGCTATGCCCTCCATCATCCAGAGAGGGTAGATGTAGAGCTTGAGTATGCGCGCCGATTTCCAGAACCCGTCTATAAGCAGGCTGAACTGCGCCGCGTGGGCGAATTCGTGGCGGATGACGTTCTCCAGCCAGCCGCGCGAGCCGTCGGACCAGGCCATGAGACGGTCCTTGAAGGCTTCGGTCACGCCTCCCACACCGTCGCCGGTGTCGGCGATGTTGGACTGCTGCATGTCGTTTATGGAGGCGTAGAGGAAGAAGGGAATGCGCTTGTCCAGTTTGGGATTGAGCGAGAGTCCCGTAGTGCGGTAGGCGTCCTCCAGCACGTCGGCGGCGAAGCGGTGCCAGCCTTCGGATTCGGCGTAATAATGGACGTCGAAATGGTCGGTGGAATAGACCTTCCAGTCGAAATCCCGGATGATGACTTTATTGTCGGCCAGGGCGGCGGCCGGGCAGAGCAGGGCCAGCGTTACGGCGTAAAAGAACTTGCGGCTGAATGACAGGGGCCCCCCGGGACCGCTTACTTTTTCTTCTTCCTGGCCGCGGCCTTCTCTAGGCGCGAGAGACGGTCCGAGGCCTCTTTGTCTCCGGGCTCCAGCCGGAGCAGTTCGCGGAGCGCGTCAATGGCGCCGGCCTCGTCCTTAAGACGCTGCCGCGAATCGGCCAGCCGGCGCCAGATCTCCGGCAGGTCGGCCCCGGCGCCGGGCGAGGCCGCCGCGAGGGCCAGCAGCCCGGCGGCGCGCCCGTGGTCGCCCGAACCGTGGGCGATCAGCCCCTCCGCGAGGTCGGCCCGTCCGGAATATTTATCGCCCAGCCCGCGCAGCGCGGCGAGCGGCCCGGCCCAGGCGCCGCCGTTCTTCCAGGCGGCCAGTGCCTGGTTTTCCAGGACCAGCGGGTCGCGCGGCCGCGCGGCCGCC
>CAZVWK010000060.1:0-8219 GCA_964631475.1 uncultured Elusimicrobiaceae bacterium | reverse complement strand
CATGGACTCGGCGGCGGCGTAGTCCCCCCTGAGATAGGCGATCTTGGCCAGCGAGAGGCGAGTCTCGGCGTCGCCGGGCCTGTTGTTGAGATAGCGCCGGTACTCTTCCTCCGCGAAATCGTAGAGGCCCAGGCCCTGGTAGACGGCGCCGAGATAATAGAAAAGCTTCGGCTCGAGCAGGCCGCCCTCGCGCGCCCGCTCGAAGTCGGCGGCGGCCGCGGCGTACGAGGCGGGGCCTTTGAGGAACTTGAGCCGGCCGGATTCGTAGAGGGCCTGCAGGTCGGAGGGGTCGGACGCTATCCTGGCCTCGACGCGCGCCAGGCGCTTTTCCAGCGCCTCGTCGTCGGCGCCGTGGCCGGAGAAGGCGGCGTAGAGACCCGCCGCGGCCAGCGCCGCGGCGAGGGCGGAAGTTATCCGGTTGCGGGAAATGACGGCCAGGAATCGTCCCGGCAGCTCGCAGCGCTCGCGACACCGACTGCGGGCAAAGCCGCCCTGATCCGCGCGGGACGCGGAGGGCTCGGCCTCAGCCGTTGTCACCCTCGTCCTCCGAACTCTCGAGCAGGATCTGCCCGAGGGTGAGCGTCGGCGCGCCCTTGAGGTACTGCGCCATGCGCTTGCGGTCCTCTATGGCCTCCACGCTCCTTACGGAGAGCGTCAGCGTGTAGTCCTGGGCGTTGACGCCGATGACGGCGGCCTTGACCTGGGAGCCCTCGGCCGGAACGGCCTCGTGGCCGTATTCGGCGGCGGGCAGGAAACCCTCGACGCGCTCGCCCACGGTCATCTTGCAGCCTTCGGGAGAGACGGTTACGACCTTGGCGGAGACTATGGACTTGTAGGCGAAGCGCTTCTTGAGCATGTCGACGGGGTTGGGCATCAGGTGCTTGAGCCCGAAGGAGAGCTTCTCGGTCTCGCGGTCGATGGAGAGAATCTTGGCCTTGACGCGCAGGCCGCGCTTGAGGGCCTTGATCTCCTCCTCCGGCTTGCGCCAGGACACGTCGGAGAGGCGAACGAAGCCCTCTATGCCCTGGAAGCGCAGGAAGGCGCCGTCGGCGGTGACCTTGGAGACCACGGCGCGCACGATCTCGCCGGACTTGATCCCGGCGAGCACCTCGCCCCTGCGGGCCTTCTCGTCCTCCTCCAGCACCTGCCGGCGGGAGACGATGAGCTTGCGCTCGGCGGCCGAAAAATCGGTTATGTAGAACTTGACCTTGGCGCTGTCGGGCAGGTAATGCCTGTGCGCGCCGCCTATCTCGGAGAGCGAGAGCGGCATGAAGCCGCGCAGGCCGTCCACGTCGACCACGTAGCCGCCCTTGACCTTGGCGGAGACGCGGCCCTTCAGGCGGGCCTTGGCCTCGAAGGCCTTGGCGCACTCCTGCCAGGCCACGCGCTCATGGGCGCGCCTGTGGGAAAGTATCGTGGGCCGGCCCTCGCCGCCCTTCTTCTCGAGGATGGCCGGGATCACGGCGCCGGGCTCCGGCGGCTTCCTGTCCTGGAAATCGGAGAGCGGGATGGCGCCCTCCTTCTTCTCGCCTATGTCGACGAGCACCGCGTCGGCGGTGACCTGCACCACCTTGACCTCGACTATGTCCCGCCCGTAAAGCCTGGAAGAGACGGCCTCCCCCTCCTTGAGCAGGTCCGCCATGGACATTTCCTCGTCCGCGCCGGGCGCGGCGTTCTCCGTTTCATGCTGCGTTTCTTTGTTCTCTTCCATGGCGATCTCAGTCCTCCGTTATCGCGAATATGCCGTCCATCACGGCCCTTGAAAACTCCAGGTAGTCTTTTTTGGGGTCCTCTCCGGACGGCGCGAAAGTCATCAGGCTGCCGAACTTCACCTTTATTTTACCTAATTTGGCGGCGTTTTCGCTGTTGAAGACGCGGGCGGTCAGGACGGGCGCGCCGGCGCGGTGGGCCAGCATGGCCACGCCGGCCTTGGGCTCCAGTTTCTTCCCCTTCGCGCGGGTGCCTTCCGGGAAGATGGCCAGCAGGCGGCCGGCCCTAAGGACGCCCAGGGCCGCGCGCATGGCGCCCAGATCGCCGCCCTCGCGCCGCCTGTCCACCGGGAAAGCGCCCAGCGACCTTATCACGAGGCCCAGCACGGGCACGGCGAAGAGCTCTTTCTTGGCGATGATGCAGGCGTCGGGCCTGGCCTTCTTGACGAAGGACATCAGCGCGGGCGGGTCTATATTGGAGAGGTGGTTGCAGGCCAGTATTACGGCGCCGGAGGCGGGAACCTTCTCCAGACCGCTCACCTCTATCCGGTAGAGCAGCCGCATCAGCAGGCGGACGAAGGCCAAGAAGGGACCGGCGAACATCAGCGGCCGCCTCCTAGGACGGCCGCGTGGAGGCGAACTATCTCTTCGACCACCTGGTCCCGCGTCAGCGAGGTGGAGTCGAGGTAATGGCCGTCGTCGGCCTTTTTCAGCGGGCTGTGCTCGCGCCCCGAGTCCTGCGCGTCGCGCTTCTTTATGAAATCGAGTATCTCGGCGTAGCCGGCCGGCTGTCCGAGCTCCTTCAACTGGCCGGCGCGGCGCGCGGCGCGGGCCTCGGGCGAGGCGTCCAGGTAGATCTTGAGCTCGGCGTCGGGGAACACGTTGGTGCCGATGTCGCGGCCCTCCATGATCACCCCGCCGTCGCGGCCGGCCCCGCGCTGGCTGTCGCGCATGAAGTCGCGCACCTCGCGCAGCCTGGCCACGGCGCTGGAGGCGCGGCTCACTTTCTCGTCGGAGAGCTGGTCCCCCATGAGGACGCCGTCCACGTACATGTCGTGCTCGGGACCGGCAGCGTCGCGGAACTCCCAGCGCAGCCGGCGGGCCAGCGCCGCCAGCGCCGGACCGTCGTCCACCGGCAACCCGGCCTCCAGGGCCTTGAGCGCCAGGGCCCGGTACATGCGGCCGGTGCTGAAGAACTTGTAGCCGAGGCGCGACGCGGCCAGGCGGCCGATCGTGGATTTTCCCACGCCGGCCGGGCCGTCGATAGCTATGATGATACCCTTGGGCCGCCTCACTGCGCCACCGGCACCTTCTTGGGGATATTGGCCTCGTTCTCCATGCCCAGCTTGCGCAGCGGGCGCACCCACTTCGTGAACGAGGAGGGCTTGAGCGAGTATTCGTGGACCAGGCGGGCCACCTCGCTTATGGAATGGTAATTCTCCCAGTTGAGGCGGAGGATGCGCACGCCGGCGTCCTCCATCTCCTCGATGAACTCGTAATAGTTCTCCTGCAGGCTCTTGAGGTAGGACGGGTCGATGGCCTTCTCCATGTTGCGGCCGCGCACGCTGATGCGCTTGAGCGCGGTCTCCACGCGGCAGTCCAGGAAGATCATCAGCTGCGGGAACACCATCTCGCGCAGGACCATGTTGTCGAAGAGGTCGAGGTAGGTGTTGTAGTCCATGTCGCTGATGATCTTGTCCGGGTGGCGGTTGAGCATGCGGGCGAAGATCGTGTCCTCCCAGATGGTGCGGTCCTGCACCACGCCGCGGATCTTGCCCAGGCTGATGCGGCTGACGAACTCGCGGTGCTGGCGGAAGCGGTGGTTGAGCAGCCAGATCTGCATGATGGTGCCGTACTGCTTCATGTCCTTGTAGAAGTGCTCCAGGTACGGGTTGCCGCCGACCTCCTCCAGCACGGGCTCGAAATTCAGCGCCTTGGCCAGTTCCATGGTCAGCGTGGATTTCCCCACGCCGATGATGCCCGCGATGCCGATGTATCCTTCAGCGAACATGTTGCACCCCTATTTCTTGGCTTCTATGTCCTGTTCTATGCCCTTGACGGCCAGCAGCACGTCGTCGGGATTGCTGGCGGCCTGCACTATGTCCTCGAGTTTGGCGAGGCCTTCCTTGTGCATCCTGACCAGCGACTGGTTGAAACTCTGCATGCCGTAGAAGCCGCCTTTGGCAATGGCCTGGTTGATCTGCTCCAGGTTGTTGTCGGCGATCATTTTCTTGACGTGCGGCGTGGCGATCATGACCTCGACGGCGGGAATCCGCCCTCCCCTAGTGCACGGCAGCAGCCGCTGCGAGACTATGCCCTTCAGGGTCTCGGAAAGCTGCATGCGGACCTGCGCCTGCTGGTGCGGAGGGTAGAGGTCCAGCACGCGCGAGAGGGTCTGCACGGCGTTGACGGTGTGCAGCGTGGCGAAGACCAGGTGTCCGGTCTCGGCGGCGGTGATGGCGGCCTGCGTCGTCTCCAGGTCGCGCATTTCTCCGACGAGGATGATGTCCGGGTCCTGGCGCATCGCGGCCCGCAGCGCCTGCACGAAATCGGTGGTGTCGGCGCCTATCTCGCGCTGGCTGATGATGCACTTCTTCTCGGTGAAGACGAACTCGATAGGGTCCTCGATGGTCAGGATATGCCCTTCCCACTCGCTGTTGAGGTGCTCTATCATGGCGGCCAGGGAGGAGGTCTTGCCCGAGCCGGTGATGCCGGTGACCAGTATGATGCCGCGCTCGTTCTGCAGCAGCTTCTTGATGGAATCCACGGGAAGCTTGAGGTCCTCGAATGTGGGGATGGCGCGCGGGATATGGCGTATGGTCACGCACATCCTGCCCTTCTGCATGAAGGCGTTGAAGCGGAAACGGCCCAGCTCGCCGCCGTCCTGGGAGAAGTCAACTTCGTTCATCTGCTCGAATATCCGCTTGTGGCGGTCGTTGAAGAGGGGCTTTATCATCGCCTCCACTTCCGCGGCCGTCATATTGGAGCCGTTCACCGGCGTCATGCTGCCGTTGATGCGCAGGAAGACCGGCGAGTCGGCGCGGATATGGGTGTCCGACGCCTTGTTCTGCGTCATCACCTTCAGCAGCAGTTTCAGGTCTACGGCCATATGCGGCTCCTTACTTGAGCATCCTCTTGCCCGCGGCGCGGATGAAGGCCGGCTTATCTATCTCCTCGTCGTCGGAGAGGAACGGCGGCGGCTGCAACAGCCCCTGGTCCGCCTCGTACTCCACGCCGGGGGCCGGGGGGCGCCTGGCGCCCTGGTGGCGCCCCGGGGCCAGCTCTCGCGCGCGCTTGTGGCTGGACGGGAAGCCCGTGGCCACCACGGTGATGACGATGCTGTCGCCCAGGGTGTCGTCGTAAGCCTGGCCGTATTTTATCATCGCGTCGGAACTGGCGGACTTCTTTATGTAATCCATCGCCTCGTTGATCTCGAAGAGCCGCAGGTCCTTGGAGGAGGTGAAATAGACCAGTATGCCGCGCGCGCCTTCCATCACCACGTTCTCGAGCAGCGGCGAGTGTATGGCCAGGCTGGCGGCCTCCATGTGGCGGTCCGCGCCCTCGGCCTTGCCTATGCCGATAAGAGCCTCGCCGGACTTGGTCATGATCTTGCGCACGTCGGCGAAGTCCACGTTTATGGTGCCGGCGCGGGTCACCACGTCGGAGATGCCCTGTATGGCCTGGCGCAGCACGTCGTCGGCCAGGCGGTAAGCCTCGGGGGTGGTGGTGTCGCGGCTGACTATCTCCATCAGCCGCTCGTTGGGGATGATAAGGAGCGAGTCCACGTGGGCGCGCAACTCGCGGATGCCGGCCTCGGCCTGGTCCTGGCGCTTCTTGCCCTCGAAACCGAAGGGCCTGGTGACCACGCCGACGACGAGCGCGTTGGTCGTCTCCCTGGCCACGCGCGCCACGACCGGCGCGCCGCCGGTGCCGGTGCCGCCGCCCATGCCGGCGGTCACGAAAATAAGGTCCGCGTCCCGGACTATATCCTTGATCTGCTCCTCGGACTCCATGGCGGCCTGCTGGCCGATGGCGGGGTCTCCTCCCACGCCGAGCCCCTCGGTCACCTTCTCGCCTATCTGTATTCGCACCGGGCCGAGTTCATGCGCAGGGCCTGCGCGTCGGTGTTGAGGGCGATGAAATCAACGCCGCGGATGCCGGACTGCACCATGCGGTTGACGGCGTTGCCGCCGCCGCCGCCGACGCCTATGACTTTTATGACGGCTTCGTGCTCGCGGGTTTCCTCTATGCAGTTTATCCTGGGCATTTTTTCTCCGGGACCGGCGTCAGATCATGTTCTGCAGCAGGCGCTTGATCCGCCTGACGAAGCCGCCTGACGAAGCGCCGGCGTGGCCGCTGTCGCCCGGCCAGGTCCTGATGAAAGGGTAGCAGACCAGGGCGGCCGCGGTGGTGTACTCGTGGGTCATGTACTCCGGCGGGCCGTCGATGAAATCGGGGCGGGGCAGGCCCAGGCGGGACTGCTGCAGCTCCAGCATCTGCTCCGCGGCCTCGGGCATGCCGCGCAGCAGCGAGCCGCCGCCGGTCAGCACGGCGCCGCCGGGGAAGGCGTAATTGCAGTTCTGCAGGGCGGAGTTGACCTTGCCGTAGATCTCCTCGACGCGCGGCTGTATGTAGTCCAGGAGCTCGCGCGGCTTGATCTCGCGCTTGTTGCGGCCGTCGAGGCCGACCACGCTGATCGCGCCCTCGTCGTCCACCAGCGAGGAGAGCACGGCGCCGTGCTTCTCTTTTATGGCCTGCGCGGCGCTCATGGAGGTGTGCAGCGCGTAGGCGATGTCGCGGGTGACGTGGTAGCCGCCTATGCCCAGCTCGCGGCTGAAGCGCAGGCTGCCCTCGTAGTAGCTGCCGACCGAGACCGACTGGTCGCCGACGTCGATGAGCAGGCAGCCCAGGTCCTTCTCCTCCGGGGAGACGACCACTTCGCCCAGGGCCAGCAGGCTGTAGACGGTGTCGACCACGCGGAAGCCGGCCTGCGAGACCGCGCGCATGAGGTTGTTGATGTGGGAGCTCGACGCCGTGACGATGTGCACCCCCACCTCGAGCAGCGAGCCCTCCATGCCGACGGGGTTGGGCACGCCCTTCTGCCTGTCCAGCGAAAAGCCCTGCGGCACCACGTGCAGGATCTCCCGGTCGCTCGACATCGGGATGGCCTTGGCGCTCTCGATGACGCTGGCCACGTCGTCGGCGGTGATCTCGCGGTCGGTGCGGGCGATATTGTAGGCGCCGCGGTTGTTGTAGGTGGTGATATGGGTGCCGCGCACGCCCATCAGGACCTCGCGGATGACCTCGCCGCCCTTCTCTTCGGCCTCCTCCATCGCCAGCGAGACGGCCTTGGTCGTCTCGGGGATGCTGACGACGACGCCCCCTTTGAGGCCCTTGCAGGGCACGCTGGCGCCGGAAATTATCCGCACCTTGCCGGCGGCGGGGTCGTGTGAGGCGAGCACGCAGGCGACCTTGCCGCTGCCCATGTCGAGGCCGGCGATTATTTCTGGTTTAGCCATATCAAAGTCTCCGGTGGAACAGGTTTATCGGGCCGACTTACTCCGGGAGCGCCGACCGCAGGCGGGAACAGGCGCGGGCGAAAGCGGCCGGCTTCAGATAGCAGACACCACGGCCCGGCCGTCCTCGAAATAGCGCAGGTCCACCCTGTAGGGACCCTTGAGCCTGCCGGCCGATTTCTCCAAAATCTCGTTCAATCTTAATATTTTTGCGCGCGTGAATTCAAACCCTCCCCAGAGCACCTCGCTGCCGTCGGAGAGGGCCAGCCGGCAGGGGCCTTCCGCCGAGGGACAGGACAGCGACACGGGGCGGCTGTCGAAAAGGCCCGAGAGCGCGTTGAGGCGCGAGAGGAAGCGCGCGGCCGCGGGAAAGGTTTCCGACGAGGGCGGGAGGTCGGCGCTGATGCCGCCCGGCACGGCCTCCGGGTAGATCTCCCGGAAGAGGCGGCCGCTCTCGCCCAGGTAGCAGGAGACGGCGCCGCGCGTGACCGGAGCCACCACGGTCTCCACCCCGGCGCGGAAGCGCAGGGAGCCGGTAAGGAAATTACGGGAGAGCCTCGGCTCGACCAGGTATGGATAGCGCTTCTCCACCCGCTCCAGGAAGCGCTCGCAGTCCGCGGCGGTCCACTCCTCCCCCCTGCGCGCCGCCAGGTGGGCCGAAAGCCACTGCTCGACGCTCCTGGCTGGCACCGAAACCGAAGCGCTCTGCAGCCTGAACTTGACCACGCCGCGGCTGAACCGGGGCGAGACCCAGTCCCAGGCGATCCTGGTTCCGTAGACGGCGGAGACGGCGGCGAAGACCGCGAGGGCGGCCGCGGCGGCGAAACCGAGGTTGCGCTTGCGCACCTTGAAGCGTACCTTCACCCTGTACCGCCTGTTTCTCGGCATGTCAGGCGACATTCTACAATACTTGCGCGGGGGCCGTAACCGTCCCCGCGCACTTGTAGCGATTTTTTTAAAATGTCCTGTTTGCGGCAAATAGAAATGTCCGGTT
>CAZVWK010000059.1:0-13371 GCA_964631475.1 uncultured Elusimicrobiaceae bacterium | reverse complement strand
GAAAGAGGTGAAGATGTCGCGCAGCAGGCGGACCTTGGAATTGGCCGAATCCAGCCAGCGCACCGGGACTTCCGTCACTTCGTAGCCCAGCCGGCGGGCCAGGAAAAGAATCTCCGCGTCGTAGCTCCAGCCGTCTATGAGCTGCCGGCCGAATATCTCCCTGGAGGCGTCGCGCCTGAAGCATTTGAAGCCGCAGGTGAAATCGGTGTAGCCGGTGCCGAGCATCAGGTTGCTCAGGCGGGTGAAGCCGAGGCCGAAGAATTCCCGCAGGAAGGGCTGCCTTCGCTCTACGCGGGCGCCCGCGGTCTTCCTGGAGCCGATGATAACGGGGGCGCCTTTTTCCAGCAGCGGCAGGAACTTGTCGAACTCTTCCGCCGGCGTGGAAAGATCGGCGTCCATGAAGACGGCGTAATCGCCGCAGGCCCCCAGCATGCCGGTACGCACCGCGGCGCCCTTGCCCCTGTTGACGTCGTGCCTGAGGACAGTGAGCCTGACGGAATCCCCCAGCGCCTCCCGGACGACCCCGGCCGTCCCGTCGCTCGAGCCGTCGTCGGCCAGCACCAGGTCCCAGGCCAGCGGCAGCGCGCCGAAATAAGCGCGCAGCGCTTTCACGGTGGAGACTATCCGCTTTTCCTCGTTGTAAGCCGGGATTACGACGCTCAGGGTGGCCGGTTTCTGCATGGCGATGCCCCAATGTTAGCAAATTTTTCCGGCGCCCGGCCGCGGGCGGCGCTTCCTGCCCCGGCGCAATTATAATAGAATCACCTTATGTGCGGCATACTCGGCAGGATAAATTATTCTTCCCGCGGCCCGGTGCGCGAGCACGAGCTTAAAAAGCCGCTTTTCGAGATGCTTCACCGGGGGCCGGACGACGAAGGCCTGCTGACCGACCGCCATTGCGGCCTGGCGATGCGCCGCCTCAAAATCATAGACCTGGAAGGCGGGGCCCAGCCCGTCTTCACCGAGGACCGCAGGATCGCGGTGATTCTCAACGGAGAGATTTACAATTACAGGGAGCTCAGGGAAGAACTGGAACCCAGGCACCGGTTCCGCACCAATTCCGACACCGAGGTCCTGGCCCATCTTTACGAGGAGATGGGCGAGGCCTGCCTGGAGAAGCTCAACGGCATATTCGCGTTCGCCGCCTGGGACTCGGAGAAAGAGGAGTTGCTGATAGCCAAGGACAGGACGGGCGTAAAGCCGCTTTTCTACGCCGATGTCGGCGGCTCGCTCTATTTCGCTTCGGAATTGAGGTCCCTGCTGGCCTTTCCCGGCGTCCCCCGCGACATCGACCGGCAGGCCCTGGCCGACTATCTCTCTTTTTATTACATCTCCTCCCCGCGGTCGATATTCGGTCGTATACGGCGGCTGCCGCAGGGCCACCTGATAAAGGTCTCCGCCGGCAGGGCCGAGGTCCGGCGCTGGTGGCGCTACCGCTTCCGCCCGCAAAAGATGGGCGAGGCCGAGGCCGCGGAAAGGATCAGGACCGCCCTTTTCAATTCCGTCAAGCGCCAGTTGGTCAGCGACGTGCCGCTGGGCGTGTTCCTGTCCAGCGGCCTGGATTCGGCCGCCATCGTGGCCGTCATGTCCGAACTGGGCGCGAAGCCGAAGACCTACACCGTGGGCTACGCGGGCGGCGCCGGCTGCGACGAAAGGGCTGGGGCGCGCCTGGTGGCGGAGAAATACGGCACCGAACATCACGACTGCCTGCTGGGGCCCGCCGACATAGCGGCCGCGCTGCCGGGGACGATAAGCCGGCTCGCCGAGCCGCACGGCGACTGGTCCTACCTCGCGCTGGGCCGCGTCTCCGCGGCGTCCAGGCCCGACATAACCGTGGCCCTCACCGGCGCCGGCGGCGACGAGCTTTTCGCCGGCTACCCCACCCTTTCGGCCGCCAAGGCGGGCCGCTTCTACCGCCGCCTGCCGGGCCCGCTCCAGTCGGCCATACGGGCCGCGGCCGAAAGCCTGCCCGCCTCCACCGAAAGCATGAGCCTGGACTTCAAGCTCAAGTCCTTCGTCAGGGGCGCGCCCCATCCCCCGGAAGCGGCCCACATGAAGTACAAGGAGATCTTCTCCCCTGAGGAAATAGCGGCTTTCATGCCGGGGGCCGGCCGCGGCGACCCTTTCGGCGTCTTCGGGCAGCACCTGCCGGACGCGCCCGAAGAAAGGACTCTGGACAGGCTTCTTTACCTGGACCTGAACGTCTTCCTGCCCTACTGCAACCTGCATTCCACCGACATGGTCACGATGATGAACTCTCAGGAAGCGCGGGTTCCCTTCCTCGACAACGAGATGCTGGAGCTCTCGGAAGAGATCCCGCTGGAACTGAAGATAAAGGGCTTCCGGACCAAGCATATCCTGCGGAAGGCCCTGGCGACGCTCCTGCCTGAAGAGATACTGCGGATGCCGAAAAAGGGCTTCAGCATGCCGACCGGCGGATGGCTTAAGAAGGAATTAAGGGATTTCGCGCTGGACGCGGCCCGCGCGGCGCGGGCGAAGGACCCCGGTTTCTGCGATTACGGACTGGCCGAAAGGCTGATGGACGAACACCGTAAAGGCCGGCGCGACAATACCAGGCGCCTCACCTGCCTGACCTCGCTTTTCCTCTGGCGCTCCGAATTCCACTGACCCGCAGGGCCCGCCGGGCGGCGGCTCAGGCGCAGAACTCTTTTACGGCCGAGATCACGGCTCCCTGCTGCGCCTCCGTCATCTCCGGGAAGAGCGGCAGCGAGAGCAGCGTGGACTGGTTCCTGTAAGCGTTGGGAAAATCCTCGGGCCGCGCGCCGAGGCGCGAGTAGGCCGGCAGAAAGGGCAGCGCGACCGGGTAATTGACGACGGTCTCTATGCCCCGCGCCGCCAGGAACTTCTTCAGGGCGTCCCGGCGCGGGTGGCGCACCGCGTAAATGTGGTAGACGTGCTCGCGGCCCGCGGCCACCACCGGGATCGCCAGGTCCGGCAGGCCGGCCAGCTCCCTGTCGTACACTGAGGCGAGGCGCTTGCGTGTCTCCGTCCAGCGCGCCAGGCGCCGCAGCTTGACCGACAGGACCGCGGCCTGCAGCCCGTCGAGGCGGCTGTTGACTCCCTCGATGCGATGGTCTCCCTTGACCAGCCCGCCGTGCCTGGCCAGCATCGCCATCCTCTCGGCCAGCGCGGCGTCGGCGGTGAGCAGCGCCCCGGCGTCGCCCATGGCGCCGAGGTTCTTGCCCGGATAGAAAGAGAAGGCCGCGGCGGCGCCGAAGGTGCCGGCCCTCCTGCCGCCGAAGGAAGAAAGGTGGGCCTGCGCGCAGTCCTCGATCACCCACAGCTTCCTGCGGGAGGCGATCTCCGTTATCCGGCCCATGTCGGCGGTCTGGCCGTAGAGATGGACGGGGATGAGGCCGACGGTGCGCGGCGTCATCTTCGCCTCTATCAGCGCGGGATCTATGGTAAAAGTGTCCGCGTCGGTATCGCAGAACACCACCGAGCCGCCGGCCTGCGTGACGGTCTCGCTGGTGGCTATCCAAGAATGAGCGGGCACGATGACCTCGTCGCCGGGCCGCACGCCCAGCGCCCGCATGGCGATATAGAGCGCGTCGGTGCCGTTGCCGCAGGAGACGCAATGAGGCGAACCGACGGCCGCGGCGAACTCCTTCTCGAAAGCGTCGACGTAGGGGCCGCGTATGAAGGCGGAGGAGGCGATGACCCCGGCGACGGCGGCGTCCACGTCCTTCTTTATCGTAAGGTACTGCGCGTGCAGATCGGCGAAAGGGACCCCGACCCGTTGTCCGCTCATTCCGGCAGGTCCTTTATGCGCCGGGCCGGGTTTCCGGCATACACGCCCGGCTCTTTTATGTCCCTGGTGACCACGGCGCCGGCCCCTATTACGGCGCCGTCGCAGACCGTGACCGGCAATATGGTGGCGTTGGAGCCTATGGAGACCCCGTCTCCGATCTTCGTAGCGGCCCAGAGAGCCTTATCGCCGCCCGCGGGCCGCCCTTTTACGAACTTGTCGTTGACGAACGCGACCCCGTGGCTTATAAAGCAGTCGTCGCCGACGGTCACCAGCTCGCAGATGAAAGCGTGGGACTGCACTTTACAGCGCCTGCCTATCTTCGCGCCCTTCTGTACCTCCACGAAGGGCCCGATGAAAGTATTGTCGCCTATCTCGCAGCCGTAGAGGTTGGAGGGGCCGACCACCTTGACGCCTTCCCCGAATTTAACGTCCGCGATGCCGGCCAGTTTTATCTCGGGCTTGCCCATCAATCCCCCCCCAGGCGGGTCTTTTTCGGACGCGAGCGCAGGCTGACCTCGCGCTTCGTCTCTATGGACTCGTAGATGCCCGCTATCAGCTCCAGGCTCTTGCGCCCTTCGGCGCCGTCCACCAGCTGCCGCGCGTCGTTGCGCACGCAGTCCACGACGTGCTCGTAATAGGCCTTATGGCCGAAGCCGTAGACGTCAGGCGGGTTCACGGAGTATTTCTCCATGACTTCCGCGTCGCCCGGCAGCGGCTCCCTGAAATTCCAGGTCTTCATGCTGTTGACGGCGAAGCCGCCTATCTCCACGGCGCCCTTTTCGCCGAGTATCGAAATGGACCCTTCCAGGTCCCTCGGGCGGGCGGCCGTGGTGGCCTCTATTATGCCCAGCGCCCCGTTGCGGAAGCGCAGGCTGACCACGGCGGTGTCCTCCGTCTCCACTTTCACCAGCGCCGTGGCGCTCATGGCGAAAACGTCCGCCGCGTCGCCCATCATCCACTCCAGCAGATCGACGTGGTGGCTGGCCTGATTGGCCAGCACGCCTCCGTCGAGCGCCCAGGTTCCCCTCCACTTGTCCTGATCATAGTAAGACTGCTCGCGGCACCAGCGCACGCGCACCGTACCCAGCACCAGCTTGCCGAAGCGGCCGGCCTCAAGAGCCTCCCGGAGCTTCAGCACCGGCACGTTGAAGCGGTTCTGCTTGACCACGAAAAGCTTCACGTCCGCGTCGGCGCAGGCCTTGATCATGGCGTCCGCGTCGTCCAGCGCGAGCGCCATGGGCTTCTCGACCACGATATGCCTGCCGTACCGCGCCAGCTCTATTACGTGACGGGCGTGATTGCCGCTTTCGGTGAGCACGGAGACGGCCCCGCAGGGAATCTTGTCCATCATCTCGCGCATATCCGTGAAAAAAGGCACGCCGTACTTAGCGCCCAGAGCCTTCGCCTTTTCCGGGACGATGTCGCAGACGGCGGCCAGGTCCGCCCCGGCGATCTGCCCGCGGCCCAGCAGTTCGGCGTGGCGCTGCGCTATGCGGCCGCAGCCGACCAGAGAGATCTTGATGGGTTCTTCAGGATGGGCCATGTTAAGCGCCTATTGTATCATTATCGCGTTAATTTGCGGAGGAGGGGCAAAAGAGGATATCATATGGCCGTCAGGGTTCCGGAGGGCCAGAATGTACCGAGGAAAGAAGATATCTCTCGTCATACCCGCCTATAACGAGGAAAAGCTGATCAAGGCCACGCTCGAAGGCGTGCCGCCCCTTATAGACAGGGTCTACGTGGTTGACGATGTCAGCCCGGACCGTCAGGCCGAGGTCGTCCTAGAGTACGCGAAAAAAGACCCCCGCGTAGTGCTGCTCCGCCACGAGGTCAACCAGGGCCCCGGCGGCGGCATCATCACCGGCTACCGCAGGTCCGCGGAGGAAGGCTGCGACATAGCCATGGTGGTAGGCGGCGACAACCAGATGAAACTGGACGAAGCCGCGCACCTGCTGGACCCGCTCGTGGACGGCAGGGCGGATTACGCCAAGGGCAACCGCTTCCTGGACTCCAAGCTGGCCGACACTCTCGCCAAGATGCCCAGGATACGGCTTTTCGGCAACTGGATCATAACCGCGCTGACCAAGGTAGCCTCCGGCTACTACAAGACCATGGACGTCGTGGACGGCTACACGGCGATCACGCGCAAGGCTATAGAGACCGTCGACTGGAGCAAAGCCTGGAAGGGCTACGGCTATCCGATGGACTTCCTGGTCCGGCTCAACGCCTACGGCCTGCGGCTGGTGGACGTCCCGCGCACCGCAGTCTACATGCCGGGCGAGCGCCAGAGCCAGATCAAGGGCTTCAACTACGCGCTGAAGGTCTCGCCGATGCTGGTGCGCGACTTCTTCTGGCGCCTTAATTTCAAGTATATGTACCGGGATTTCCACCCGCTGGTGTTCTTTTATTACCTCGCCCTCATTCTGCTGCCGGCCGGCCTGCTCGCCGGCGGCTACCTGCTCTGGGACAAGCTCTTCCTGGGCGGTTACGCCGTCACGGCCCCGCGCTCCATACTGGTGGCGCTGATGCTCGTCTCCGGCACGCAGTTCCTGCTTTTCGCGATGCTCTTCGACATGGAGCAGGGCAGCAAGTAGGGCCGCATGAAAAAGACGCTTGAATGGCTCGGGAGCGAGAATAATTTCCTGGGCGCCGCGCTCGGGGTCTCCTTTCTTCTCCGCCTCGCCTTCGTCATAAAGACCGGCGAGGGAGGGCTGTCGCCCGACTCGCACGACTGGATGCGCATCGCCTGGGGCATAGCCTCGGGCGAAGGCTTCGGCGACTCCTGGCGACCGCCCGGCTACGCCTTCTACCTGGGAGGCGTTTTCGCGATATTCGGCAAATCCGTCATCGCGGCCAAGCTGATGAACGTCCTGCTGGGCACGGCCACGGTGCTGCTCGCCTATCTGACCGCCGACCGCCTCTTCAACCGGCGCACGGCGAGGATAACCGCCGTCCTGATGAGCTTCTACCCTTATTTCATAGCCTACACCGGGGACCTCCTCAGCGAGACCTTCCTGACCTTCATGATCTCGGCCTCCGTTTACGCGGTGGCCAGGACGGCCGACAGGCCTTCGTGGGGAAATATGGCCGCAACGGGCGCGCTCATGGGTCTGACCGGCCTTACAAAGTCGGTGGTCCTGCCTTTCTTCGTCCTTGCCTGCGCCTGGCTCTGGTGGAGGACGCGCAGTTTCAGGACCGGTTTCGCGACCGGCGTTTTCGTCCTCCTGACGATAATGCCCTGGAGCTTCAGGAATTACTTCCATTACGACAAGGCATATGTTATGCCGGTATCAACGCCCTGGATCTCGCTCTACGGGTCCAACTGCGACAACGCGTTCTGGACTGAGATGCGGGGAGAGCAGGACCGGCCGCAGCCTGACGACGACGTAAAACCCGCCATCCCCCCGGATTGGGAATATCTGCAAACGCTCCCCCTGCCGGAAAGGGACAGGATCTGCAGGGAAAAAGTGACGCACTGGCTCGAGAACAATCCCGACAAATTCCTCGCCCTGGTCGGGCTCAGGTTCGCGCATTTCTGGCGGCTTTATCCGATGATGGCCTATCGATGGCAGAAATACGCCGCCATGGCGACTTCCGGGATCTACATCCCCCTGGCGGCCCTGGGGCTCGTTCTCGCCTGGCGCCGGTATCCCGGGGTGTGGCTACTGCTTTCTATTTTCTCCGCTTACACCGCAGTCCACGTCTTTTTCGTGGTGACGCTGAGATACCGTATTCCGATCGACCCGTTCATAATCATGGCCGCCGCTCTGGCTCTGGACGCCGTCTGGAAAAGGCTTAAGCATGAGCAGGCTTGAGGACGGCGGGCGGGTGACCCCGGAGACAGCCGGCAGCCGCTACGAACGCGAGCTGCTGGAGCGCCATCTGTTCGCTTACCGGAGGGCCGCGGAAGTCTTCCTGTCGCCGGCCGACACCGTCCTGGAGGTAGGCGCCGGGGAAGGCTACAGAAGCGCCATCCTGGCCGGGCGGGCCGCTTCTGTCACCGCCATGGACGCGGACCCCGCCGCGATGGACCATGCCGCGGTCCGCTACGCGGCCCCCAACCTGAAGTTCCTAGCCCGTCGCGGGGAAACCCTGCCTTTTCCGGACGCCTCTTTCGACAAGGCGGCGGCTTTACAGGTGATAGAACACCTGCCGGACCCGGACGCTTTCCTGAAGGAAGCGGCCAGGGTGCTCAGGCCCGGCGGCCGCCTGCTCCTTACCACTCCCAACCGGGTGCATCGTCTGGCCGAAGACCAGAAGCCCTGGTACAAGTTCCATGTGCGGGAATTCTCCGCGGCCGAGCTGGCCGCACTGCTGCGGCGGCACTTCTCCTCGTGCGAGGTGAAGTTCGTGCAGGCGCCGCCCTCTCATTTCGAACTGGAACTCAAAGTGGCCCGCGCGGCCACCCTGGCCCAGCGCCTGGACCCGTTCGGCCTGCGGGACATAGTGCCCTACGCCCTCAAGCGGATGGTCTTCGGCCTGATCTCACGCCGGACGACAGGGGCCGAAGCCCCGCTGCCTGAATTCAGGCTGGGGAACGAGGACCTGAAAGGACTGGACCTTTGGGCTGAAGCGGCGAAGTAAAGGGAAATATGGCGAAGACAATACAGGACACGGGTGAACGCTTTCTGCCTGAGACGGCGGCCTCCGACTATGAACTGTTCTGGTATTATCGCCAGCTTTTCGGCTACGAGTACGCCGCCTCCGTAGTGCTTGAGCCCGACGACCGGGTGCTGGAAATAGGCTCGGGCGAGGGGTACGGCGCCAGCTTGCTGGCCGCCAAGGCCGCCTCGGTGACGGGCCTGGACAAGAGCCCCGAGGCCGCCGCGCACGCCTCCGCCAAGTACAGGCGCGGCAACCTGGAATACCTGCACTACGACGGCGTCACGCTGCCTTTCCCCGACACCTCCTTCGACAAGGCGGTCACCCTTCACTGCATCGAGCATATACAGGGCGACGCCGCTTTCCTAGCGGAGATTTCGCGCGTGCTCAAGCCGGGCGGCCTGCTGCTGGTATCCACCCCCAACAAGGCCTACCGCGTGCAGCCCACCCGCTGGTACAAATACCACGTGCGCGAGTACACCGCGGCAGAGTTCGAGGGCCTGCTAAGGGGAGCCTTCCCGGAGGTGCAGCTGCGCTATCTTCGCTGCCCGCAGAAGTTCTTCGACATGGAACTTAAGCTTACCCGCACGGGCAACCTCATACAGCGGCTTGACCCGCTGAACCTGTACGCGCGGGTGCCTAATTCGGCCAAGCAGGCCTTCTTCCGCTTGTTCAGCCTGCTGAACCGCGGCGCGAGGGACGCGTCCCTCGCGGCCGTCTCCACCGCCGATTTCTCCGTAGCCGACGCCGACGAGCGCGGCCTGGACCTGATAGCCGTCTGCCGTAAACCATGAAGATACTCGTCTTATCGCTCAAAGGCCTGGGCGACACCCTGATGGCGCTGCCGCTGCTGCGCGCCCTGGCCGCCGCCCGCCCGGAGGCGCGACTGACGATGCTGGTACCGGACAGCGCCTGCGAAGAACTTCTGCGGGGGCTGCCCCATGTGACCGCGCTGCGTGTCGGTTTCCGTCGGCCGGGGCCAGGCCTTATATTGCAGGTGCTGCGGCTGTTGTGGCGGCTGCGCGCGGAGCGCTTCGACGCCTCAGTTACCACTTTCCCCTCCAATCGTCCCTGGTACAACCTGCTGGCCCGCTGGGCCGGAGCGCCGCTGCGCGTCACTCACGATTACGAGCACGGCCGGCTGACAACTCTGGCTTTCCTGCAGAACCGCCGGGTCCCCTCCGCGCCGCCGAAGCACGAGGTGGAACACAACCTCGACCTGCTCGCCCCGCTGGGAGCGCCGGCGCCGGCCGCGCCGGAACCGGTCTATGAGCCGGCGCCGGAGGATAGGAGCTTCGCGGAGACTTTCTTCGCCTCCAACGGCCTGGCCGGCGCGAAGGTACTGGGCCTGCACCCCGCCATCGCTCCCGGGCAAGTCTACAAGGCCTGGTCTCCCGCGGCCCTGAAGATGCTCGCCTCTTTCTCAGATTGGGCAGCCGACGGGCTAGGGCTGAAGGTGCTGGTATTCTGCGGCCCTGACGAGAAGGAGGCCGCGGCCGCTCTTCTCGCCTGCGCCGCGCGCCGGCACCTGCTGTTCGAAGGCGGCACGCTGGGTCGGACCGCCGCGCTCATAGCTCGGTGCTCCCTCTTCGTAAACACAGATTCCGGCCTAGGCCACCTCGCGGCCGCAGTAGGCGTACCGACGGTAACTATCTTCGGCCCGGCCAATCCGGCCATGACCCGCCCCTACGGCGCGCGCAGCCATGTCGTGGCCCCGGCGCTGCCCTGCGCGCCGTGTTATGATTACCCGTACGCCAGCACAAGGCCGCGAGTCAAATGCGGCGGCTCGGAGTGCCTGCGCGATATAAACCTGCCCGGACTGAAGTCGGCGGCTCTGAAAATCACGAGGGAAAATGCTTAAGACGGACGTACTCATAATAGGCGGCGGCCTGGCCGGGCTCGCGGCGGCGATGACGTTACGGGGGCGCAAAAAAGTGTTTCTAGCGGAGAGGGAGCCCCGTTTCGGCGGCCTGGCCGCCACGATAAGAAAAGGCGGTTTCCATTTCGACTATTCAGGCCACCTGCTCCACCTTCGCTGGCCGGCGACCACGCGGTTAATACTTGACGCCTTGGGGACCAATGTCCGCAGGATTAAGCGCGACGCGCGCGTCCACGTGCACGGGCGCTGGATCCCTTACCCTTTCCAGTCCAACCTCTACGGCCTGCCGTTGAAGGTTAGATCGGAATGTCTCGCTACCTTCCTGCAGGCCAGGAACCGCACCCCGGGCGGGCCGGGCGACGGCAGCGAGACTTTCTACAGCTGGAGCCGCCGCGTCTTCGGCTCCGGAATCGCGCGGCACTTCATGCTGCCCTATAACTCCAAGCTCTGGCAGTACCCGCTGGACCGCCTCACGACGGAATGGTGCGCGCCATTCGTGCCAATACCCGAAGCCGGCGAAGTCATACGAGGGGCCTGCGGCCCCGGCAGCCGGTCCCTCGGCTACAACACGGTATTCCATTACCCTAAAAAGGGCGGCATAGGCGCGCTGGCATCCGCTTTCGCCGCGCGCGCCGAAGGGCTGCATCTGGGGATAGAGGTGGACCGAGTCGACCTGTCCCGCCGTACCGCCAGGCTCAGGCATTTTGGCGAGGTGAAGTTCAGCCGGCTTATAAACACGGCACCGCTCGACGAGTTCGTCGCCATGTGTGCCGACGCGCCGGCGGCGGTGCGGCGGGCGGCCGGCAAGCTGCGCCGCAACACGGTCTATGTCCTGAACCTCGGCGCGGAAGGCGTCGCTTCCGACATGCACTGGGGCTATTTCCCCGGCCCGGAGTTCCCCTTCTACCGCGCCGGCCTAGCCAGCAACTTCTCCCGCTGCGCCGCGCCGCGGGGCCAGACCTCTTTCTACATAGAGATGGCCACCGACGGACGCCCGCTCGACCTGGAGGCGGCGGAACGCGCCTGCGTGAACGGCCTCCGGGCCTGCGGCCTTATAAAGAACGCGGCACAGGCGACCGAGAAACTCTGGCTCAAGATCCCCTGCGCCTACGTCATATACGACGCCGACCGGACCAGGGCGCTGCCCATCATATACGGCTGGCTTAAAGATCGCGGGGCGCGATCCATCGGCCGCTACGGCGCCTGGAAGTATTCTTTCATGGAGGAGAGCGTGAAGGAAGGCCTGGAGGCCGGCAGGGAAATACTCGCCGGCTTATAGTCGGGACGGGGGCTTTATTCCAAACTTGACCATGGCGGCCCTGAGGCCGGCGCGCTTCGCCTGAGTGAACGGCGTCAGCGGCAGTCTGGGCTCCGGGCGGCATAGCCCGAGCAGGGACGCGGCGTACTTCACAGGGATAGGGTTGGTCTCGGTGAAAAGGTTCTTGACCAGCGGGAACAGGCGGTGATGCATCTCCGCGGCCTCCCCCGTCCGGCCCTCCCTGAAAAGAGCGCACATGCGCGACACCTGCGCCGGGGCTATGTTGGAGACCACCGAGATTACGCCTCGCGCCCCCACCGACATCATCGGCAGCGTAAGCGAATCGTCGCCGCTCATCACGGCGAAGCCCTTGGGCGCGCGGTTGACTATCTCGCTGACCTGGTCTAGGTTCCCGGAAGCTTCCTTGATGCCGACTATATTGGAGCAGCCGCCCGCCAGCGCCAGCGCGGTCGCGGGCAGCATATTAACGCCGGTGCGGCCGGGGATATTGTAGAGCACCACCGGCAGACGGGTCGCGGCGGCCAGCGCGCCGAAATGCGCTTTCATGCCGTCCTGAGTAGGCTTATTGTAATAGGGGACTATCGCCAGGAGCCCGTCCACGCCCAGGGCGGAGACTTTTTTCACCAACTCCACCGACTTTGCGGTGGAGTTGGTGCCGGCACCGGGCATGACCGGGAGTTTGCCTTTCGCCTCTTCAACGACGGTCTTTATGACCTCCAGGTATTCTTCTTCGGAGAGCGTGGCGGCCTCGCCCGTGGAGCCGCAGGGCACCAGGCCGTCGGCGCCGTTCTTCACCTGGAAACGGACTACGCGCCTGAGAGCCTCCAGGTCGGGCTTATCCCCCTTGAAAGGGGTGATTATGGCGGTAAAGCATCCTTTGAGTTTGAGCACAGTTCCTCCGTTCCGCGAATTCAGCCTATACGGCCCTCGAACACGAGGCGGGCCGGCCCTTCGATGAATATCTCCGAGGCCCCTGAGCCCGACGGCTTCAGCCGCACCGTGAAATTCTCTCCGCTGCGGGAGCGCAGCCGCACCGGGGAGCGTGCCGCTCCGGCCAGCGCCAGCGCGACCGCCGCCGCCGTTATCCCGGTGCCGCAGGCCGGCGTCTCGCCCTCCACGCCGCGCTCGTAGGTGCGCACCAGGAAGCGCCCGCCGGCCTTCTCCACGAAATCCACGTTGGCCCCGGCCCGGCCGAAGGCGGGGTGCCGGCGCAGAGCGGCCCCGCGCCCGCAAACGTCCAGCCGGCCGACATTCTTCACCGGGACCACGGCGTGCGGCACGCCGGTATCGAGGAAGTGCACCTCTTTCACGCCAGCCGGCCAGCGGCCCGGGTGGCGCAGCGAAACTTTCTCCACGTCCGGCATGCGCATGAGCACCCGTTTCTTGCCGGTGATTTCCGCGGACAGTTCCCCGCGGACGGTGGAGAGCGTGAAGGAGCGGGGAACAAGAGCTTTCATGAAGGCCCAGAGCGCGGCGCAGCGCGAGCCGTTGCCGCAGAAGGCCTCGGAGCCGTCGGAGTTGAAATAACGCACGCCGGCGGCGCCGGGCCGCAGCCTGCGGACGAAGAGCAGCCCGTCGGCCCCTACGGAGAGTCGCCGGTCGCAGAGGCGGCGGGCCAGCCGGCGCAGTTGCGCGCCGGCGCGCGGCGCGCCGGTTATAAGAACGAAATCGTTCCCGGCCCCGGACATCTTCCAGAATTTCATTCAAGCCCCCCGCCGGCGGCCCGGGCCACGCCGGAGAGGAACCCGCTCCGGCCTTCAGCGGCCGACTTGAGCTGCTCGGCCGCCTCCGCGGACCTTCCCAGCCCCCTCAGGGCCAGGCCCCTGGCGAGGGCCAGCG
>CAZVWK010000058.1:1905-13561 GCA_964631475.1 uncultured Elusimicrobiaceae bacterium | reverse complement strand
TGGAATACGCCGTGCCCGCCGGGGCCGCGGGGAGGTCCGGGCGGCTTACGGAAACGGCGGAAGAGATAGAGCGCCTTATCGCCGCGGCTTCGGCCGGGGGCGACGTCAAGGTCAGCCTGGACATAGAGACTATCAAGCCCGCCGCGAAGACCGAGGCGAGGGTGGTGTACGAGCCCCGCTCCGTCGGCAACGACATGGGCCTCTGGGTGGTGGGCAATAACTGGCTCGAGAACGTGGAAGAGGCGCTGGCCGAGCTGCAGGACCTCCCGCAGGCCTCCGGCTCTCCGGGCGCGGTCGCGCTGCTGCGCGGCCTGGGGTTCCTGCTCGGCGGCGAGCATTCCCTGGCGGAGGAAAGTTTCGGCCGGGCGGCGGGCGAGTTCCGGCCGCTGTCCCTCCTGGGCCTTTGCGTGGCCGCGGTGCAGAAAGGGGCCGAGGCGGAGGCGCTGGCGCTGGCGAAAGAAGCCCTCGCGGCGGCGCCGGGCAGCCCCGTGGCCGGGGAGAACCTTCGCTGGCTGGAAAAGGCGGAAAACTCGCCGAAGGGCGGGGGCGGGCCCGAATGAACGATTTTCCGGCGGTGCTCCTGATAAAGGTCCGCTCAGAGAAGCTCAAGAAGTTCTTCCTGGGCCCGCTGGTCTCTTCCTACCGCGGCTGGCTGGGCGGCTTCGTTACCGAAGAGCTTCGCGAGGGGAATTCCCGTTCCGGTTATTCCCTGCGGACCCTCGACGGCGGGACGGCCGTGCTCGCCTCCAGGTCGCTGGTCTCCCCGGTCTCCTTCAACAAATACGGCGTCAACCTGGACGCCCTCAACGTCACCGCCGCCGCGGCGCTGCGGCGGGCCCGGGCGGAAAAAGCCGCGGCCGTGGTGGACGAGCTCGGTTCCATCAGCCTGAAGGCGCCGGCCTTTATGGACGAGGTGGTCTCGCTTTTTTCGTCGGGCTTTCCCGCCCTGGTCACAGTGCGCGACGGCGCCTCGCTGTTCCTGGACACTTTCTCCGCCCTGAAGGGCTGCGTTCCGGTCGAGCTGACGGAAGAGGGCGTGGCGGAGGCCGACGGCGCGGCCCGGGCCTGGCTGGATTACCACATAAGGATGAAAGGGGTCTCAAGATGATCTGGAAGGCCGGCTTTTCGCTGTCCGCCTGCGGCAGGATACACTTCATAGGCATAGGAGGCATAGGCATGAGCGGCATAGCCCGCCTGCTGAGGCTGGAAGGCTTCCGGGTCAGCGGCAGCGACGAGCGCGCCAGCGAGATAACTCGCAGGCTGGAGGCCGAGGGCTGCCGCGTGTCCATAGGCCACAGGGCTGCGGCCGTGCGCGGCGCAGGCGTGGCCGTCATAAGTTCCGCGGTCAAAGAGGATAATCCGGAAGTGCGCGAGGCCCGGCGGCTGGACATACCGGTGGCGCAGCGCGCGCAGATGCTGGCCGAGCTGGCCGCGCTCAAAAAAACCATAACCTTCAGCGGCAGCCACGGCAAGACCACCACCTCCTCCATGGCCGCGGCCGCCTTCGAGGCCGCCGGCGCGGACCCCACGGCCGTCGTCGGGGGGATACTGCGCTCGCTCTCCTCCAATGTCCGCCGGGGCGGGGGGGAGTACCTCGTCATGGAGAGCGACGAGTCCGACGGTTCCTTCCTGCATTATTCGCCGCTGGTCGCCTGCGTGACCAATATCGATTCCGACCACCTGGACTTCTATCATGACATGGACAGGCTCAAGGACGCCTTCGTCGAGCACCTCTCGCGGGTGCCGTTCTACGGCGCGGCCGTGCTCTGCGGCGACGATCCGGGCGTGCGCTCGATACTGCCGCGCGTCGCCTGTCCCTGCGTCACCTACGGCTTCGGCGCCGGCTGCGACTGGCGCGCCGCCGATATACGCACCGGGCCGACGGAGACTTCCTACACGGCCTATTTCAAGGGCAGGCGCCGCGGCCCCGTGCGGCTGCGCACCGGCGGCTCTCACAACGTCCTCAACTCTCTCTGTGTCATAGCCGCCGGCTCCTACCTGGGCCTTCCTTTCGACGGGCTGGCGCGCGGCCTGGCCGGTTTCGGCGGGGTGAAGCGTCGGCTGGAGCCCCACGGCGAGGCCGGCGGAGTCAGGTTCTTCGACGACTACGGCCATCACCCTACGGAGATACGCAATACGCTGGCCGCCATACGCGCCATACACAGGCCGCGCAGGCTGATAGCGCTGTTCCAGCCTCACCGCTATTCCCGGACTTCTCTGCTCTACCGCGAGTTCGCCCGCGAGCTGCGCGCGGCCGACAAGGTCTGTCTGCTGGATATTTACCCCGCCGGGGAGAAGCCGGTAAAGGGCGTCTCCAGCCGGCTGATACTTGACGCCGCAGGCCACGGCTCCAGTATAGCCCCTTACCCCGGAGTGCTCGAGGTCGCCAAGGACCTGCGCCCCGGCGACCTCCTGCTGAGCCTGGGCGCCGGCGACGTCTGGAAGTCGCTCGAGGAAGTCAAAGCCAAGTTCGAGCTGATAGGAGCATAGCTCTATGCGTAAATTCAGCCAGGTGTTCCTGACCAACGAAGGCGCGGCCATGCGGATCGCGGAGGCGGCCTGCGGCATGGCGGCGGAGCACCTTGTGGAGATAGGACCGGGCCGCGGCGCGCTCACCCGCCACCTCTACGCCCTGCGCCGCTGCCCGATGACGATGGTCGAGATAGACCGCGACCTCGCGCCGGAACTCTCACCCCGGTATCCGGATGCCCGCGTCGTGAATTCCGACTTTCTGCGTCTGGAACTCGGGAAGGAACTCCCGGCGGGCCGCGTCGCTTTCGCCGGCAACCTGCCTTATGACTGCGCTACGCCTATCCTCGACAGGATACTGGCATTCCCGCGCCTGGCCGGCGCCGTGCTGATGTTCCAGAAGGAGGTGGCCGACAAGGCGCTGGCCGCGCCCGGCGACCCGGAATACGGCTATCTCTCGGTCATGACCGCCGCCCGCTCCTCGGCACGCAGGCTGATGGACCTGGGCCCGGGCAGTTTCAGTCCCCGGCCGAAGGTGGATTCCGCAGTCGTGGTCTTTTCCCCGCTGCCGGAACCCTTCCTGCAGCCGGGGCTGGAGCCGGTCTTCGTCCGCGCGGTAAAGGCCGCCTTCATGCACCGCCGCAAGACCGTGCTCAATTCCCTGACGGCGGCCGGGGACGCCATGCTGCCTGGTGTCTCCCGTATTGCCGCCGCCTCCGCCCTGGCGAAGGCCGGCATCGACCCGTCCCTACGCGCGCAGGCCCTCTCGCCCTCCGACTTCCTCAGGCTGGCCGCCGCGCTACGGCCGCCGGCCTGACCCTCCGCGCCCCTCTGTTGCCGGGGCGCTTAAATTAAAATAAAATAAACGGGTAGGTATTTCCCAAGCTGGAGACCCGCGCATGACCACGAACGAGAAAAGGCTGAGGCAGCTCCAATCGCTGCTGAAAAAGAACAAGCTCGACGCCCTGGCGGTCTCCAGGCCCCTAGAGGCCGGCTTTCTCACCGGCTTCCACCTGGAAGGGCTCCACCTCCTGGTCGCCCGCGACGGCGCCTGGGCCTTCCTGCCGAAGATGCTGCTGGAGCATTTCAAGGCCCGCGTGCCGTTCGTCAAGGCCGAAGCCTCCGACGATATGCCCGGGGCGGTCATGGCCCGCATCAGGGAGAAGGGCTACCGCAAAGCCGCTTTCGAGCCGGAGACCGCGACCTATCTGGGGGGCTCTTTCTGGAAGAAGAACGGCCTGGCCGAATTCGGCGGCCTCACCGCCGGACTGCGCCAGTGTAAGGAAGGTTCCGAACTGGCCGCGCTGCGCAAGGCCTGCGCCATAGCTGCCGAAGCCTTCCGGATCGTAAAGCCCCGCGTGAAGACCGGCCGCACCGAGATCTCCGTCGCCCGGGAACTCGAGGATGTAATGCAGGCGATGGGCGCCGCAAAGACCTCCTTCTCCACCATAGTCGGTTTCGGCCCCAACGCCGCGATGCCGCATCACGAGACCTCGGAGCGCCGGCTGAAGAAGGACGAGGCCGTCCTCATAGACTTCGGCTGCGTCTACGCCAACTACTGCTCCGACATGACCCGCACTTATTTCCACGGCCGCCCCTCGGACGAGTTCCGCAAGGTCCGCGCTCTGGTCCAGAGATCGCATGACCTGGGGGTACAGGCCCTGAAGCCGGGGGTTTCCACCATCGCGGTGGACAAGGTCTGCCGCGATCACATAGCCGCCGCCGGTTACGGCCAGTATTTCATACACGGCACCGGGCACGGAGTGGGTCTGGAGATTCACGAGCCTCCGCGCCTCAACACCCGCTACAAGGGGACTCTGAAAGCCGGCATGGTAGTCACCGTCGAGCCCGGCATCTACCTGCACGGCAAGTTCGGCGTGCGCATCGAGGACACGGTACTGGTGACCGGCTCCGGCCGCGAAATTTTGACGAAGTAATGCGATATTTTAAGGAGGTTCAACGATGACTGTATTGGCGATAGTACTGGGTCTGCTGGCGGTCTGGCTGGTCCTTACCTTCAACAAGCTGGTGGGGCTCAAGAACCAGGTGCTCAACGCGTTCAGGCAGATCGACGTGCAGCTCAAGCGCCGTCACGACCTGATTCCGAACCTTGTCAACGCCGTAAAGGGCGAGATGAAGTTCGAAAAAGAGACGCTCGAAGGCGTGATTCAGGCCCGCGCGGCCGCGGTCAGCGCCGGCCAGGGCGGCAACATGAACGAGGTGCTGGCCAAGGAAGGGATGCTTACCCAGGCCCTGGGCAAGCTTTTCGCCCTGACCGAGAACTATCCCAACCTCAAGGCCGTAGAGGTCGTCCGCACCCTGATGGAGGAACTGCGCACCACGGAGAACCAGATCGGTTTCTCCCGCCAGTTCTACAACGACATAGTCACCCGCTTCAATATACAGCAGCAGGTGTTCCCCACCAATATGTTCGCCGCCATGCTGGGCTTC
Source organism: uncultured Elusimicrobiaceae bacterium (assembly GCA_964631475.1). GTDB lineage: Bacteria > Elusimicrobiota > Elusimicrobia > Elusimicrobiales > UBA9959 > UBA2231. The sequence goes on along the minus strand of CAZVWK010000058.1, from coordinate 8,641 downwards.
CAGCCCGCGGCGCTGTGGGAACTGCCGGCCGATTCGGCCGAGCGCAATGTCCCCAAAGTGGACCTCACCGTCTGAACGGAGACGGGGCCGGACCGCCGCCCCACCGATGAATATCTACGAGCAGCAGGAGAGCAACCGTCGCACCACGATGGTGCTGATGGGCGTTTTCCTGCTCCTTTTCCTGGCGGTCGGCGTCGGCTTTGATTTCTTCTATCTCTCTTTCAACCCGGTCGCCGCCGAGCCTTCGTACAAGTTGAACGCGGCCGGCTATTATGAAGTCTATAACACGCGCCCGCAGATGATCCCCTACGGCACCATAGGCGCGCTGCTCTTCGGCGTCATCATGGTCATCAACAGCGTCTTCAAAGGTCCGGCCATGGTCCTGCGGTCCACGCTGGCCCGCCGCGCGGTTTCCACCGATCCAGCCGAGAAGCAGTTCATCAATATCGTGAAAGAGCTGTCCATCGCCGCCGGCCTCGCGCCGCCCGGGACCTATGTCATACCCGACCAGGACGCCAACGCTTTCGCGGCTGGCTTCAGCCACGATAATGCCGTTATAGCCGTTACCGAAGGCCTTCTGAGATCGCTGAACCGGGAGGAGATCCAGGCCGTCGTCGCCCACGAGATGAGCCATATCCGCAACTACGACATCCGCGTCATGACCGTGGCGGCGGCGCTGATCGGATCTATCTCGCTTATCAGCGACTTCGCCGGCCGCACCATGCGCTACGGCGGCAGGCCCAGGGGCGGCTCTTCGGGAGGGCGCGTCGGCCGGGGCGGCGGCGCCGCCGTGGCCGTGCTTTTCCTGGTCTGGGTATCCCTCGTGGTGCTGGCGCCCCTCCTTTCCCGCATACTCGCCATGGCCATCTCCCGCCAGCGCGAGTTCCTTGCCGACGCCTCGGCCGCGGAACTCACCCGTAACCCGATGGGGCTGGTCTCGGCCCTGGAGAAGATACGCGCGGCCGTGCGCCCCACCGCCGCCATAAACAACGGGGTCGCCCACATGTGCATCACCGACCCGCGCGGCAGTCTTATCGAGGAGAAATCCGGTTTCGCGGCGGATCTGCTGGCCACTCACCCGCCGATGGAGAAGCGCATACTCGCGCTCAAGATGATGGCCTACCAGAGGGCCCCAGCGAGGGGCTGAACGCCAGGACCGCAACGGAGGTTTACATGATAACCGCAGTAGCTCTCAAGAACGGCAATATATTCGAGAACGAGAGCGGCCAGATGGTGGAGGTCATCAGCTACCAGCATCACCGCAAGTCGCAGTCGCGCGCGGTGGTGCGCGTGAAGTTGCGCAACCTGGAGACCGGCTCGGTCATCGAGACAAGCTACAGGCCCGAGGATAAGTTCAAGGAAGTGATGGTCGAGAAGCGGCCCAAGACCTTCCTCTACGCCGACGCCAAGACGGCCCACTTCATGGACGACGAGAGCTACGAGCAGCTGGAGTGCCCCGTCGAGAAGATGGGCGACGCGCTGAAATTCCTCACCGAGAACATGAAGGTGGAGGGGCTCTACCTCAACGACAAGTTCTTCAATATAGAACTGCCGGCCAACCTGGTGCTGGAAGTGGCCGCCACCGTGCCCGGAGTGAAGGGCGACACGGTCTCCAACATGATGAAGATGGCGACCCTCAGCACCGGCCTCGAGATAAAGGTGCCGCTGTTCATCAAAGAAGGCGACAAGGTCCGCGTGGATACCCGCACGTCCGAGTACGTCGAGCGCGTCACCCCGTGACCCGCGCGCCAGGGAGAGGCTCATGATCAAGGCGGTCATTCTCGACATCGACAACACCCTGATGGACTTCATGCGCATGAAGCGCGCGGCCGTCGACGCCGCCGCCGACGCCATGATAGACGCCGGCCTGGCCATGGGCAAGGAAGACCTGCGGGAGAAGATCTTCGAGATCTACTGGAAAGAGGGCATCGAGGACCAGAATATCTTCGACAAGGTGCTGATGCGTGAGTTCGGCAAGGTGGACTACAAAATCCTCGCCGCCGGCATCATCGGCTACAAGCGGGCCAAGGAGGGCCACTTCACCCTCTATCCGCACGTGAAGATGGCGCTGACGGACCTCCTGAAGATGGGGGTCCGCATGGGCGTGGTCAGCGACGCGCCGCGCCTCTCGGTCTGGATGCGCATCGTCGGCCTCGGGCTTCATCACTTCTTCGATCATGTCGTCACGTTCGACGACACCGGCGAGAAGAAGCCGTCTCCCAAGCCGTTCAAGAAGATACTCGCGCTGATGGGCTGTGAGCCCGGCGAGGCCATCATGGTCGGCGACTGGGCCGAGCGCGACATAAAGGGCGCCAAGGCCCTAGGCATGAGGACCGCCTGGGCCAAGTACGGCAACGAGTTCGACACCCCGGTCTCCGGCGCCGATTTCGAACTCAACGATATCTACGACCTGGTGGGGATACTCAAAAAACTGAATGCCTCTTAGAGTCCTCCTCCTGCCTGTCCTCCTCTCCGCCGCCCCCGTTCCCGTCTCGGCGGAGCTTACTTCCTGGGAGATAAAGGTCTCCAGCCCCGGCGTGCTGTCCGGCGACTTCGTCTTCGCCGGCGTACTGAGGGTGGAGGGCGCCGAGATGCGCCCGGAGGGCCTGTTCATGCCGGGCGAGGAGTTCGGCGGCAGGATCTACCGCGATGTGAAACTGCTCTCAAAAAGCGCCTACCTCGCCGTGACCGGCGCCTTCAAGGCCGGCCCTGGCAGGGGAAAGGATAAGGCCGCGGGCGGCAAGGTCTCCTGGAAGATAACCGCAGTAAGGAGAGTGAACGGCAAGTCCCGCAAGGCGAATATAGACATCGACTTCGACGGCGACCTGCTCGCGACCGCGGGGCTGGTGCTGTCCAACCGCGCCGGGGAGAAATACTGGATCGCCTGGCCGCGCTATTTCGTCTTCCGCGACAAGGATCTAAAAAAGCGCATAGAGAAAGCGATAATCGAGCGGGCCGCTAAGGAGGGCCTGTGAACCGGCCGCTTCTGGCCGCCGCGCTGCTGTTCGCCTGCTCTCCGGCCGCGGCGCTGGAGATAGAGCGGCATATGTCGGTTTCAGCTTCCGGCAAGTCGCGCCAGGTGGAGGTAGTGAAGGGAGAGGTTCTGGCCAGGTTCGCGCCGTCGGCATCTTCCGGGGCCGTCAGGGCCGCCGCCCGCGCCCGCGGCGGCGACGATGGCGGCGCCTTGGCCCTGCCCGGTTGGAGGCGTATCAGGCTGCCCGCCGGCATGCGGGTGGCTTCCGGCCTCGCCCATTTCCGGACGCTTCCCGGCCTTGAGGCGATACAGCCCAATCACGCCTACCGGTCTGCGCGAGTACCAAACGACCCCTTTATCAATTCACAGTACGCCCTCTCGCGCATGAGCGCCTATGCGGGCTGGGAGTACGAGATCGGCTATTCCAGCGCCGTCACCATAGCGATCATGGACACCGGCATAGACGGCACCCACCCCGAAATTTCATCGAAGCTGACGGGAGTGAGCCAGTATTTCAACCCGAATTCCGGCGGTTCGCAGAGCGCGAACGATCCGCCTACCCCAGCCTGCAATCACGCCACCAGGGTGGCGGGCGCGGCCGCCGCGGTGACTGACAATTCCGCTGGGATCGCCGGCGTAAGCTGGGGAGCTAAGTTGCTCTCGCTCAAGGTTTTCGACGACTCCGACTGCGTATCCGGCTGCGGTAATTTCGGCTGCGCGACCAGCGACGCCGCGCTCATAAACGCCATCGTCCACGCCGGAACGCTTCATGACGACCCGGTTTACGGCAAGATAATCGTTAATATGAGCATTGGCGAGGAAGGCGCTGTCTGCTCCGCGGCCCTGCAGAACGCGGTGAACGCCGCAAGCGACGCCGGCGTCCTTATACTGGCGGCCGCGGGTAATGACGCTTCGTCCGTCAATTCCCCCGCCAACTGTTCTTCCGTGGTCCCGGTCGGGGCCACCGACTCCGAGGATAAGCCGGCTTCGTTCTCCTCGCGGGGACCAGAGATGGCGATGCGCGGCCTCTCGGCCCCGGGCGTCGGAATTTACACCACAGATATTGCCGGCGGCTACGCCGCGGCCGACGGGACCTCTTTCGCTTCTCCGCTGGCGGCCGGCGCGGCCGCGCTGGTCTGGTCGGCCAAGCCGGTCTACACTTCCACCGACGTGGCCAATGTTCTGCGCAATACCGCCGACGACCTGGGCGCGGCCGGCCCAGACAATAATTTCGGCTACGGCCGCGTCAATATACACCGGGCGCTGCGCTACGCCGTGGAGGGGACGCTGTCGGGCTTCAAGGGCGAGAGCAAGGCCATCGCTTTCCCCAATCCTTTCCGTCCCGCCTCCGACCGGATACTGTCCTTTTCGTTTCCCTCCGATACCGCCGGCACCGGGCTCACCGTAGAGATATATACGATGGAGGGGGAGCTGGTGAAGAAGCTCGACGGCCTCACCTGGGACGGCCGCAACGCCGCCGGCAATCCCGCCGCTACCGGCGTCTACGTCTTTCTGGTAAAGTCGGACAGCGGCAAAGCCCGCGGTAAATTCGCCATCATCCGGTAAACCGCACAATGCCCGGCAAAAAAGGACAACTATCCGGGGGCATGTCGGCGTGCCAGCACGCAGGACACGGACTCGCGCGCATAGCGCGTCGGTCCTCGGCTCTCGGCGCTCGCGCTTGCGATGCTCGCGCCTACGAGGCGGTCTAGCTGGCACGCCGCCTCCCCCGATTGTTCCCGCATGGGTTGCCGGGCAGTACCGGAGAAAGTCTGTTTATGATATTCCGCAGAAAGAGCGACGGTCTGGTGATAGCCGATAAGGCGGAGAAGGCCGTGACCTTTAAGGCCCGGCTGCTCGGCCTCATTCCCCGCAGGTCCCTGGCCACCGGCGAGGCCCTCTGGCTGGACCCCTGCACCGGCATACACACCTGCTTCATGAGTTTCCCAATAGACGCCGTTTTCCTGGACCGGGACCTCAGGGTTCTGCGGGTGGAGCGGAATATGCGCCCCTGGCGTCTTTCGGCCTTCGTGGAGGACGCCCGGAGCGTGCTGGAGCTGCCCCCCGGGGGGGCTGCGGCGCTGGCCGAGGGCGATGCGCTGGAAACGGCCTGACCTTCTTGTTGCCAACAGGCATATATATAAATATAATTGAGTCAGTCCCAGTGGGGCGGCCGGGTCCGTCTCACTGGCCATTATGGCAGCAGGCAAAGGCGTACAGAGAAAAAGGAACGTCAGGGAAATCCTGCTGGAGGATGGGCTCGTCCCCGAGGACAAGCTCGCCGCCGCCGAGGAACTCGCCCGCAAGGAGAGCAGGCATCTCCACCAGGAGTTGGTAGAACAGAAGCTTATTACCGAGCTGAAACTTCTCAAAGTCCTCGCCGACGAGTGGGGCTTCAAGGCGGTCGACCTGACCAAGATGAAGCCGGAGCCCGAGGTCGTCAGTCTCATACCGGAGCAGATCGCCAGGCGGCAGGTCTGTGTCTCTTTCGCCCGCCAGGACAACACCCTCTTCGTCGCCATGGCCGACCCCCGCGACTTCCTGGTCGTGGAGGATATCGGCCTGCGCACCGGCCTCGAGATCAAGCCTTACCTGGCCCTGGCCCACTGGATAAACAAACTTCTCAACGAGACCTACGGCGGAAGCGACAGCGCCCAGGTGGATAAACTGATGGAGTTGGTGTCCCAGGCCAAGCCGCAGGAGGAAGAGGGCTTCTCCCTGGCTGCCGCCGGCGCCGAGAAGAAGGACATCAGCGAGGTGGACGCCGGCGCCCCCGAGGTGGAGAAGATGGTCAACGCCATCATCCTGGGCGCGCTCTCGATGAAGGCCTCCGACATCCACGTGGAACCCTTCGAGGACCCCAACGGCAAGAATTCCAAGGTGATGGTCCGCTACCGCGTGGACGGCATGCTGCGCCCCGCCACTTTCACCATACCGTGGGCCTTCCGCAACGCCATAGCAGCCAAGATAAAGATAATGGCGAGCCTCAATATAACCGAGCGCCGCATCCCGCAGAGCGGTCGCATTCAGATTATCGCCAAGGGAAACCCGATAGAGTTCCGCGTCGAGATGGTGCCGACCGTGTTCGGCGAGTCCTGCGTCATGCGTATCCTCGACCGGGCCTCCGTGCGCGTCGATATCAAGATCATGGGCTTCCTGCCCGACACCGAGAAGAAGCTGCTCGACCAGTTCGCCGGCATCGGCGGAAAGAAGAACTTCGGCCTGGTGCTGGTCTGCGGCCCGACTGGCTCCGGAAAATCGACCACTCTTTACGGCTGTCTCAATTACGTCAACCGCCCGGACATCAAGATCCTCACCGCCGAGAACCCGGTCGAGTACAATATCGACGGCATCATCCAGGTCCCGGTCAACCCGGACGTCTCCCTTGGCGGCAACAAGAAGTTCGACTTCGCCAGCGCGCTCCGCTCTTTCATGCGCCTCGACCCGGACGTCATCATGGTCGGCGAAATACGCGACGAGGAAACGGCCCATATCGCGCTGGAAGCCGCCATGACCGGCCACCTGGTCTTCTCCACTATCCACACCAACGACGCCCCCTCGGCCCTGGAGCGCCTCACCCAGATGGGCCTGCCGCGCTTCGTCGTGGCCAACACCATGAAGGCCGTGCTGGCCCAACGCCTGGCCCGCCGGCTCTGCAAGGACTGCAAGAAGGAGGAGGATATCACCCCCGAGGAACTGGCGGTCTTCGAGGCCAGCAGGATAACCGTCAAGCCCGGCGCGAAGCTGTTCAAGCCGGTCGGC
>CAZVWK010000058.1:0-1872 GCA_964631475.1 uncultured Elusimicrobiaceae bacterium | reverse complement strand
GTCGGCATGCACGAACTCATGATACTCGACGACGAGATACGCCAGCAACTGCTCGACGACCCGTCCGCGATACCGGTCAAGAATATGGCCGTAAAGAACGGCATGCGCCTGCTCTCCCAGGACGGGCTTGAAAAGGTCTTGTTGGGCTACACCACCGTCAAGGAAGTCCTCGGAGGCGCGGGATGAGGCGCCGTTCCGCCGCCTTCCTCGCCCTCTTCTCCCTGGCCGCCCAGGTCAGCGCTGCCGGCTATGATAACTTCATAGCCGTGACAGAGACGGGCCTCAGGCCCTTCGCCAAGGACATCGGCGGCCTGCTGGGAGCCGCCTCCAATCACACTGCCAGGAGCCTCGGCTTCTCCGGCTTCGACATGGGCTTCCGCAGCGCCTTGCAACTCAAGCCCTCGTCCGGTAATAATGTGCTGCCGGCCGAGAAGGCTTTCGGGTTCAATTATTTCCAGGCCGAGATAGGGATGCCGTACCGCATCGACGGCTTCGTCAGGGCGGGCGGCGACGAAGGGCTGGTGGTTTCAGCCGCCGGACTGCGCTACGGGCTCAGGGCTATCTCGGACCAGCCTTACTACATGCACGCGATGCTGGAAACTTTCGGCTCCCTAGCGGCGCATAAGCACTTCTACGCCAAGCATTTCGGGGCCAATCTCCGCTTTTCCATGAACATGGGCTTAGCGGCCCTTTACGCCGGAGCGGGCCTGGACAACACCGCTCTCACGGTGCAGAACGCCAACGACGCCGCGCTGGTGGGAAAAAAAGTGAGCGCGGCCGAGCCCCGCTATTTCGCGGGGCTCAAGAAAAAGGTGCGCTACGGTTATTTTTCGGCCGGCTACGCCGAGACGCACGGCCGCGGCATACTGGAAGGGACCCTGGGCCTCAGGTTCTAGCGGTCACCCTTTGAATTTTTCCTTGAAGTCCCGCCTTATTTCCCTGTCGATATCCCGCTTCTTTATCTGCTCGTGCTTGTCGTGGGCCTTGCGGCCCCGGCAGACGCCTATCGTCAGTTTCGCCCAGCCGTTCCTGAAATAAAGTTCCAGCGGGATGAGGGAGAAGCCCTTGTTCTGCACCGAGTTGCGCAGTTTGCGCAGTTCGGCGGACTTCATGAGCAGCTTGCGGGTCCTGGTCTGGTCCAGCTCCGTGAGGGAATTATAGGCGTAGGGGGAGATCTGCACTCCGTAGAGCCACAGGGAGTCTCCGTCGAACCGCGCGAAGCCCTGGTTTATAACGGCCTGCTTCTGGCGCAGGGACTTGACCTCGGGGCCTTCCAGGACCAGGCCGGCCTCGTGTGTGGAGACGATCTCATAGTCGTGGCGGGCCTTGCGGTTGGTCGCCACGGTCTCGATCCGGTCCTCGCCGTCTTTCTTTTTCCCTTTCATCGTTGTTTTATGTTACCAAATATCCTAAAATAGAGGAATCGGGCCCGGCATGTATTCCTGTATGGCGGGCCCGCGGATGCGCGGGTGGCGGAACTGGCAGACGCGCACGGCTCAGGACCGTGTGGCCGCAAGGCCTTATGGGTTCAACTCCCTTCCCGCGCAAAAGTTTTAAGAACGGGCCCTTCTCAGGGCCCGTTCTTTTTTAGCGCGGGTCGGGAGTTTCCAGGTTCAACGCCACGCATAACCCGCATAGCGGGTTTGCGCGGCCCCGCCTCGGCGCTTTTCGCTGAAAAAGCGCCTCCGGCCTTGCGGCCCGCACGCGGCCTCCACCGGAGGCCGCTCCAGTGGCGGTCCTCACCTTCCCGCGCAAAACCAAGATGTAACACAAGTCACAGTCACAAAAATCACAAAAATACTGTGTTGCAAAAATACGTGTTGCAAGCAAATAGAAATGTCCGGTAGTAGCGGCATTTAGAAATGTCCGCTT
>CAZVWK010000057.1:3169-13843 GCA_964631475.1 uncultured Elusimicrobiaceae bacterium | reverse complement strand
AAGCGGACATTTCTAAATGCCGCTACTACCGGACATTTCTATTTGCTTGCAACAAGGGGCTCCGCCGAGGGTGGTTGTCGGCCGCCCGGCCTTTTGTTGTATCATACACTGACGGCAAAGTTCCTCCGGAGGCCCTGTATATGAGAATGAGAATCTTTTCGCTCCTGTTCGCGCTGTGCTGGACCCGGTCCGCCGTCTTCGCGGCAGAGCTGACCCTAGTCCAGACTGTGCCGGATGAGACCGTGTACGGTTCCGCGCTGGCCGCTAGGACGGTGGAGACCTGGCTGGAAATGATAGACGGCGCGGCCGCGACGCTGGATATAGAGCAGTTCTACATCGCCCATAAGCCCGGCGAGCCGCTGGAGGCGGTCTTAGAGGCGGTGAAGAGGGCCGCCGCCCGCGGCGTCAGGGTCCGGATAATAGCGGACAAGATCATGATGGGCGAGAGCGCCGGCCCGCTGAAGGAGCTCGACGCCCTGGATAACATCGAGGGGCGGGTCATCGACTACCGGAAAGCCTTCGGCGGCGTGCAGCACGCCAAGTTCTTCATCGTGGACGGCCGCGAGGTCTTCGTCGGGAGCCAGAACTTCGACTGGCGCGCGCTGCGGCACATCCACGAACTGGGACTGCGCATAAAGAGCGAGCGGGCGGCTAGGACCTTCGGCCTTATATTCGAGGAGGACTGGGCCATAGCCGGAGGAGCGGCGCCTACTAAGCGCTTCAAAAAGCCGGACTTCCTCCCGGTGACCTTGAAGAAGCCGGAGTCCGCCTTGTTCCACGGTTCGCCGGTCTCTTATTCCCTCTCTTTCAGTCCGGAGAAGTCGGCGCCCTCCTCCTACGACGCCGAGATCAAGGAGTTGTTGCGGCTCATAAAGAAGGCGAAGAAGAGCCTCTCCGTCCAGGTCATGAACTACGCCATAAAGGATTACGACGGGACTCTCTGGTTCGAACTGGACAAGGCCCTGCGAGCTGCCGGCCGCCGGGGAGTCGAAGTGCGCCTGATCTTCGCCGACTGGACCATGGGGAAGAGGGACGACGCCCATATAAAATCGCTGGCCGGGGCCAGGAACGTTAAGGTCAAGATATCGTCGCTGCCGGAGCACAGCGGCGGCTTCGTCCCATTCGCCCGCGTCGAGCACTGCAAGTACGCTGTCGCCGACGGCAGCGTGTCCATGCTCAGCACTTCCAACTGGGGTAAGAGTTATTTTTACGCCAGCCGGGACGCGGCCGTCACCGTATACGGTGAAGCCGCGGCTAAGGCGCTGGGGGATATTTTCGAGGCGGCCTGGAACGGGCCCTACACCGCGCCCGTGGAACAGGACAAGAAATACAAAGCGGTAAAACGCAATTGAAGCCGGGCGGGCCCGGGCGGAGGCAGGCATGATCTCTCTCAGGGAACTTATGACCGCAAAAAAGGCCTTCTCCGGGCTGACCATGGGCAATTACGCCCTGGCCCGCGCGATGGCGGAGGCCGGTGTCAGGGTCGCGACCAGTTATCCAGGCTCCCCCACGCCGGAGATCGGCGCCGCGCTCTCAAGCGTGCCGCCGGAGGGTCGCCCCTGGCATTTTGAATTCTCCACAAATGAAAAAGTGGCGCTGGAAATAGCGGCCGGGGCCTCCATGAACGGACATCTTTCGGTTTGTTTTTTCAAGTCCGTCGGCCTCAACGTGGCCGCGGATTCCCTGATACAACTTTCCATGATGGAACTTATCGGCGGGCTGGTGGTGGTGCTTGGCGACGACCCCGGGGCCAATTCCTCCCAGAACGAACAGGATAACAGGCATTTCTCCCGCATGTCCTATATCCCCATGCTTGAGCCGGCCTCGCCGGCAGAGGCGAGGAGAATGTTCCTGGAGGCGGCCTCCGTTTCCCGCCGCCTTGCGATGCCGGTCTTCCTTAGGCTGACCACGCATGTCTGCCACGCGCGCGAGCGCGTCGGGTTCGGCCCGCTGTCCGATGTGCCGGCCGGCTGGGAGCCCCGGTTCGAGCCCGGGAAGGGGCCCTATGTTCCGGTGGCCGCCACCGTTTTCCCGCTCAAGGAGAAGGCTTTGCGCAAACAGGAGGAATTCGGGCTGCTGATGGAGGCGTCGGAGATGAACGCCGTGCTGAAGGCCGCTTCCGGGCCGGCGCGGCTCGGGATAGTTTCCGCAGGCCTGCCGGCGCTTTGCGCCGCCGAGGCTGTCGCCGCCGCCGGGGCGCCTGTGGACGTCCTCAAGCTTGGGTGCACCTGGCCTTTGCCAGCCGATAAACTTTGCGGTTTTCTGTCCGCCCACCGGGAGGTCTTCATACTGGAAGACCTCGATCGCGTGCTGGAAACGGAGGTGAAGGCGCTGGCTTTCGACCGGGGACTGAAGTGCCGGATCCATTCCAGGAAGGAGCGGTCCGACCTGATGGGAGAGATGACCCCGCAGCGGGCGGCCGCGATGCTGGCCTCGGCCTGGCCTGACCACTTCAGGGCGCCCGCTCCGCGCCCGGCGGGCGAAGCGCCCGCGGCCCGTCTGCCGCAGCTCTGCCCCGGCTGCGGCCACCGCTCGGCCTTTCACGCCGTCAAACGGGCCCTTCCGCCCGGCGCTATAACCGTCGCGGATATCGGCTGTCATTCCATGGGTTTCATGCCGCCTTACGAGATGGGGACGGTGCTGCTCTCCATGGGCCATTCCGTTTCCACCGGGGCGGGCCTCGCCCTGGGCAATTCTTCGCGCAAGGTGGTAAGTTTCCTCGGCGATTCCACCTTCTTCCACGCCGCCATGCCCGGCATAGTGAACGCCGTGGTGCAGGACAGCGACCTTACCCTGGTGCTGCTCGAGAACGGCACCACCGCCATGACCGGGCATCAGCCGCGCGCGGGCACCGGCGAAGTGGGGGACAGGATCCCGCTGATTCCGCTGCTCCAGGCTATGGGAGTGAAGTTCCTGCGCGATGTCGACGCCTACAGGCAGGCGGAGTTGTCCGCCGCCCTGAAGGAGGCGATGGCGCATAAAGGGTTCGCGGTGGTAATAGCGCGTCATCCCTGCATACTGAAGTTCATGCGCGAGGCAAAGCGCAAGAACCCGGCCCTCAAGACCGGCCGCGTGGCCGTGGACCAGTCAAAATGCGAGAGGCACTACACCTGCGTGGCCGAATTCGCCTGCCCCTCCTTCGTGCGGCACGGCGACGGTTCTGTGACCGTGCATCCGGAACTCTGCATAGGCGACGGTTCCTGTACGCAGACCTGCCCGGCCGCGGCCCTGTCGAGGGAAAAGAAAACGGGGGGAGAATAAAATGGCTCTCAATATATACCTCTGCGGGGTCGGCGGACAGGGGATAGGAGTGCTGGCCGCGGCGCTGGCGGCCGCGGCCGAGTCGGCGGGGCACCCGGTGCGCGGCTGCGACACGCACGGCCTTGCCCAGCGTCACGGCACGGTCTCTTCCCATCTGCGGCTGGGAGCGGAAGCGCTGACGCCGCGGGTGCCGGAAGGTTCGGCCGCGCTGGTGCTGGCCCTGGAACGGCTTGAAGGCCTCCGGGGGGCGATCGGCTTTCTCCGGCCGGGCGGAACGCTGGTCTACTGCGATACGGTCTATCAGCCGGTAACCGTACGCACTGGGCTGTCCGTCTATCCTTCGCCCGAGGAGGTGGCGGAACGCGTGTCTTCGCTCGGCGGGAAGACGGTCGCGGTCGCCGTTGAGGGATTAAGCGATGCGCGAATGCAGAACGCCGCGCTGCTGGGCAGGCTGGCCGCGCTGGGACTGGTGCCGGGGTTGACCAGGGAATCGCTGCGCGCCGCCCTCTCGGAAACTCTGGGCGGCAAGAATTTGGAAGCCAATCTCGCCGTATTCGACAAAGCGGCCGAATTGGAATAACGGAATGGGATGTCGGGCTCCACACGGCGGCACGCGGCGAGGAACATGAGGAGCTTTTTCCCCGAGCGGAGTGAGGGAACCGGCACTGCCGGACGGGTATGATTGTTTGAGGCCCGAGTCGCTATGCGCCCGGGCCGAGTTCGTGCCCGGCCGAACGAAGCGAAGGTGCATCCCGGAAAAAGCGCACCGTGACGAGCGCGTGCCACCGGGGGGAGCCTGGGGTTAAAAAAGTATCCCGACAGGTCCCTGCCAGCTTTTTTTCATAGTTAGGAGCCTGTTGCACAAACCCCGATTCTGCTGCAACCGCGGCTTTTGGCCTGCGTCTTTGCGCCGCTCAACTTACAGTCTCTCGTCGAGAATGCTCGTTTCGCGTCGCTTCGACTCGGCTTCAAAATCCGCGATTTCGCGACGAAAGCGGTTTGTGCAACAGGCTCTTAGGACGAAAACATGAGAAAATTAGAGCTTTTAGCTCCCGCCAAAGACCTGGCCTGCGGCCTGGACGCGGTGAACTGCGGCGCCGACGCCGTCTATATCGGCGCCGAGGCTTTCGGCGCCCGCCGCGCCGCAGTCAACCCGGTCAAAGACGTGGAGAAGTTGGCGGCCCACGCGCACAAGTACGGCGCGCGCGTCTACGCCGCCGTAAACACGCTGCTGACCGACGCCGAACTGCCGCGCGCCGCCAGGCTTATCCGCGACCTGTGGAACGCCGGCGCCGACGCCGCGATAATACAGGATATGGGTCTTCTTGAGCAGTCCCTGCCGCCGATACCTCTTTTCGCCAGTACTCAATGCGACAATTCGACGCCGGAGAAAGTCCTCTTCTTTGAGAAGGCGGGTTTCCGCCGGGTCATACTGGCGCGCGAGCTGTCGCTGCCGGACATAAAGAAGATCCGCGCCGCGACCGCGGTGGACCTGGAGTTCTTCGTCCACGGCGCGCTGTGCGTCTCCTTCAGCGGCCAGTGCCGCATGAGCTTCTACCTGGGCGGCCGCAGCGGCAACCGCGGCGAATGCGCCCAGCCCTGCCGGCTGCCCTTCTCGCTGGAGGACGCCGCCGGCGCCAGGCTGGCCGGACCGGCGCACCTGCTCTCGCTCAAGGACCTCAACCACTCCGGCCAGTTGGCTGCCCTGGCCGCCGCCGGCATAACCTCGTTCAAGATAGAGGGGCGCCTCAAGGACAGGGACTATGTCCGCAATGTCGTCGCTTTCTACCGCAGGAAGCTCGACTCGCTGATAGCCAAGGGCGGTTACGCCCGCGCCTCGTACGGGCGCTGCGAGCCCGGCTTCGAGCCCGATCTCTCCAAGACCTTCAACCGCGGCTACACGGCCTATTGCCTTAACGGCCCGGACAGGAACATGGGCTCACCGGCTACTCCTAAGTTCGCGGGCGAGCCGATGGGGCGGGCGCGGGAATGCCGCGGCGATTCTTTTGTGTTGGACAAGGCCGTCAATTGCGGCGATGGACTGAGCTTCTTCGACGCGAAGGGGGCGCTTAGCGGACTGACCGTCAACCGGGTCAACGGGAAGAGGGTTTATTCCGACAAGGCCTCGCTGGTCCGCGAGGGCGACCCGGTGAGCCGCAACCTGGACAGAGCGTTCCTGCGGGCGCTGGAGAAAGCCGAGCCCTCGCGGCTGCTGGGCGTAACGCTGACGCTCTCCGAGACGCCGGACGGGGTAAGCCTCACGGCGTCGGACGAGACAGGCCGCTCCGCTTCCGTCACGGCGCGGATGAAGAAGGAGCCGGCCCGAGACGCCGCCATGGCGCTGGAGACGACGCGCCGGCAGATGGGCAAGACCGGCGGCTCCGACTTTTATCTCCTGGAGACGAGGATATCCCTGGAGAAAACCTTCTTCATCCCGGTCTCCGTTCTCAACGCCCTCAGGCGGGACGCACTGGAGAAGCTATCCAAGTCCCTGCCGGCAGCCGCGCGCGAGGAGGCTCCCGCGGCGAAGAACGGCTTTCCGTATCCCGCGGCCGCGCTGGATTACCGGGGGAACGTCATAAACCGCGCCGCGGCTGAGTTCTACCGCCGCCACGGGGTGAAGAAGGTCGGCCCGGCCGCAGAAGCCGGCGCCGACCTTCGCGGCGCGGAGCTTATGACCTTGAAACATTGTCTCCGCAGGGAGCATGGCCTTTGTCCGGGCAAGGGAAAGGCGGAGCCGCTGTTTCTGGTCCTGGACGGCGGCAGCCGCTTCCGCCTGGAGTTCGACTGCGGGCGCTGCGTAATGCGCGTCATGGCTATGTAGCGCACCTATGTCCGTGAAGACAGACCCCAGGACCGCCGCCCTATACGATCTCGGACTTTTCTATTGCGCCGCCATCTGGGGCTCCACCTTCATCGTCACCAAGTCGGCGCTGGACAATGTCCACCCGATAACGATGGTGGGGATACGCTTCCTTATCTCGGCGCTGCTGCTGCTGCCCTGGGCGCTGCGCCGCCCGTCCTTCTCCAGGCACATGAAGGAGGGTTTGGGTCTCGCTTTCTTTCTCTGCGTGCTCTACATGACGCAGACCGCCGGGCTGCTGTTCACCACTGCCTCTAACTCGGGATTCATAACCGGCCTGTTCATCATCTTCATCCCCGTCTTCATGTTCCTGGCGCGCGGCGAGAAGCCCAAGCGGATGGAGGTGGTGTCGGCGGGGTTGGCCGTAGCCGGGATGTGGCTGCTGACCGGCGGAGCGAGCGGTTTCAATCTCGGGGACGGCCTGACGCTGATAGCCGCCATGGCCTATTCGGGCCACCTGATAGTGACCGACCGCTACGTGAAGACCGACGCCGACCCGCTGCTGCTGGCCTTTCACCAGTTCTGGATGACGGCCGCGGCCTCTTTCCTGCTGGTCGGCGCCATGGGGTACCCGTTGGCCGTCACGGGCGCGAAGGGCTGGTGGATAATAATCTTCCTCGCCGTGTTCCCCACGCTGTCGGCTTTCTACATACAGATGCTGGCGCAGCGCCATTCCGAGCCTTTCAAGGTGGGGATCATTTTCACGATGGAGCCGGTCTTCGCCGCGGCTTTCGCCTGGACGCTGGGCGGCGAGGAGTTCTTCTGGGTGAAGGCCGCCGGCGGTTTCCTGATAGTCTCCGGCATGCTGATGGGCGAGCTGGCCAAGTTCCGCCTGCGCCGCGCCGCCGCCAAAGAAGTGCTCCCGGTCTGAGCGTCAGAAGCCGCGGTACTTGCGGACGCTGACGAGGCGGGAGTAATAGTAGGGATTCCGCACCGAATCGATGTGCACGCCGTTGGTGAAGGAAGCGTGTACGAAAAAACCCTTGCCGACATAGATCCCGACATGGTCCACCCGGGCCGTGCCGGGATTTTTCATCGCGAAGAAGACCAGGTCGCCCGGCAGGACGCCGTCGGGCGGCAGGCGCAGCGCGCTCCTGAACTGGTCGCGCGAGACGCGCGGCAAATCCAGACCGGCCCGGCCGTATACCAGTTTTGCGAAAGCGGAGCAGTCCATGCCGGTGTCGGGGTGCATTCCGCCCCAGAGGTAAGGAGTGTTCAGGTAGATCAGGGTCGCGTCAACCACTTCGGCCCGGGCCTGGGCGATGGATTTGGCCGCGGCCGGAGCCGGCAGAAGCGCGGCGGCGAGGAGCAGGGTGAAGGGACGGGGCATACTGCTAATATAATATAATTTCCGCCGTGAAAGCGCCTCTTCCCCTTGTATGCCTCCTGCTCTGTCTGCCCTGCGCGGCCTCCGCGCAGCGGCTGCCCGACCTCGGTTCGCAGGCCGGCTGGACCGATAAGGAAAAACAGGAGTTCCTCAGATATATACGCTCCGACCAGGCGCCTGTGCCGCAGGGTCAGGTAAAAGCCCAGCCTTCCGCAGGCCGGTCCGCCGCGGCCTCCCTGGCGCGCAAGGCCCGCTACGCGGCCCTCGGCTTTTCCGCGGAGTCTATTTCCGCCGACGATTCGGCCGCAAGGATAGACGACGAGGCTTCCGGGCTGGGGCCGAGGCTGATAGTCGGGGGGCATCTTTTTTCATGGGTCAGGTACTATTCCGGCGTCAGGTACGGCCGCTATTCCCAGGTCCGGCTGGACGGAACGGGCGCCAGGCTTTCGCACCTGGAGATACCGGCCGGCTTGGAACTGGCGCTGATACCGCTGGGCACTCCCCACACGCGCTATGTGCTCATAAGAGGCGGGGTCTCGCTTCATAATTTCTACGGCGCGCGAAAGGCGGAATTCAGCGAGCCGCTGCTGGGCTGGCGCGAGGCCTGGAACCTGGCGCTGGGCTACGAATGGCAGTTCCCTGATTCCAACTGGCGCGCCAATATAACGGCCGATGGCTACAAGTCCTTCTCCGGCCGCGCTCCGCAGTTCCACGGCCTGGGCCTGGGAGCCTCCGTAGTGCGCACCTTCTGAGAGCCGCCCGTTAAAAATAATGGTAGATAATGTAAATTTTCGGACCATCATGAGGAAAATTTTGTCCGCCGCGGTCCTTTGTTGCGTCCCCTGGGCGGGCTTCGCGCAGGCACCGGAGCCTTCGCTGAGGGACCTCTCCACTCCCGAGCTGTTCTCCTCGTTCCTGGGTGAACTGCGCGCGGGCGCGGCGGCGGAGGCCGCAAAAAAAAAGCAGTCCCCGACGGAGGAGGCGAGGGGTTTCCGCCGCAAGGTCCTTCCCGCTTTCAATAAAGCGACGGGCCGGGGCCTGACCTGGACCAGTTTCATGATGCTGCATCCCGAGAGGGCGGTCGCGGTATTCACCGAGGAGATATCGATAAGCAGTTCTTCCGCGGACGCCTATCTCAAGCGAGGCATTGCCTACAAGAACATGCGCAATTACGCGGCCGCCCTCTCGGACTTCTCCGCCTCGCTGGCGCTCGATCCGGAGCTGGATAAAGGTTATGCCGTTTACCAAAGGGCGCTGGTCCACCGTCTCCTCGCCCGGCAGGCCCCTGCGGGGGAGAAGGACGGGCACAATGCCAACGCTTTTGTCGATTTCGAGGCGCGGCTGAGCCTGGACCCGGAAGACGGTTATTCCTACCAGGGCAGGGGGGAACTGCTTTTCGAGAATGGGCAGCTGAGGGAAGCGGCGGCCGATTATGCCAGATTTTTTGAACTATGCCCGGACAAAAGCTACGCCGATTTGGTGTCGAGGGGCGAAGTTTGCCGCGAATTGGCGTTAAAAAACATCTCGCCCAAGGGCTGCAGGCCTAAAAAGTTCTTTGAAAAACCGATTTAATAATTGCGTTTATAAGGTATTTAAAAGTATATGCCTACTATTCGCCCCCGCCCCGGCGGAGAATCGCCGCAGGGTCTGCCCCGGGGGTCCTCGCTAAGGCCAGGAGAGGGAAGGATGCCTCCCGCGGCGTGCGCGCGGTTGCTTCTGACCGCCGGCCGCGAGGCGCGCCGGAAATTGCCGCCCGGCGGCCCGGAAAAATATTTGAAAAAATATTTGAAAAAACATTTGACAAGAAAAAAATTTTTGCTATAATATCCGTGTTGTCGGAAACCGCGGCACCAAAAACGGGCAGTCTCGATCTTTCAAAACGGCGCAGGAAACGCGCCAGAAAAAAATAAAAAACCTTGAAGCGTCAGCTTCAATAAGACGGTTTCTCCGACGAGAAAAAAACAGTTGACAAGATTCGCCCGAGTTTGGTAAGATATAGACACAGTCGCGGTTAACGCTGCGACAAGCCAAATCACCCGTACCTGTGAAGTACGAAAACAGGAAAGGGTTTGTTCTCTGAAAAATTATGTATGAATGGGCACCCTGAAGCGAAGCTTCAGTGGAAAGCCCGGGCTCTAAACGGCGCGAGCTGTCTGAGTCCGGACCGGAAGCTGGTGTTTCGTAGAATGGTGTATTAAAAAAACCAATGGTGTTAAAACCTTGCACCGTTCGAAAGAACAGTGCAATGAAAGTAAGAGCCAATAGAGCGCTCCGTGAACTGCTAATGGTAAATGGCGATGTTTGCTATGAGCTGTCTGCGGATTTCAATGGAGAGTTTGATCCTGGCTCAGAGTTAACGCTGGCGGCGCGCCTAACACATGCAAGTCGAGCGAGGGTCTGTACGACCTAGCGGCAGACGGGTGAGTAATACGTAGACAATCTGCCCTTGAATGGAAGATAACCCGGCGAAAGTCGAGCTAATATTCCATATAATCCCGGAGAGGCATCTCTCTGGGATGAAAGCAGCAATGCGTTCAAGGAGGAGTCTGCGGCCTATCAGCTAGTTGGCGGGGTAATGGCCCACCAAGGCTTTGACGGGTAGCCGATCTAAAAGGATGACCGGCCACAAGGGCACTGAGACACGGGCCCTACTCCTACGGGAGGCAGCAGTGGGGAATTTTGGACAATGGGGGAAACCCTGATCCAGCGACGCCGCGTGGAGGACGAAGGTCTTCGGATTGTAAACTCCTTTTGCAGGGGACGAAAAAAATGACGGTACCCTGCGAATAAGCCACGGCTAACTACGTGCCAGCAGCCGCGGTAATACGTAGGTGGCGAGCGTTACTCGGAATTACTAGGCGTAAAGCGCGTGTAGGCGGGAGTCTAAGTCTGTCGTTAAATTTCGCAGCCCAACTGCGAACTGTCGACGGAAACTGGGCTTCTTGAGTGAGGTAGAGGAAACCGGAATTCCAGGTGTAGCGGTGAAATGCGTAGATATCTGGAAGAACGCCCAAGGCGAAGGCAGGTTTCTGGGCCTTTACTGACGCTGAGACGCGAAAGCTAGGGGAGCAAACAGGATTAGATACCCTGGTAGTCCTAGCCGTAAACGATGTAGACCAGGTGTGGGAGGTATCGACCCCTTCCGTGCCGACGCTAACGCATTAAGTCTACCGCCTGGGGAGTACGGCCGCAAGGTTAAAACTCAAAGGAATTGACGGGGGCC
>CAZVWK010000057.1:0-3010 GCA_964631475.1 uncultured Elusimicrobiaceae bacterium | reverse complement strand
CGTCAGCTCGTGTCGTGAGATGTTGGGTTAAGTCCCGCAACGAGCGCAACCCCTGTCCTGTGTTGCTACTCCGCAAGGAGAGGACTCTCAGGAGACTGCCGTGGATAACACGGAGGAAGGTGGGGATGACGTCAAATCATCATGGCCTTTATGTCCAGGGCTACACACGTGATACAATGGTACAGACAGAGGGCTGCAAGACCGTAAGGTGGAGCCAATCCCTAAACTGTATCCCAGTTCAGATCGAGGGCTGCAATTCGCCCTCGTGAAGTTGGAATCGCTAGTAATCGCAGATCAGCACGCTGCGGTGAATACGTTCCCGGGCCTTGTACACACCGCCCGTCACACCACGAAAGTCAGTTGCAACAGAAGTGCCCAGGATACTCTGGGCCCTAAGTTGTGGCTGGTGATTGGGGTGAAGTCGTAACAAGGTAGCCGTACGAGAACGTGCGGCTGGATCACCTCCTTTATTATTCTCTTTCACGAGAGGGTATAGGTCGGTGCCGTTCGACTTCCGTGACATAAGCACAGAAGACTTCAGGGTGGCCATTCATACATAATTTGGGCTCATAGCTCAGCTGGTTAGAGCGCACGCTTGATAAGCGTGAGGTCGAAGGTTCAATTCCTTCTGGGCCCATTTTAGGGGCTGTAGCTCAACTGGGAGAGCGCCTGCTTTGCAAGCAGGAGGTCGCCGGTTCGATTCCGGTCAGCTCCACAGATTCGCCGGCCGAAGCCCGAATTACACAGATTTTCCGTTCTTTGACAATTAAGCGCGATCCGTAAGCCTGGACGCTCCGTAATGCCCCGCGAGGGGTCGAGAGCCGATGGGTGGATCTAAAAGCCAAGCGTCTTATATGAGAACTATAAGACACACAAGAAGAAGTAGCATATTAAAGCATTAGGCGACAGAAATGACCTTATTGGATTGAAAAATAAGGCCAAGCTACAAGGGTGTATAGTGGATGCCTTGGCGCCAGAAGTCTATGAAGGACGTGATAAGCTGCGATAAGCCGCGGGGAGGAGCAAATATCCTTTGATCCGCGGATCTCCGAATCGGGAAACCGTCTGGGGTAAACCCCCAGAATCTTCAGGTAAAGTGGCGGCCGTCAGGCCGCAGGATAGCCTGTTGAAGACAACCCAGGGAAGTGAAACATCTCAGTACCTGGAGGAAAAGAAATCAACGAGATTCCGTCAGTAGTGGCGAGCGAACGCGGAATAGTCTAAACCACTCGGGCTTGCTCGAGTGGGGTTGCAGGGTCCGTCCGGTGCAGAACCGGGAAGTTAAAACCGTAAGCTAGCAGAACGCTCTGGAAAGTGCGGCCATAGCGGGTGATAGCCCCGTATGCGAAAGCGAAGCGGCTTCCGATGGATCCCTAAGTACTGCTGGGCACGTGAAATCCGGCAGGAATCCGGGGAGACCACTCTCCAAGACTAAATACTCTCTGGCGACCGATAGTGAACAAGTACCGCGAGGGAAAGGCGAAAAGAACCCGTGACCGGGAGTGAAATAGAACCTGAAACTGTACATCTACAAGCTGTCGAAGAGCTATGCCTGGGCCGCAAGGCCAGGGAATGCTCGACGGCGTGCCTGTTGAAGAATGATCCGGCGAGTTACCGGGACGAGCGAGGTTAAGTCGGAAGTAAACGACGGAGCCGCAGCGAAAGCAAGTCTGAATAGGGCGATTAGTTCGTCGTGGTAGACTCGAAGCCAAGTGATCTTACCCTGACCAGGATGAAGGTGAGGTAAAACTTACTGGAGGTCCGAAGTGTTGAACGTTGAAAAGTTCCTACATGAGTTGGGGTAAGGGGTGAAAGGCTAATCGAACTTGGTGATAGCTAGTTCTCCCCGAAATATCTATAGGGATAGCGTCGTGTGTTAACCCGCGGGGGTAGAGCACTGAATGATGTAGGCTGAGCGACCCTCGGTCCGAATTCAATCAAACTCCGAATACCGCGGCGGATTACACGGCAGTCAGTTCGTGAGGGATAAGCTTCACGTGCAAGAGGGGAACAGCCCAGACCGCCGATCTAGGTCCCAAAGTACATGCTAAGTGGCAAAGGATGTGGGTTTACATAAACAGCTAGGAGGTTGGCTTAGAAGCAGCCATCCTTTAAAGAGTGCGTAACAGCTCACTAGTCTAGCGAACCTGCGCCGAAAATGACACGGGGCTAAGCATGTCACCGCAATCGCGGATTTACGAGAGCGCGAGCTTTCGTAAGTGGTAGGGGAGCGTTCTTGATGCAGCGAAGGCGTACCGTAAGGAGCGCTGGAGCGTCAAGAAGTGAGGATGCCGGAATAAGTAGCGATAAACAAGGCGAGAATCCTTGTCGCCGAAAGCCTAAGGTTTCCTTGAGCAACGTTCGTCGGCTCAGGGTCAGTCGGTCCTAAGTCGAGGCCGAAAGGCGTAGATGAAGGGCATCAGGTTAATATTCCTGAACTATGATAGACGCGTCATCACCCAGGGAGGGACGCAGAAGGGTAAGCAATCCTGGTAATGGTTGTCCAGGTCTAAAGTCGTAGGCGTGGTCCGGCAGGAAAATCCACCGGGCCGTCAAGCCGAAAGCTGAACGCGACTGCGGGTAACACCGCGGGAAGTTGCCCAACCACGCTGCCTAGAAAAACTTCGTGGGGAGTTTCTGTCATATCCGTACCGTAATCCGACACAGGTGGGCGAGCTGAATATGCTAAGGCGCGCGAGATAACCTACGTTAAGGAACTAGGCAAACTGGTCCCGTAACTTCGGAAGAAGGGACGCCCCGGTAGCGACGTGAGATTAAAAGCCCACGGCGTGAAAGGGCCGCAGTGAAATGGGAATCGTGACTGTTTAACAAAAACTTAGCTCTCTGCTGAAATCGCAAGATGACGTATAGGGAGTGATGCCTGCCCGGTGCTGGAAGGTCAAGGGGAGGAGTCAGCCGCAAGGCGAAGCTTCGAACTTAAGCCCCAGTAAACGGCGGCGGTAACTATAACCGTCCTAAGGTAGCGAAATTCCTTGTCGGGTAAGTTCCG
>CAZVWK010000056.1:0-13947 GCA_964631475.1 uncultured Elusimicrobiaceae bacterium | reverse complement strand
AGTTCAACAACGAAGTGCAACACCCGGACCAAAACCGGGGTTTTTCAGCAGACTGACGATAGAAGCTGGGCGAAAGAAGTCTTTATTTTTAGTGGTCCGGTGGACTTTTTCAGCGCCCCCTACTTATCAAGCGCTTCAAGTAGTTTATCGTTCTCTAATGAATTAAGCCGGGCAATTCCTTTGCTCATATCGACCATATTACCCCCAATCAGAAACAAGAAGCACGGCCGGGCCGTGCCGGCGTAGCCAGGTGCGCCGGTTTTCATAATCAGGAAGGATAGACTTTAGGATGCTCCAAAACCTGGGAGAATGCGAATAACCTTTTAAATGGTAGAGTTCGTGGACGATCATGAACCCGACAGCGTCATGTCGGGATGAAAATGCGATTTTGGGCTAAAATTTCCGTTAAATTGCCGATAATGGCGAGCCTGCGGACCCTCCTTCACGCGGCAAGGAGCAGTGCGGGGCCGCGCTGCGTGGCCACGCCTGCGACGACATCTCGCGGATAAGATCCGCCTACCGCAGCTTCAACGCTTTTACTGGCGGTAATTACAAGACAACCCCGGGATGTTGCGCAAAGTAGTCTGTAATTTCATCCTGATAGGCCGTCAACAAAACCCCGCAAGTGGTTTTGCTATTTACTGGGGAGCAGCGGGCACCCAAACCCCCTCCCAATTAAATATACTGTCCCCAGAATATGCGGCGCCCATATTTCCCGATCGCCATATTCCTGGGAGCCTTCCTGCTTTTCCAGGTGCAGCCGATGATGGCCAAGGCCATACTGCCCTGGTTCGGAGGGGCGCAGGCGGTGTGGACTACCTGCATGCTCTTCTTCCAGGTCCTGCTGCTGGGCGGCTATCTCTACGCTCATCTCATCACGACCCGCCTGAAGCCAGGAGCGCAGGTGGCGCTCCACTTCTCGCTGTTGCTGGCCAGCCTCCTGTTCATACGCGTTCTGCCGCCTGACTCGTGGCGCCCGCCGAACAGCGAGGCGCCCGCCTTCAGGATACTGCTGCTTCTCGCAGTGAACGTAGGGCTTCCTTTCTTCGTCCTGTCGGCCACCAGCCCGCTGGTACAGGCCTGGTACAGGGCCGCGGAGCCGGGCCGGTCGCCGTACCGCCTCTACGCACTCTCCAACACCGGCTCTATGCTGGCCCTGCTGAGCTACCCTTTCCTGGTGGAGCCGTTCCTCGGCTTAAGAAGCCAGGCCTCGCTGTGGGGGATTCTCTACATACTTTTCGCGATGACGCTCTGGCACGGGGCCAGGACCTGCCTGAACTCCGGAACTCAGGCGGCCGCAGCCGAAGCCGATGCGGCGGCGCAGGCCGGCCCGCGCCCGGCCGCGCCGGAGATAGGCCTCTGGCTGCTCCTCTCGGCCTGCGGGTCCGCGCTGCTGCTGGCCGGCACCGCTCAGCTCACGCAGAACGTGGCCTCCGTCCCGTTCCTGTGGATATTGCCGCTGTCGCTCTACCTGCTCTCGTTCATACTGTGCTTCGAGAGCGACCGCTGGTACTCGCGCGGCAGGTGGATGGCGTACCTGGCCTTCGCCTGCGCGGGCGTAGCCTACCTGCTGCCGGGGTGGATGAAGGCGCCCATGGCGCTGCAGATAGCGATGCACTCCCTCTCTATCTTCATCGCCTGCATGGTATGCCACGGCGAACTGGCGGCCCGCCGGCCGGCCGCCGGGCACCTGACTCTGTTCTATGTCTCGGTCTCGGCCGGCGGGGCGCTGGGCGGCCTGCTCTCCGCGCTCGGAGCCCCGCTGCTTCTGGACGGGCCGTGGGAGTATCACCTCGCCTGGGGCCTGCTCGCCGCCGTATCGCTGCTCCTGCTGGCCTCCGGCTCCGACCTGCGCCGCTGGCGCACGCGCCTAGCCGGGGCCGCTCTGCTGTGCCTCTACGGCGGCTTCATCTACGCCCTCTACGGCAATTACTCCGACGAATCCTCCTCCCGCAGGGAGATGCGCCGCAATTTCTACGGTACGCTTCAGATCTACGAATGGGACCATTACGGCGCGCCGGCGCTGACCATGATGCACGGCCAGATAGACCACGGCTTCCAGTTCCTGGAGGGCGACCCCCGCAGGAACAAGCCGGTCTCCTATTACGGGCCCGGGTCCGGAGCCGGGGCGGCCGTGCGAGCGCTGCGACGCAGGGGCGGCGGCCGGGCGAACCTGGAGATGGGCTTCGTCGGACTGGGGGCCGGCATAATGGCGGCCTGGGGCCGCGCCGGCGACCGAATAACTTTTTACGAGCTGAACCCGCTCGTTACCCGTCTCAGCTACGCCTATTTCACCTACCTCGACTCGACCCCCGCCGGGGTCGCGGTGGTCATGGGCGACGCGCGCCTCAGCCTGGAACGCGAGGCCGCCAGGAAGGCGCGGCGGCTTGACCTGCTGGCCCTCGACGCTTTCAGCGGGGACGCCATCCCGCTGCACCTGCTGACTCGCGAGGCCTTCGCGGTCTATTTCAGGCGGCTCAAGCCCGACGGCGTGCTGGCCGTGCACGTCTCCAACCGCTTTCTGGACCTGGAGCCGCTCGTATTCGGCCTGGCGGAGGAGCGCGGGCTCGGCGCGGCCGTGATAGACGGCTACGAGGACCGGGAGAACGGGGCCTCCGGCAGCACCTGGGTGCTGGTCACCGCCGACAAAAATCTTATTTCAGGACCGCCGGTGGCCGGGCTGTCCAGGGGCCTGGCGGAAGGACGCGAGCCGCTGGTCTTCACGGACCGCTACAGCAATCTTTTCAGGCTGATCCGCCGCGGCTGGCTGGCCGAGGCGGATACGGATTGAAAATCTGAAAGCGGCCGGAGGTCAGCCGGCCGGCGCGAAGGAAAGGGGGAGGTAAAATGAAAGGAATATTGACCGCGCTGTTCCTGATGGGAGCCTGGCCGGCGGAAGCGAGGATAGAGGACAGGACCGAGGAACTCTACAAGGCGGTGGCCGCCGGGGACCTCAGGGCCGTCAAAGCCATACTCGACGAAGGCGACCAGAACGTGAACGTCGCCTATGACGACAACGACACCTCTCCGCTGATGCTGGCCTGCCGCGCCGGCAACGAAGAACTCGCCAGGCTGCTCATAGAAAAAGGCGCCGATATCGCGGCCGTGGACGCGGCCGGAAAGCCGGTCGAAGAATACCTCCTGCCCCCCGCCAGGCCCGCCCACAAGCGGCTTCGCAGGCTGCTGCATGAAACGGCGACCTCAAACGACGTAAAGCTGCCTTACGCCTGGGAAACCCTGCTCGTGACTGACCCCGCCGCTTCCCCCGCTCTCTCGCAGGACCCGCAGACGCTGCCCGCGGCCAACGCCGCGGACGGGAACAAGTCCACGGCCTGGGCGTCGAAAGGGACCGGGGCGGCTCTCTGGCTTTTCATAAATCCAGGAGCGGCGACTCTGGAGGCGGTCAACGGCTGCGCGAAAAGCCCGGAACTCTTCAGTGCCAACAACCGGGTCAAAAAATTAGCGGTCTCGGTATGGACTGCCGAGCACCTGGAAGGCGATGTCACGGAAAAGAACCGGGCCTACAGGGCCGCCCGCCTGAGCGGGGACGCCCTGCTGGAGCTCAAGGATTCCGGCGCCGGACAGGATATCCCTTTGCCTTTCAACTGGGATGAGCTCCGCTTCAGGCGCGCCGAGGCGGCTTCGGTACTCATGAAAAGGGCCGACCACCGGGGCAGAAAAAGGCTCTACTCCTCATTCGTTCTGAGGCTGGAGCCGGTGGAATTGTACCGCGGCTTAAAGCATGACGACACCTGCCTGTCGGAGATCTCCGCAGGCGGCCGCTGGCTGGATGAGGCTTCCCTTCCCGGCTTATGGGAGCGGCCCTACGGAGGCGAGGCCGAAACCCTGTCCCTCTCAACCCCGCAGGAACGCCTCTACTCGGTCAAGCGGGCAGGCAAGACCCTGCGTTCCGGCAACTGGAGGACGGAGGACGGGCGGCTCGTTATCGAGCATGAGGGAGGCACGGAGCGCTACGACGCCCTTGTGGAAAGGAGGGGCGCCGGGAAATCGCTGCGACTTACCGCGGAAGGCGGAGAGACCCTGATATACAGGCCGGCCCGCTGAATATATATGCGGAAAAAATTTATTTTCCAGATTCTCTTCGCCTCGGCGGCCGCGCAGGCGGCATATTCCGCCGAGGCCGCACTCTGCCGGGAACTGCGGCTCAGCAGCGCCGAAGTCTTCTTCGAGTCCATCACTTACGAGTTGCGGAAAGACCCGGGGGCCCGCAAGGCGCTGGCCGCCCTGCCGGAGGGAAGGCCGGGGCCGCTGCTTGCGGGTCCCGCCGCGGACGACGCGGTTACGCAGGCCGGTCTTTTCGACGCGGCGGCCGCGCTGATACCGCTGGACGGAATGGAGACGGCGGCGCGCGCAAAAGCCGCGGCTGCCATAGCCGAGGCCCGGACCCATATCGCCCCGGCGCCGGCCCGCCGCCTGACACCGTGTTTCACGAGCAAGGCACGCCGGAGGGCGCCGCGACGAACTCGGGTCTGGTGAAATGGAAGGAGACGGGCGATTACGCGGCTTCCCGCCTGGGGCCGCTGACGGCGCTCCTGGACCGGTTGGGCCCCGGCGACGAAATCTGGCTGTCGAACCTGCGCCTCCAGAACCTGCTTCCCCGGCTGGGAGCGCCGGCCTCGGTCACCGCCTTGAACCTGCCGATAAGCGGCTACGCCAAAAGCATCTGGCTGCTGAAAAAAACTGGCGGAGGCCGCGCGCTGGTCCTCTCGGATTTCCAGGGAAAGATCTACCTTCGCCATTTCGAGCTGCTGCTCCGCAGGCACTATTCAGGCAAAAAAGCTCCGGCCCTGCGCGCGGCGGAGGCCGCCTCCGCCTACGAACCCCATTACGGCTCGCTGGCCGCAGTCTGCGCCGCAAAGAACTCCCCCTGCGACGGGCTGGAGGGCGTCATCGCGGGCTACGGCGAGGCTTTCCGCGTGCATTGGGCCTCTTACGCCGTGACCTCCGCCTCCGACGAAAAAAACGACTGGAGGATGGACGTGTACAGGCCGGCCGGGGCGGGGCGCTGGGGCGTAATAACGGCCCACTCCTCTTTTTACGGGGAAACGCTCGGGGAGAACCTCTCCCGCCTCGTAGAAGTTTCGACGGGCATAAAAACTGCGGTGATAACGGGAGCGGGCGGCTCGCTGGAACCCCGCGAACTGTACGGCTTCGCCTACCCCTCGCACGTCCTCACGCCGTCCGGCAAGATGGTCGAGAACGAACTGGGCTCTCCCGGAGACTTCAGGGCGCACAGGAGCGCGCTTTCGCCTCTTGAGAAAACTCCCGCCTGGATAGGCCGGGCCCTGTCGGACGGGATCTCCACCGTGGACGTGGAAATGGGGCCGGCCGCGGAACTGCTTTCACGCAAGGGGATCAGGCTGGGCTTCGCCGTGCTGGTAACCGATTTCCCGCTGCACAGCCCCGCCGTCGACAAACTGCTGGCCAGGGCCAGTCTCGCCAAGCAGGACGCGGCGGTCAAGTACCGCAGCGTCGAGGACTATATCTTCGGCCTGGGAGAATGGCTGCTGCGCGGCATGCCCCCTGGCCGGCAGCCGATAGAGAAGATGCTCGGCCGCACCCTGGCGGAACAGTCGGCCCTGAACCTGGCCGCCCGCGAACGGGAACTCTCCCCCCTCTCCGCGGAGGAGGAGGCCCTGCTGGCGAAGCTGGAAAAGTTCTTCCGCTCCGCGCCGCCCTCTTTCTCCGTCAGGATGAGCCGGGCGCGGGCGGAGCGGCTGCTCGAGGACGAGGCCTTCCTTTCCACGGAGCTCGTCAGCCTTCTCAAAGGCTCGGAGGTCAGGCCGTTCACGCCCGATTACGAACAGGCTGCCTACGGCGCCCGCCGCTACATCTTCGGGACCCTTTCCTACTGGGACGGGCCGGAGAAATACGGCGACACGGTGGTGAGGCTGAAGGAAAGGACCTGGAAGCGCCGGAGCTGGGCCACGCGACGCTCGGCGAGGCGGGCCCTGGCCATAGTTGCGGAGGCAGCCGGCGTCACGCCGGAAGAGGCGGCCGGAGATCCGGAGATGGCCGGGCAGGCCGAAGAGATGTTCAAGTCCTGGATAATCGTACCGGCGGACCTGCCACGCGCCCTGGCGGTGCAGGTGACGGAGGAATTGAGAGCCCTGGCGCCCGGGGCCTTCTCTGATTTCGCGAGGGCCGCGCCCGCGGCCATACCCGGCCTTATGAAGAAGCACGACGTGGGCTGGCTGGAAGGCCGCGTCTTCGAATCGGCCGGCATAGCCGATATAGAACTGATCAAGGTCCCAGGCGGCGACCCGGGGCTGACAGGCAAGGCCGCGCGCCTGGGGATAAAGACGATCGGGATCAGGTAGAGGGGGGCGGGCCAGGGGGCGGCAGCTTCGACAGCGTCACTTTGGGATGGCGCTCCAGAAAATACTTGCAGTCCCACTCGCGCGCGAAAAGCAGCACGGACCTGCCGTCGGGGTCCTCGGCGAGCCGGGCTCCCGTCGGCAGCATCTCCTCCGTAACCGGCTCCGAATCCCCGCCCAGCCAGCGCAGCACTTCCCACGAAGTCCGCTCCAGCCGCGCGTCGGCGCCGTATTCGTTGGCCAGCCTGTACTGGAGCACTTCGAACTGCAGCGGACCTACGGCGCCCAGCAGCGGCACGCGCGACGGCGAGCTGGGGATATTGAAGGTCTGGACGACGCCCTCCTGAAGGAGGTGGTCGAAACCGGCGCGGAAGCGCTTGGACTGCGCCGTATTATTGCAATGCAGGAAGGCCAGGTGCTCGGGCGGGAACCTGGGCACCTCCGGGTAGATTATCGACGGATCCTCGGTCAGCGTGTCGCCGATGCGGAACGTTTCGTGGCCGACTACGCCTATGACGTCCCCGGCGTAAGCCTCGTCCACGGTCTCGCGCTCGCGGCCGAACAGCTTATGCGAACTGGAGATGCGCAGGGTCTCCTTCGTGCGCGCGTTGAAGACCTTCATGTCCCTCTCGAAGCGTCCGGAGCACACGCGCAGGAAAGCTATCTGGTCGCGGTGCTTGGGGTCCATATTCGACTGTATCTTGAAGACGAAGCCGGAGAAGCGCGGGTCGTCCACGGCCACCGGCCCCGACAGGGAGTTCTGCGCCCGGGGCTCCGGGGCCATCTCCAGGAAATTATCCAGCAGCAGTTGCACTCCGAAGTTATTGACCGCGCTGCCGAAGAAGACCGGCGTCAGGTCGCCTTTGAGCACCGCCGCCCGGTCGAAAGAATCGCCCACCGCGTCCAGCATCGACACCTCTTCGAGGAAGCGAGCGGTCGAGATAGCGTCGGCCTTGCCGGCCAGTTCCCTGTCGAGATCCTTCACCACGGTCAGGGGGGCCCGGTAGGCCCCTCCCGGCACCCGCTCGAAGAGGTGCAGGTCGCGCGAGCGACGGTCGTAGACTCCTTTAAAGTCCGGACCCAGGCCCAGAGGCCAGTTGACCGGGAAGGGCTGCAGTTGCAGCGACTTGTCTATCTCGTCGAGCAGCTCCAGCGGCTCCCTGGCGGGACGGTCCATCTTGTTTATGAAGGTGAAGATAGGGATCTGCCTCATGCGGCAGATCTCGAAGAGCTTGAGCGTCTGCGCCTCTATGCCCTTGGCGGCGTCGAGCACCATGATCACAGAATCCACGGCCATCAGCACGCGGTAGGTGTCCTCGGAGAAGTCGCGGTGGCCGGGGGTGTCGAGCAGGTTGACCTTGCAGCCGCCGTAGTCGAACTGCAAGACGGTGGAACTGACCGAGATGCCGCGCTTCTTCTCCAACTCCATCCAGTCCGACGAGGTGCTCTGCTGCTTGCGACGCGCCGTGACCGAGCCGGCCAGCTGAACCGCGCCGCCGTAGAGCAGGAACTTCTCGGTCAGCGTGGTCTTGCCGGCGTCCGGGTGGGAGATGATGGCGAAGGTGCGCCTTCGGGAGATCTCTTTGGGGTTCATGTGTTCGCCTTACCTGCGTGAATATTCTGGGCCGCCGGGCAGGCGCCAGGGGCGGCCTTTTATCCCGCCTTTCACGAAGACGCGGACGCCGTGGGCAGGGACTTCGGCGGCCAGTTCCCCCCCGTGGACGCGGGCCTTTTCGCCGGAGTAGAGTTCCCGGTATCTTCCGGCGGGCAGACCGCCGGCACTGAGCAGGGCGGGTGAGGGGCCTTTGTTGAGCATCACTACGGCGGTCTCGTTCCCGTAGTCCCGCCTGAATACATAGGAGTCCTTCGACGAGGAGAGCAGGGTCTGCGCGCCGCGCCGCAGGGGGGCGGCGGAGCGCCTCATCGCGTTGAGCTTCTTCAGGTGATGGTACACCGGGTCGGTTTTCGCTTTCTCTATACCTTCGGCTCCCAGCATCCTGCGGTTGTCCGGGTCGTTGCCGCCGGCCATCCTTACCTCGGTACCGTAATAGACGCAGGGGATGCCGCGGACGGTGAAATAGAAGTTCAGCGCGTCGAAGTACTGCTCCGCCGTCGCCGGGGTGCCCTGGCCCTCCCCGCCGGCGCCGTTGAACCTCGGCTTATCGTGATTATCGAGGAAAGTGACGAGGTAGGTGGCGTCCTTGTACTTATGGTCGTGCGCGAACACGGCGTCGGCGACGGAATAGTCTCCTCCCTTGAAGACCTCCTCCATCGGCCCCCAGGTCCCCATCGCGGAAAGCGGCATGTCCAGCAGGCTCATGGCGCTGTTCATCGGGTCGCCAGGGGCGAGGTTGCTGTAGCGGGCCAGCATGTCGGAATCGTCGCGGGTCCAGGCCTCGCCGAAGATGAAGAAATCCTTCTTCGCGGCGTGCAGGGCGCCGGTAAAACGGCGCCAGAAATCGTCGCTCATCCAGACGACGGTGTCCAGCCGGAAGGCGTCCACGCCCATCGCCTGGTACTTCAGGTAGATATCCGTGAGCCACTTCACCGTTCCGGGGTTGGCGTCGTTGAAGTCCAGCAGGTCCGCCAGCACCGGCCCCTCGCGGGTGAACCAGCCCTTGTCGTCTGCGTGATAGTCGAACTCGAGGCCCAGGCCGCGCACCTTGCCGTTCTCCGCGTGCCATTTCACCGACGGGTGGGTGTCGCCGCCGTGACCGTGGTTGGGGACAATGTCCTGCACCAGTTTCATCCCTTTCGAATGTACGCGCCTTATGAGGTCGGAGTAGGACGCGCCCGGCGACTCTAGGTGCGGATCTATCCTTGAAAAGTCCCAGCCCCAGTAGCCGTGGTAGCCCGCGGCGTCGTAAGTCTGCGAGGAGTTCACATAGCGGCCCGGAGGCTGCATGACCGGCGGGGTTATCCAGACGGCAGAAAACCCCATCCCCTTGATATGGGAGAGGTTGTCCATCAGGCCGCGGAAGTCTCCGCCCTGGTAATACCTCAGGTTGCCCGGGACGTATTCGTCCCCGTAGATGTCGTTATTGGAGGGATCGCCGTCAGCGAAGCGGTCGGTCATGACCAGGTATATCGTCTCATCGCGGAAGTCAGCCGCCGCCCCGGGGAGGGCCGGCGACAGCAGCAGGAAAAGCAGCGCGGCGGCGGTCTTCATCGGTCCCGGAGTTCAGCGGTTCAGCACGTAGCTGAACAGCAGGGGGGCCACTATCGTCGCATCGCTTTCTATGACGAACCGAGGGGTGTCTGCGGCCAGCTTGCCCCAGGTAATCTTCTCATTGGGCACGGCGCCGGAATAGGAACCGAAACTGGTGATACTGTCGGAGATCTGGCAGAAGTAGCCCCACATCTTGACTTCTTTGCGCAGGTCGCACTCGATCATAGGCACCACACAGATAGGGAAGTCGCCGGCTATGCCGCCGCCTATCTGGAAGAAACCCAGGCCGGCCTCGCTCTCGCGGCTGGCTTTCTGGTACCAGTCGGCCAGATGCATCATGTACTCGATGCCGGTCTTCATGGTGCCGGGCTTGAGCTGGCCCTTTATGCACTTGGCGGCGTAGACATTGCCCAGCGTGGAGTCCTCCCAGCCGGGCACGTAAACAGGGAGATTTTTCTCTGCGGCGGCAAGCAGCCAGCTGTCGGCCGGGTCCACCTGGTAATGCTTCTTTATGTCGCCGGAGAGCAGCAGGTCGTAGAAGTGCTCGTGCGGGAACTTGCGGCTGCCGGTCTTCTCCGCAACCTTCCAGCGCTTCACTATGTGGTCCTCGATGTGGTACATGACGTCCTGGGGGATGCAGGTATCGGTGACGCGGTTGAAGCCGCGGTCCATCAGTTCCTTCTCCTGCTCGGGGCTCAGGTCGCGGTAATTGGGGACCTTCTCGTACTCGTTATTTGCCACCAGGTTGAAGACGTCCTCTTCCAGGTTGGCGCCGGTGCAGGAGATGCCGTGGATCTTGCCCTGGCGTATCATCTCGGCCAGCGTGATGCCGAGTTCGGCCGTGCTCATGGCGCCGGCCATGGCCAGGAACATCTTCCCGCCCCTCTCTATGTGGTCGTTATACGCGTCGGCCGCGTTCTTCAGGGCGAGGGAATTGAAATGACGGTAATTGCGTTCTATGAAGGAACTTACCGCGCCTTTTACGGCCTGTGAAGGCTTAGCCGCCGCAGTGTTAGCCATAATGCTGACCTCCGTGTGAGCCGGGGAGGAACGCAGGAACGCGCTTTATTTCCCTTTATCCCCGCGAATTCAGTTTAACAAATGACAATATCAATTCAAAATCCTCCGTCGGAAGGAGGCCCCGGGTTTTTGCTAGAATATTCCGGGGGAAACGTCAAGCATGGGACAAAACGGGCCAGAATGTGTTTTCCGGGCGCAGAATCCCCACGAGGCCGAACTGGTCCGCTCGGCCCTGGAGGCAGCCGGCATCCGCGCTTTCGTCTTTGACGGCCGGGCGGCGGGCAGCGTGGCGATGTTCGGCCCGGCGATAATGTCGCGGGTCATGGTCGCCGCGGGCGACGCGGCCGCGGCGCTGGAGCTTATCGGGGAAAGGGAAGGCAAATGAAAAAACTGACGATGACCGACGCCGACACGGTCCGCTTCACCAATATAGCCGGCAAGATAAAATTCTTCTCTTCGATGAGCATGGCGCTGCTGGAGAAGATCCTCGCCTGGGTCATGCACTGCGAATACGATAAAGGAGAGAAGATCTGCGCGCAGGGCGACCCCGGCGACGCCTTCTACGCCATAGACTCGGGCAAGGTCACCGTCAAGGTTAAGCGCGGCATACTGCCGTTCCCCAAGAAAATGGCGGACCTGGGGCCGGGAGATTTCTTCGGGGAAATGTCCCTGCTCTCGCGCCAGCCCCGCAACGCGACG
The DNA here is from genome assembly GCA_964631475.1 of uncultured Elusimicrobiaceae bacterium. GTDB lineage: Bacteria > Elusimicrobiota > Elusimicrobia > Elusimicrobiales > UBA9959 > UBA2231. Next base: position 2,721 of record CAZVWK010000056.1, on the reverse strand, counting down.
GTCGTTTGCGAGGAGCCCACGAAAGTGTTCGTCCTGCTGGCCGACCATTTCGAGGCTGCCGCTAAAGAGAATCCGAAATTCGCGGAAGAGATACGCAAGCTGGCCGACGAGCGCAAGCTCGAACTCGAACATAAATAGTCCGTCCTCCGCAAAAAAAGAGCCGCCGCGGCGGCTCTTTTTTTATCCTCCGGCGCGGCTCGGTTCATTACAAAATGGCCGGTATACCCGCCGGGATTCTTCCGCAGGGAGTCCTGGTGATAGTCATCGGCCGGCCAGAACGGCGGTCCCGGTCTTTTCGGGCATAGCGGTCTCCTTTTTTCCGGGATGCGGCCCGGGCGCCGGCACGCAGGCGGCCAGGAGCAGCAGGCCGGCCGCGGCGAGACGGTTCATATCTCCGCGAATTCGACTTTTATATCGGGGTGCAGGCTGCGGTGCACCGGGCAGGCCTTCACGCAGGCCATCAGCTTCGCCCGCTGAACGGGAGACAGCCCGGGCAGAAACTTTACGCGCGCCGCGAAGCCAGCCACCCGCCTCGGGCTCTCCGACATCTCCTTGACTATGACGATGGAGGAGCCCTCGAACGGGATATTCTCTCGTGCGGCGACCTTGGCCATTATGGTAAGGACGCAGGACGCAAGGGCTGAAGCGAACAGATCGGTCGGGGAGAACATCCGTCCCTTGCCGCCGTTGTCTGGGGGCAGGTCGGTTATTATCACGGCGCCGGTGGGCCCGTGCGTCAGCCGGACCTGCTCGTCGCCTACATATTCCGCGCTTATCTCGGTAGACATAGGCAGATTGTAGCAATTGCTGACCTTCCCACGAAAAAGGTAAAATCTTCCCATGCGCAAAAATAAATTTGCGGCCATAGCGGCCGCGATGCTTCTCTCTACCGCCGCGGCCTGCAAACCGGAACCGGAACAGGCCCCGGCCAGCCAGGAAAAACCGCCCGCCGCGGCGCCGGCCAAGGAGGCCAAGACCGACATGTCAGCCCTGCTCAACCCTTCCAAACTGAACGAACAGGCCCCGGCCTCGTTCAAGGTGCTTTTCAAGACCACCAAAGGCGACGTCACGCTGGAAATCAACCGCGACTGGTCCCCGCTCGGCGCCGACCGGTTCTACAACCTGGTCAAGAACGGATACTTCACCGACGTCTCCTTCTTCCGCGTCATCGGCGGCTTCATGGCCCAGTTCGGCATACACGGCGACCCGGCGGTATCGGCGGCCTGGCGCGGGGCGCGCATACAGGACGACCCCGTGAAGCAGTCCAATAAGCGCGGCTACATCTCCTACGCGATGGCGGGGCCGAACACCCGCACGACCCAGCTCTTCATAAACTTCGGCGACAACTCCCAGCTGGACTCCATGGGTTTCTCCCCCTTCGGCAAGGTGGTCTCCGGGATGGAGATAGTCGACGCGATCTATAACGGCTACGGCGAGGGCGCGCCCAACGGCCGCGGGCCCGACCAGGGCCGCGTGCAGATGCAGGGCAACGCCTATCTCAAGGCGGATTTCCCCAAGCTGGACTACATCAAGTCGGCTTCCGTCCTGAACTGACCCGGCTGTTACGGGCGGCCCGGGGCCATGGGCCGCCCGCTTCCAGCTTATGGGCAAAATACTGTTTATAGACGACGAGACCGTGCATCTGGCCTAGCGGGCCCCATAAACATCTCTGCGATCGTAATGGACGCCTATAATTTCAGGCGCTACCGCCGCAACGGCGGCATACTGCGGCTCTGTCTGCTGGGAGCTGGAGAGTTCCTTGGCTGCAGGCAGCTTATGCTCATCGAACGCCCGATGGCGACTCTCGCCTTCCGGCAGACCCACTGGGGCGCCCAGGCAAGGAAAGCCCTTAAATAAACCGGAGGCCGCGTGAAAAAAATAAGGGGCGGCGGAACGGTCAATCCAGGGGACGGCTGCAATCCGGGGAATCGTTGGCCGGATCATTGACTATGTCCGAGACCCGGTAGCCCCGCATGAGGGCAGAATCGTAGGCCCGCAGCAGCGGCAGCAGCGTCTCGCTGTCGCGCATACGCGGATTGAGCCAGAGCGCCTCGTGGCGCGGCTCCAGTATGACCGGCATCCTGTGATGGACCGCCCGCACCAGGGCGGAGGCCGCGGCCGTTATTATCGCGAAAGTGCCGCGCTTCTCTTCGTAAACACCGGCCATGCCGAAAAGTCCGCCGTCGCGCATCGAAAACCGGTAGGGGATCTTCTCGCCCGCCGAGCCGCTCCACTCATAGAACCCGTCGGCCGGCACTATACAGCGGGAATTGTAGAAGGCGGCGCGGAAAGCGGGACGGGAGGCTATGCCCTCGGCCCTGGCGTTTGTAAAACCCTCGGGCTCGCGTTCGGGCTGGGCCGCCGGCGCTCCTTCTTCCCCCGAGTATTTCCTCTCCATCGGCCCGCCGGCCGGGAAAAGCGGCATCGAAGGGCCGGCGCGGAAAGGGCCGCCAGACCAGGACGGCACATAGCCCCATTTCAGCAGCCGCAGGCCGGCCGGCGTTATGACCGGCGTGGAGGCTCCGGGAGCGATGTTATACCTGGGCGTATAATGGAAAGGAGGCTGCTTGAGCCCGAAGCGTTTTATAAGATCGGCCAGGTCGGCCGACTGTGAATAACGTCCGCACATGGTTCAATTATACTTTACTGCGGGCATGGGGCGCCGTGAAGAGCATTTTCTAATCCAAGAATGAGCCTGAAATCATCCGACGGTGCTCCGTC
>CAZVWK010000055.1:12898-14208 GCA_964631475.1 uncultured Elusimicrobiaceae bacterium | reverse complement strand
CCGGTAGCTGCGCGACGTTAAGCACGTTGCCCAGCCCGACCTGCGCGGCGGTAATACCGGTCAGCTGCGAGCCATCGCCGGTAGCCGAGAGTTTGCCGCCTAAAGCAGCGGTGACGGTCGAGAGGTCAATAAGCGAGGGTGGAACAGAAGCTGTATTGGACAACTTTCCGGCCAAGGCTGCCGTTACGGTGGAAAGATTTATCAAAGACGTGGAGACCGTGCCCGATAATCTTGAGGCGTTCAGCAGGCCTTCCGGGGTTGTGAGGATGTTCCCCATGAAGTTCAGGCTGCCTGCGGAAAAGTAAATGCCGGAGGATATGGTCACAAGATTGGAAAAAGCGTTCTGGCCGGTAAAAGTCTGAGTGGAGGCAAGGACCGCCGCTCCCTGATTTCCCGTTGTGGAATCCACATAAGCTTTTGTGGCCGCGTCACCGGCGGCCAGCGGAACCGCGAGGCCGGTAACCCGGGCCGTTCCGCCCATGTTGATGTCCGCCGTGAAGGTCTTCGCGCCGGAGATGACCTGCGCCGTATCCGTGGAGACCAGGGCCGCTAATTCGCGGCCGCCGAAAAGCTGCGCGTTGGCCGCGTAGGGGACTGATAAGAGCCTTTGCCTGGGTGTGAGCGTCGTGCCGTTCACGGTTATCTGCAGATAGCGCGCGGAGGATGAGAATATCTCCGCCGGGACCGGGTTCGCCGAGCCGAGTTCTGCGGCCAATACGCCGTTGACCACCACGACGCCGTTCTGCATCTCGCTCCAGAGCGGCAGTCCGCCGGCGGCCGCCGGATATATGGCGAACTGGAAGTCGTAGCTCCCGGCCAGGGGATTGTTCAGGTCGTCGGTAAGACGCCCCTGGAAACTTATCAGCTGGGGAACCGTCTGGGCCTTGGACCGGTCGATCATGCACAGCATGACGGCAAACCCCAAAATGAAAGTTTTAAAAATATTCCTGTTCATGGATAATCTCCAGCTTCGGATTTCGGCAAGGCGACCCGGAAGGTCGAGCCTTTGCCCTTTTCGCTCTCTACCCAGATTTTTCCCCGGTGCAGTTCCACCGCGTGTTTGCTTATCGCCAGGCCCAGCCCGGAGCCCGGGATCTTCTCTCTCCGTCCGCCGGGGCCGGCGGCCCTGTAGAATTTGCTGAACAGGTGTTCCTGGTCTTCGGGACTTATGCCGTAGCCGTTGTCCGCCACAGAGAAGAGGAAATCCTTCCCGGCCCTTTCGAGCGAGACTGTTATAGTCCCTCTGTCAGGCGTGTACTTGAGCGCGTTGGAAACGAGATTGATAACCACGCGGCGCAGCAGCTTTTTGT
>CAZVWK010000055.1:0-12868 GCA_964631475.1 uncultured Elusimicrobiaceae bacterium | reverse complement strand
CCTCCGGGGGATGGAATTTCAGGGCTATATGTTTTGCCCGGGCTACCGGCGCGTAAAGAGCCGTCACCTCTTTTATAAGTTCGGAAAGGGCCACGGCTTCGGGGTCCAGGGAGGGCTTGGCGGAAGTTCTGAAGAGTTCCAGCGCGTTGGCGAGGGTGAGTTCCATATAGCCGACCGCCTCGGCCATGGTCTCGTAAGCCTGCTTGGTATCCTCTATGGTGGAGATGCGGCCCGGGCTGCGGAGCAGGGCTATGAACGCTTTAAGTCCTCCCAGGGGATTGTTGAGCTCATGGGTAAGGGTGCTCAGCAGGTCCTCCTTCGCGCTCACCGATTCTTTTATGCCGGCGGCCATCTTGTTGAAGGTGCGGGCTAGGTCGGAGAGCTCATCGCGGCCGCTTTCGTCCACCTCAGCTTCAAGAGTTCCTTCCCCGAACTTTCTTGCGGCTTCGGAAAGCCTGGCTATGGGGCCTGCGATTTTCCGGCTCAGGAAAGCCGAGCCGGCTAGGCCGAGCAGCAGGCCTAGCGCGGCTATCTCCGCCGACGAGCGGATAAGTTTCGCGTTCTGCCTGGCGAGCTCCGATTCGGCGTAGGAAGCGGAAAAGCCGGCCTGTACGGTAACACTCTGCCCAACCGCGGCGGCGGAGACGGTTTCATAAAAAAGTTCGCCGTGTACCCTGCCTAACACCGCAGTGTCGGTGTTCTTGGTCACAAAGATGATTTCCAAGTCGGCGTTCTGTTTCATCTGGAAGCGGAGATAGCTCAGCAGAAGAAGATCGTCGTTGGCGTGCAACGATTCGGTCGCGGCTCTTTCTATCCCGTTCATAATCAGCGCGACCCTCTCCCCCTGCTGCCGGGAGGTTTGTTTCCGCTCATGAGCCAGCGTGGCCGCGAACATGGCTATGGTGACCAGCGCGGTAAGCGCTGACGTCAGTGCGAATATTTTCCAGCTTATCTTCATAAGCTCCTTTAGTTCCCCAGTTCCCGGTTTATGCGCTTTATGGCGTTGGACGAAGGGGTATGCGCGGGGTCCAGTTTCAGCGCGTTCCTGAAGACGGCCCTGGCTTTTTCAAGTTCCCCCGAACTGTAAAGGTGCAGGCCTTCGCGGTACAGTTTCTGAACCTGCGCCGCGTCCGCCTTCGGCGCCTCCGGCTTCGCCTGGCGCGCCGCGGGGGCGGGCGGGAGTTTCTGGTTCCTCGACTGCTGCCGGATGACGTTCTCCACGGAGGCGATCTGGGCGTTGAGCATGGCCAGCCTGGCGCGGCTGGTCTCCAGCGCGCGTGCTTTTTTCCAGGCTTCCAGCGACTTCTGATTGTCGCCGGTGGCGAAATGCGATATGCCAAGGTTCTCGAGCGCGCTTATGCTGCCGGGCTGGTGCTTAAGCGCCGCTTCGCTTATTACTATGGCCTCTTCATAGCGCGAGGCTTCTAGCGCCTCCGAAGCCATCGAGAGCAGGTTGTCCACTTTGAGGGCCGTCTCCGGCGCCAGGTCCAGCTTCCTCGCCTTCAGGCCGGTGGTGAGTTCCAGCTGGGCCAGATAATTCCCCACTGAGTTGGCTCCCGGGCGCAGGCCGAGGGCGTAGGCGGCCTGGTTAACGGCCTCATCGTCCGAGTCGTTCAGGTAGGCGATGGCCGACCGGTAAAGCGCGGACTGCACCGCGTCCGTCCTGTAGTCCGCGAGACGGCCCAGGTGAACGGCGACGAAGCTGAGGCGCCCGTTCCGCTTCAGGAGACGGGGGTCCTGCGGGTTCAGCGCGATCGCCTTCGAAAGCTCTTCGGCGGCCTCCGGGTAGCGCCCCTCGGCTTCCAGGAAGCGCGTCCTGCCCAGTATGTCGGCTAAGGCGGCCGCCGTCTGCGGAGAGGCGTCGGCCGGCGGTTTGATCTCCGGTGTCCGGCCGGTTTTGATGCTGCGCATGGCCGCTAGGACGAGCTGGGCGGACTCCTCATCTTCTTTCGGCGGGCCGAAGCGGACCGAGAAACTGAAACGGTGGGAGCCGGAGGTCCCAGTGAGCGTGCCTATCGGCATGACGAAGCCGTAGTCCACGCTGATGCGGCCGCTGCGGTAGGAAAAGCCGGCCGTAGTCTGCCGGAATTCGCGGCTGCCTATGCTGAGCGAGCCCCTAGCCCCGATATTTCCGACCAACAGCCAGGGGAACCACCTTTCCAGCGCTATAGTGAAGCGGTTGTCGCGGGAGCCATAGGGGGACTCCGAGGTCTCGTACTGAGTAGTTATATTGGAGAACATGCCGGAATAGGCGAGGCCGAGCTTGGCGTTGAGGGGGAGTTTGTCGTCGCCCGACTGCGAGAAAGCGATGTCGGGCCTGTTCAGATGCAGCAGTTGCAGGCCGGCGGAATAATTGCCGCCGTACTTGTAGAGAAGCCCGAGGTCCGCGTCGAACACGCTGACCGCGCTTCTGCCGGAAAGCACGGGGTCCGGTCTGCCCGTGGAGGTCAGGCCGGAGCGGGCGCTGGAAGCTTCGGGCAGGCTGCCGAAGGCGCGGCGCAGATTTTTCAGGTTCAGGCCCCAGTAGAGGCCGTCCAGGCCCAGGCTTTCCGGCGAGGCCCTGCCGTAGGAAAGGTAAAGAGCCCTTTCCCCGTAGAAGGAGCCGTCCACAGAGAAGTTCTGCAGGGCGCCTCCAATCGTCCCGCCGGCTTCCAGCGGCCTGGCGAAACCCAGGAAGGAAGTGCTTATGCCGGAGCCGTCGGAGAGCCCCGTCAGGTGCTGGGTATGGGAAGCGGCCAGTTCGGGCCGGCCGAGGAGGGCGAGCCCTGCGGGGTTATAATAGATTGCGTAAATGTCGTCCGCCAGCGCGGTGAAGGCGCCGCCCATGCCGGGCGCCCTAGCGCCGGCGCCGAGGTCTTCGAAAGCGGCGCCGGCCGGTCCGGCGGCAAGGAGCAGCGCCGCGGCGAGTGAAGCCGCGGCCCTGGCCGCTACGTCCTTTTCCGCGCCTTTGATCCTCATCTGACGACCAGCAGGGTGCCGTTAAAGACCCTGCCCTCCGCTTTTATCTGGTAGACATAGGCGCCGCCCGTGACCGTCCGGCCATTGGCTTTGCCGTCCCACTGCAGGCTGTCGGCTGCGGGGCCGGCTGTCATTTCCGCCACGAATGCGCCGTGCAGATCGTAGATACGGCCCGAGAAGGCCGAATCCCTCGGGTTGTCGAAAAGGAAAACCGCGGTGTCGTTGAGGCCGTCGCCGTTTGGTGTTATCGCCCTGTTGCTTAAATTCGAGATGTCGAAATGTACGCCGGCGTCGCGGTAGAGGCCCCTCAGCTGGTAGCTGCCGGTCATCGAGGTCTGTACGGTGGCCAGCCTGTTGAGGGTGTCCACCTTGCCGTAGAGCTTCACATACTTTTCGCCGTTATTCCAGTAAAGGCCCAGCCGCTGCGCCGCGTCGGCTGCGGAAATGGCCGAGGGGCCAGGGGTGCCCGAGGGGACTATGTTGCCGCCCGATACTTCGTATCTGACCGCGACCGTCAGCTCCGGCCTAGAGAAGGAGAAACGATCCAGCAGCTGGTTTCCCGGGGTCCTGACCGCCTCGAAGCGCACCGAGCTGAAGACATTGCCGGGCAGGCCGTCGGTTTCCTGTATGCCGCGTATGAGGATGTTGGAACCGTACCGGTTGCCGGCGGCCAGCATTTCTCCGCCGAGCGAAGCGGGGATCTCTATCCTGGCGGCCTGGCCGGGGGCGTAGACATATACGCCTCTGCGCGTATCCACGGCCATGGCGGCGTCTTCCTTTCCGAAAGAATCCACCGCCGCGACGCGGTAGATGTGCGGCGTGCCGGAGATGTCGGCCGGAAAGGAGAAGGTCCCCTGGTTTATCGGCAGCGTGGAAACGAGCACCCAGGCGGGGGCCGCGGCGGAGGAGGACTTTTCCACCCTGTAATAAGACAATTCGTCGGAGATGGGCGAGGCGGCGGACTTGAAGGGCGTCCCGTCGATGTTGCTGGTGACAGGGCTCCAGGCCAGGTTCACCTGGTTGAGCGGCTGGTCCAGGTCCGCAGTCAGGCCGGCCTGCGCCATGGGGGGGAGGTCGAGCATTATCCCGGTCGAGACAGCCACCGAGTAGACGGGCCCCGCGTACCTGGCGACCAGGTGGTAGAAATAAGTCGTGTTGAGCGTGAGGCCGGAATCGGAGATAGCTTCGGCCCTCCGCGTCGATTTTACTACGGAACCGTCAGGAAGAATCTGGCCCGCGAAAAGTTCCGTCCCGTCCTGTATATTTGCCGGGTCCGGGTTCGCGCTGAGCATTACCACCACCCCTTCGGGCGACGGGTCGGACGGGTTTATCCAGGTAAGTTTGACGGCGCGGGAGAAGGCGTCATGCGTTGCGGCCAGGCCGGCGACGTGGGCCAGGCAGGTCCCGTCGGGTGTCGCGGTGGAGATGAGCGAGGTGAAGTTCTTGTCGCCCTGCCAGTTGAGGCTGGCGACGCGGAAAAAGTAGAGCGTGCCCGGTATCAGGCCGCCGAGGGTGAGGTTCACCTGCAGCCCGTCCGGGGTGGCGAGGGTCTTGATCTCGCCGCCGGGAGAGAGAAGCCCGAAACTGGTGGTCGAGGCTTCGGTGCTGTAGCCGCCGGCCCCGCCGGACGGGATCAGCCAGGAGATGGTCGCGCGGCAGGCCGAAACGGAGGAAAAGAAAGGGTCTACGGGCAGATCGGCCAGCGTGGAGTCCGCCAACGGCGCGGACTTGGACGCCATGAACCTGGTGCTGTCGCCCAGGTATATCCTGGCATAGTAGGTGGTATTGGGCTCGAGCCCGGAGACGACCAGCGACTGCGGGTCGCCCGGGGCTACGGAGGTCGAGAATTCTGTCCTGAATATCGTAGGGGCAAAGACATGGGCGGGGTCGCTGGAATAGTCCAACCGGTAGAAGCCGTCGTTCACGGCGCCCTGGAATCCGTCCGCGCCGGGGGCGTTCCATTCGAGTTCCAGTGTCCCGGTCGTCTTGGTGACGGCGGTTATCGCCACCACGCTGCCCGGCTGCGCCGCTATTTTGGCGTAGCCGGCCCTGAGCGAATAGTCGCCGCCCGCAGCGCCTGAAAAAACGGTTTCACCGGCGGCGGTATTGAGGCGGAAACTTCCACCCGCGGCCAGACCCCCGCCGGAATTAGAAGTCCAGCGCGATATCGCGGTCTGTCCGCCCTCCATCCCGCCAATGGCGCAGGCCCGCTGCTGATAGGCGGGCATGAAAGCCAGAAGAAGGAGGGCGGCCTTTTTCATAAAACGCTCATTTCCCGAGGTCTAGGCTCCGTTTTATTACCGCGGCCGTGCGAGCCAGTATTTCTTCCGGTATGAAGGGCTTGAGTATGTAATCCTCCGCCCCGGACTCCATACCGTAAACCCGGTCCTCCACCTTGACCGCGTCGCCAGTCAGCAGTATTACCGGTATATGTCTGAGTCTCGGTTCCGTTTTTAATTGGCGGCAGAAATTGACTCCGTTGCCGTCAGGCAGATAAACATCTGAAAGTATAAGGTCCGGAAGCTCTTTGAAAGCTGTTTCCAGTCCGCTTTTGACGGTGGCCGCGGAGAAAACCTCGAACTTTCCCGACTTATATACGCTGGCCAGAAGCTTCGTCATTATGGGGTCATCCTCTACTACCAGTACTCGGTACATTTCAGCCTCCGTAAGTCACTTTGATATTGCTATAAGCGTACAAACTTGTTTTATACATTTTTTGTCATCTTTTTTATTGTTTTTTGTCAAATAGTTTTCAAATACTTTGCAATTACGATTTGGAATTTGGTATAAAACCGTATGGCGTATTCGGTCTACCTTGCCGCGGACTGCAAATCGTCGTCCGATTTCCGCCGGTTGGCTGACGAATTCAGCGTCGAATGTTTCGACGCTTCACATCTGTTGCTGGAGAGGCTGCGTTCTTCGCTGCCGCATCTCCTTATTATCCATCCCGATCTTGCGGATATGCCGGGGACGGGGCTTTTACGATTGATACGGGAAACTTCATATGGCAAGGAACTGCCCATCATTCTGCTCACCGGGGTCAAAACGAAGGAGAGCCTGACAGAGGCTTACGGGCTCGGGGTGGACGATTTCCTAGAAAAACCTTTCGATATCAGGGAGATAAGGGCCCGTATCAAAGCCGTCCTGAGGCGGAGGTACGAGGCGGCTGAAACCATCGGGGGTATAATACAGGTGGGCGGCATAGAGATAGAGCCAAGCCAGAGGCGCTGCACGGTGGACGGGGTCAGGGTGAATCTGCGGCCCCTGGAGTTCGCCGTTCTGGAAGTCCTCATGCTCAAGGCCGGCCGTGTACTGAGCCGCAATTACCTGCTCAACAATGTCTGGCGTTCGGAAGCGGCTGCTGACATAAGGGTAGTCGACACCGTGGTCAGCCGGCTCCGTAAGGCCCTCGGCGGCCGTGGCCAGAGGATAGTCACCGTTTCAAAACTGGGTTATTACCTCATGCCCCCCGAGGAGGCGTCCGCGCGGCGGGAAGCGGCGCCCCTTTCAAGGAGAAAGTCATGACCGAGCCGGGAAAGAAAAAGGCCGACGAGGAACTCGAGGCCGCCATAAGGGCGGAGCTCGAATCTACGCGGAATTTCGTCCACGGGATAACGGAAAAACTCCGCTCGGCGGAGATCCCCGGCGGGCCGCTTCCCGCCGGAGAGGGCGTAGATTCGCTCCGCGCCGAACTTTCCGTCTGCCGTACCGAGCTGGGGCATCTCAGGTTCCGTTATGAGTCCAGGGGGGAAGAGCTGAGGAAGGTAAAGGCGCTGCACGCCGAACTCGAGCGGATGACCATGATGCGCCCGGAATCCATGCGCCGGGCCGGTGAAACGGAGATAACGGAGCTAGTCCGGCGTAAGCAGGAACTGGGCGAGCGGGAGCGCGCTTTCGAGAAGGAGAGGGCCGCGTGGGCCGCCGAGCGGGAGCGCGCCGCGGCAGCATCCGGTGAAGAGCTATCCTCGCTGCGCGAAAAACTGGAGCAAGAGCACGCGTCCAGGGTGGCCGCGCTGAACGCCCTGGAGGAAAATCTTTCGGAAAGGGAGAAGGCCGCCTCGGCACAATCCTCACGCCTCAGGACGGACATCGAAAGAGCGCGGAGCCTGGCGGTGGAGGAGACTGCGGCGAACTTCGGGCGGGAAATAGCCGCTCTGGAGTCGACCTTCCGCAAGGAGCGGGCCATACTCCAGTCGGAATCCGATAAATGGAGATTGAAAGCGGAAGAGCTTCTGGCCCAGATCTCTTCGGCCAGGGATATGGCCGAGGAGCGGTCCCGGGAGGCCGAAGCCTTGGCCGCCGCGCTGAAGGAAACTCGCGCCCTGGCCCGCCAGGCGGAGAAGGAGCGGGACGCGGCCCTCAGGCGCTCCGCGGACTCTGAAAAGCGTGCGGCCGAAGCCGAAAAGCTGCGGGCCGAGCTGTGGGCGGCGGAAGAAGAGGTGAAGCGGCTGCAAGTCTCCGCCGGGGAAGAGAGGAAGGTGCTGGCGCTCAAAGTCTCCTCCCTGGAACTGGCGCTTGAAGAAAGCGGCCGGGCCGCGGCGCTGCAGCAGAATAAAATGGAGGCCGTAGTTCCTGACCTGGAGGCGCGCCTCAAGACCGAGGCGGTGCGCTGCGAAACGCTTAAAACGGAACTCGTTTCCGTGCGCGGGCATCTTGAGTCGGCCCTCAAGGAGAGTGCCAGGCTGGAAGAGGCGCTGACTCTGGAAAAGGAGCGTCACCTGAAACAGGAAGCTGAGAGGGACGCGGAGCGTACCCGCAAGATGGAGGCCCTGATAGCCGAAACGGAGAAGAAAGAGCGGGAGCTCGAAGATGTGTGGACCAGGCGCCACAAGGCGCTGGAGGCCGAGCAGAAAGAGTTCCATTCCGAATTCGAGAAAAGGCATCTGCAGTTGCTGGAGGACCTTAAGGCCAGCTCCGCGGGAGTGGACAAGTTCTACGCACAGAAGGAAGCCAGGCTCCTGGAGCTCAACCGCACCATAACGGCCGAATTCCAGGACCGCGAGTCCAAGGCCCGGGCGCTGGAGGAGGAAGTCCGCGCCCGGGTTTCGGGCCTGGCTGAGGCATCGGCCGAGCTGCAGGCGGATTTCGAGCAAAAATCCAAAGAACTCGAAACGATAAAAGTCCGGCTGCTTTCCGGACTGCCGGGAGGCCGGGGGAAGGATGACGGGGCCTGAATCCAGGGACGGCGAGGCCGCTGAAAAGCTGCGCCGCGCTTTCGCGGCGGTACGGCTTTCATCCCCGCGCGCGGTGCCGCAGCCTCCGGCCCTGCCGGAAAAGACCGCGCGCAAGTACCCGCTTTTACAGGAACTGTCCGCCGAGCGACAGTTGATCGTCGACGGTTTTTCCAGGGCCCAGCTTGAGTTGCGGGACATCATGGACAGGATGGATAACGATATCGCCGCCGTTTCGCGGCTTCAGCCGGCCAAGCCCGCGGCGGCGCGGTCGCCGCGGAGCGCCACGGAGCCGCGGCTCACTTCTCCTGCCCGCCCGGAAGTCCCATCACGCGAAGAAGCCAGGCCCGCCCCTCCGCCGCCGGCGGTTCCTCCGGTCGCATCCGGGCTAAAGAGGCCGCTGCCCATAGCCGTCCTGCTCACCGCCGCCGTGGCCTTCGGCGGGTATTTGATGTTGGGTGGGGCGTCCGGGGGGACGATTCCTCTGCCGGCCTCCAGCGCGGCCGGACTCTGCCTTGACGGAGAAGGAAGGAGGGCCTTTTTTTTAGATCATAGGCGCCAGCTTCTTTTCACGGTGTCACTGCCGGAAAAAAGGGTTGAGTCCGTAGTCCCTTTCCCCGGTACTTCAGCTAGGGCCATGGCTTATGACGGGAAGCGGTTCTGGAGCGCGGCTGGCGGGACCATTTACCGCCATCAGGCCGATAACCCCCGCCGGGCGGAGCCTGTCTATCTTCAGAAAAAAGATATCGGCGGGCTGGCCTGGGACGGGGAACTTCTGTGGGCTTCTTCCGGCGGGACGCTTATCCGCTACTCCGTCTCAGGCGATTCGCTCAAGGAAGCGGGTGGTATGTCCTCCGCCGGGGGAGGACTGATCGCCGCAGATGAGGGCAGAATATGGGTCCTAGACCCGGCCAGCGCCCGCCTTTCAGCCGCCGGTCAGGCCGCGGCTTCCGCCCCCGCCGCCGACCTGGGGCCCTTTATCCCGGAAGGATCCATAGCCGGGTTTTCGGTTTCCGGAAGCCGCCTCTGGGTCATAACGCAAGATCCCGTCCGGCTCCGTTCGATAGATTTTAAGAAACTCAAATTTAAATAGGTCCCGGAATGTCCTCTGAATTCAGGCTGAAGGCGCCTTTCAGGGCGGCGGGCGACCAGCCGGCGGCTATAAAGAAACTGTGCGCGGGTCTGAACGGCGGCCTGCGCGACCAAGTGCTGCTGGGCGTCACCGGCTCGGGCAAGACCTTCACCATGGCCTCGCTCATCGCGGAGATGAACCGGCCGGCCCTTATCATTTCTCCCAATAAGGTGCTGGCTGCCCAGCTCTATTCAGAGTTCAGGACCTTCTTTCCGGAGAACGCCGTCGAATATTTCGTCTCCTATTACGACTACTACCAGCCCGAAGCCTATATCCCTTCGACCGACACCTATATCGAAAAAGACTCGTCTATCAACCAGCAGCTCGACAAGCTGCGTCTGAAAGCCACGGCCTCCATCCTCTCGCGGCCCGACAGCATAGTCGTCGCTTCGGTCTCGTGCATCTATAATATCGGCTCACCCGAGAACTTCGCCAGGATGGGCCTCTATATCGAGAAGGGGCGGCCGCTGGGGCGCAAAGAGCTGACGGAGCGATTGGTCGCCATCCGCTACGAGCGAAATGATATAGAACTCTCGCGCGGCAAATTCCGCCCGCGCGGGGCCTTTGTCGATATCTTCCCCGGCGACTCGGAGACCGCTTTCCGGATACAGCTCTCCGACGCCGTCGAATCCATAGTGGAGTTCGATCCGCCGACCGGCGCCGAGCTGCGGGAGCATAAACACGCCTGGATCTACCCGGCCAATCACTTCGTCTCCACGCAGGCCGAGATAGGGGAGGCGCTGGGGCTCATCTCCGCCGAACTGGCGGAGCGCCTGGCAGTTCTTAAAAAAGAGAACAAACTGGTCGAGGCGCAGCGCCTAGAGCAGCGCACGCGCTACGACATGGAGATGCTCGCCCAGACCGGCTACTGCCACGGCATAGAGAATTATTCGCGCCATCTAGCGGGCCGGCCCGCCGGCGAGCGCCCCGCCTGCCTGTTCGACTACTTCCCGGAGGATTTCTTGTTCTTCGTGGACGAATCGCATGTCACCGTGCCGCAGGTGCGCGGCATGTACGCGGGCGACCGCAGCCGCAAGCAGACGCTGGTCGATTTCGGCTTCCGCCTGCCGTCGGCGCTCGACAACCGGCCGCTCAAATTCGACGAGTTCGAGGCGCTGAGGCCCCGCACCGTCTATGTCTCGGCCACGCCCGGGCCCTATGAACTCGGCCTGGCCGGGAAAACGGCCATCGCCGAGCAGATCATACGCCCTACGGGGCTGACCGACCCGCCGGTGCGCGTCCTGCCGCTCACCGGCCAGGTTAAGACGCTGACGGCGGAGATAGAGAAGCGCGCCAAGGTCAAAGAACGCACGCTGGTGCTGACGCTGACCAAGAAGACCGCGGAGGACCTCAGCGAGTTTCTGGCCGGCAAGGGCGTGCGCGCCAAATACATACATTCCTCCATGGACACGCTGGAGCGGCTGGACATACTGGGCCAGTTCAAGCGGGGGGAGTTCGACGCGCTGGTGGGCATCAACCTGCTGCGCGAGGGGCTGGACATCCCCGAGGTTTCGCTGGTGGCCATCCTAAACGCCGACAACGAGGGTTTCCTGCGCAGCGAGACCACGCTGATGCAGATAGCCGGTCGCGCCGCCCGCAATAAGTGCGGCGAGGTCCTGCTTTTCGCCGACCGCAACACCGGCTCCATATCACGCGCACTGGGCGAGATGGACCGCCGGCGCAAGATGCAGCTCGACTATAACGAGCGGCACGGTATAAAGCCCGAGAGCGTGGCCCGCCGCGAACTGGCCGGGCTGGAGCTCCACGAGGCCGACCGGGAGCGCGGCTACGACCTGGTGAAGGACCTCTCCGCCGCGGCGGTGAAGCCGGAGAACAGCGAGGAGATACGGCTGCAGCTGGAGCGGGAGATGAAAAAGGCCGCCGACCAGCTTAATTTCGAGCTGGCCGCCAGACTGCGCGACCGCCTCTTCGAACTGGCCGACATGGCCGGCCCCGGAGGCAAGCCGCGCAAGGCCGGGCGGGGGCGCTCCCGTAAATGATAAAATCTTGGCCGATGAAAGAAGCCGAAGCGATAATCAGGCTCGCCCTTAAGGAAGATATCGGCGCGGGAGACCTGACCACACTGGCTTTCGCGCCGCCAAATGGCGTTTTCGAGGGCTATATGGTCGCCAAACAGGCCGGCATCTTCTGCGGCGCCCCCGTCGCCGAACGCGTGTTCAAGATAGCCGCTCCGGGTTCCCGCGTGACTAGGCTGGCGCGCGAAGGCGCGAAGGTGAAGCCGGGGACCCGGCTGATGAAGATACGCGGCGGCCGGGCCATACTCACCGCCGAGCGCACCGCCCTCAATTTCCTCCAGCACAT
Source organism: uncultured Elusimicrobiaceae bacterium (assembly GCA_964631475.1). Classification (GTDB taxonomy): domain Bacteria; phylum Elusimicrobiota; class Elusimicrobia; order Elusimicrobiales; family UBA9959; genus UBA2231. The sequence goes on along the minus strand of CAZVWK010000055.1, from coordinate 1,285 downwards.
GTCCGGCATAGCCACCGCCGCCTCTTTGTACGCCGCGGCGCTGGGCCGCGGCCGCACGAAGATATACGACACGCGCAAGACCCAGCCCGGCCTGCGCGCCCCGGCCAAGTACGCCGTGCGCTGCGGCGGCGGGCGCAATCACCGCCGCGGCCTGTGGGACGCCTACCTCATAAAGGACAACCATATCGCTATGCTGGGCCCCGGCGCCGCTGAGAAACTGGCGGCGATGATAAAGACCATCCGCGCGCGGCGCCCCGGCGTGCCGGTGGAGATAGAGGCCCAGACGCGCGAGCAGGCGCTGGCCTTCGCCGCCCTGAAGCCGGACATACTGATGTTGGACAATATGAGCCGGCCGCTTATGAGGGAACTGATGCCCCGGCTGCGCCGCATCGCGCCGCGCATGGAGATAGAGCTTTCGGGCGGGATAAAGCTTAAAGATCTGCGCGGCCTGGCCGGGCTGGGCGCGGACAGGATCTCTGCGGGCGCCATAACGGCCGCCGCGGGGACTTTGGACATCTCTTTCCAGGTAAGCGAGGTGAAAAGATGAAGGCTTTCGAACCTGTGATCTGCGGGAACGTCCCCGGGGCTACCAAGGTGCTGTGCCTCGACGAGGCGGTCTCGACGCAGGAGGTGGCGCGCGAGCTGGCGCTGGAGGGCAACAACGAGCGCACCGTGGTCATAGCCGCCTCGCAGACCGGCGGCAAGGGCCGTCTCGGGCGGAAGTGGGAATCTGGCGCCGGGGGGCTCTACCTGACCGTGATACTCAGGCCCCGCATCAGCCTCCGCTTCCTGGGGAACCTCAGCCTTATGGCCGGCGCCGTGATATCGGAAACGCTCAAGGAGGATTACGGCGTGACCACCAGGGTCAAGGCTCCCAACGACGTCTACGCCCTCCATCCGCGCAAAAAAAAGTTCTTTAAAATCTCGGGCGTCCTCACCGAGTCAGCCTCGGTCGACAATAACCCGGACTGGGTGCTGCTCGGCATGGGCGTAAACCTGAACAATAGGCTCCCCAAAGAACTGCCGGAGGGCGTCTCGCTCTCGGCCATACTCGGCCGCCCCGTGGACCGCGACGAATTCGTCGGGCGCCTTTTCTCAAGGTTCTGGGCAGCCTACGCGGCCTGGCAGTATTCCTCGGAAGTCAACAGCTGAAATGGCCGCCCAGGCGTCGTCGGCGCTTAAGCGGCTGGCGCTACAATCGGGCGCCGCGGCCTGCGCCGTCGCGCCCGCCGGCCCCGTGGCCGGGCTGCCCCGCTTCCGTGAGGCGCTCGTCGCCCAGGAGCGG
>CAZVWK010000054.1:0-14344 GCA_964631475.1 uncultured Elusimicrobiaceae bacterium | reverse complement strand
ACGACGGAGCACCGTCGGATGATTTCAGGCTCATTCTTGGATTAGAAAATGCTCTGCCCGTTCTACAGGCCCGCGGGTTTATATATAATAAACCGGGCTGGGAGAAGAGGGGAGCCCCGCATGGACGAGCGAGAAATCACGGACGGAGAACTTCTAAACAGCCTCCTGGAAGAGGTTCCGTACGCCGTATTCCTGGCGGACGAGCGCGGTCGTTTCATAAAAGTGAACCGCGCCGCCTGCGAACAGTTGGGCTACACCCGCGAAGAACTCCTCTCGCTCGGAGTCCTGGACATAGTGGGTGAAAAAGCCAGGAACGCCGCGAAGGAAAAACTGTCGGCCCGTAAAGCCGGGGGAGGCTTCCTTGAAAGCCGGCACCGGCACAAGGACGGAACGGAATTCCAGGTGGAACTGGACGTCAAACCCATCAACTACGGCGGCAGGGCCGCCCGCGCCAGCCAGGAGTTCTACCGGACGCTGATGCAGGCCATGCCGGACTTCATCTGCGCGCTGGACACGGACGGCCGCATAACCTACTGCAACCGCCGGCTGCCGCAGTTCAGGGAGGACCCGACCGGCAAGATTCGGCACGAGGCTTTCCCGAAGGAAGCGGCGGACGCCCACCTTGAGGCCATAAAGAAGGTGATGTCGACCGGAGAGCCCAGCACGCGGGTGGAAGAGGTCGTTTACCCCGACCGGAAGGTCTTCCTGGAGAACCGGTTGTTCCCGGTAAAGGATGAATCGGGCCGCATAGCCGGCCTCATAAGGGTCACCCGCGACATAAGCGACCAGAAGAAGGCGGAGGAAAGATTGCGCGACAGCGAGGAGCGCTACCGCCAGATTTTCGACAACGCCGCCGACCCCATCTTTGTCCACGATACCGAAGGTCGCATACTGGAGGGCAACCAGGCCGTAAAGGAGACTTACGGGTACAACCGGGAAGAACTGCGATCCCTTTCAGTCGATCAGATCGGCACCCCTGAATACGCCGCGAGCATCCCCGACAGGATGAAAACCCTTCTCTCCGCCGGAGCGGTGCGCTTCTCCGCCAGCCACCGGAAAAAGAACGGCGAAGTGCTGTCGGCGGACGTCAGGGACAGCCTCATAACCTGGCAGGGGCGGCCCGCCATAATGAGCGTCTGCCGCGACATGACGGCGCGCGTAAAGACGCAGGAGGAGCTCAAGCGCAGCGAGGAGAAGTTCTCGCTGGTCTTCCACTCCTCTCCCTCGGCCCAGATAATCTCGCGCGTCTCCGACGGCAGGATAATCGAGGCCAACGAGGTTTTTGTAAAGGAATCCGGCTATCCCCGGGAAGAACTGATCGGCTCCACTACCATAGCCCTGCGGCTCTGGGATACCGAGGCGGCCAGCAACTCCGCGGTGGAAGCCCTGAGAAAAAACGGGATAGTCCGGAATCTGCGGATTGTCTTCAGGCGCAAATCCGGAGAGACCTTCCCGGCCGACTATTCCGCCGCTCTTTTCAGGCTGGGAGAAGATCTGTGCGTCATTTCCAGCGTCACCGACCTTTCGGAGTGCCGGAGGGCCGAAGCCGCGCTGATGGAGGTCCAGCGGCTGGAGTCGATGGGCCTGCTTGCGGGCGGCCTGGCCCACGACTTCAACAATATGCTCGCGGGCATAATGGGGAACCTCTCCCTGCTCGAGATGGACCTTGTGGGCTCCAAAAAGAAGATGGGATACGTGGCCGAGGCGCTGGAGGGCGTAAACTCCTGCCGCAGCCTTATGGCCCAGTTCGCCGCCTTCGCCAAAGGGACCAAGCCCGCCCGCAAGAGGTTCAGCCTCTGCAGTGTCGTCCACAGGAGCGCGGCGCTGGCCATAACCGGCACCAATTGCGCGCTCAAGGTAAAAACGCCCGAGACTCTCCCGGACATCGAGGGGGACGAGGGGCAGGTCTTCCAGGCGGTGAGCAATATCGTCCTCAACGCCACGCAGGCGATGCCCGGCGGCGGCACGGTGGCCGTGGAACTCTCGGAGTTCGACTGCCGCGAAGGGTGCGGGCTTCCCCTTGCGCCGGGACCCTATGTGCGCATCGACGTCGCGGACACCGGCATAGGAATGCCGCCCGAAGTGCTGGCCCGCATGTTCGCTCCTTACTTTTCCACCAAAGGCAAGGGGCGGGGCCTGGGCCTGGCCATGGCCTTCTCCGTGGCCCGGGGCCACGGCGGACATATCGAGGCCGCCTCCGAGCAGGGCAAGGGTACGCGCTTCAGCGTCTACCTGCCCTGCCTGGAATCCAACTCCCCGTGCGTCCAGATCAAGCCGGCCAGGCCCAAACTGCACAAGGGCTCCGGGCTGGTGCTGGTGCTCGAGGACGACGAAAGCGTGACCGGAATGCTGACCGCTATGCTAAAGGCTTCCGGATACACTCCCGTCGCCGCGGCCGACGGCAAGACCGCCCTGCGGCTTTTCGGCGAGAAAGGCGGGGCCGGATCCTTCGCGGCGGTGATAATGGACCTAGTCATTCCGGGCGGCATGGGCGGGCAGAAATGCCTGGAAGAAATTCGCAAACGCGACCCGCTGGTGGCCGCCGTCGCCACCAGCGGCTATTCCGACTACCCAGTCATGGCCGGTCCGGAGAAATACGGTTTTGACTCCGCCCTGCCCAAGCCGTACTCCTCGGAGGAGTTCGGGAACGCCCTCTCCGCCGCGCTGGAGAAGGCGTCGGCGCGGTCGCGCGACGACGGCAAGACACGCAAAAGGAGCAAGAAATGAGCCTTCTGAAGATACTCGGATTCATACCGTGGGTGCAGCTGGTCAAGAACGCCCCGCGCATCATAGACATGAGCTATCGCCTGCGCGAGGAACTACGGCGGGCCCGCGAGAACAAGGCCACCGTCGGGGAGGAACTGAGCCAGGTGGAGGAGCGCCTCGGCGCCATCGAAGAGAGTCTCTCGTCCCAGGCGGAACTTTCCTCCAGGCTGGCGGAAGAGAGCGCGGCCCTCTCCCGGACGCTCGAAACGCTCACTTTCCGGGTCACCGCCCTGCTCTGGACGGCGCTTGCCGCGCTGGGCTTCGCCCTCTACGCGGCGCTGAAATAAACTTTCCACGGGACGACGCTTATTTCCTAGAATATAGCCGCGATGTCGAGAAAGAACGCGGCGCTGGCCGTCATCAGCCATTACATACAGTCCGACCCCGCCAGGGCCGCCGGAGCGCTGGAGTCTCTGCCGCCGCACGAGGCCGCCGGCCTGGTAAGGGGCCTGGGCGCGGCGGAGGCCGCTAGGGTCCTGGAGAACCTCCAGCCCCGCCCGGCCGCCGGACTGCTGACCGAACTGCAGCCGGAGACCGCAGCCGCGCTACTGTACCGCCTGCCACACGCCCAAGTCGCCGACATCTTTCGGCACGCCGGCGAGGATTTCATAAAGACGGTACTGCCGCTGCTCGACAAGGATTTCTCCGTGCGCATCTCGGAGACGCTCAGCTACCCCGCCGAAAGCGCCGGCCGGCTCATGAACGCCGACTTCCTCTCTTTCCGGAAAGACCTCCGGGTGGGAGAGGTCATAACCAAGCTCAGGTCCATCACCCGCAGGCACGCCCCGGCCAGCTACTGCTATGTCGTCGGAGAAGAGAACAGGCTGCTGGGCGTGCTCAATATGCGCGACCTGCTCCTGGCCGCCACGGACGCGCCCATAGAGCAGGTGATGATAAAGGACGTTTTCCGCGTCCACCCTTTCACCGACCGCGAAGAGCTGGTCTCCGTCTTCTCCCGCAGGCATTTCCTCAGCGTCCCGGTGGTGGATCCGGGCGGCAGGCTGCTCGGCGTGGTCAACACCCGCAACATCATCGAGTCGACCGAGGAAGAAGCCACCGAGGACCTGCAGATCCTCTTCGGCGCCAGCGCGGAGGAGCGACCTCACTCCACCGTAGGTTTCAAGGTCACGCGCCGCCTGCCCTGGCTCTACGTCAATCTGCTTACGGCTTTCATGGCCGGCGCAGTGGTCGCGCTTTTCGAGGACATGATCGCCCGGATAGCCGTACTGGCCGTCTTCCTGCCCATCATCGCCGGGCAGGGCGGCAACGCCGGCACGCAGACGCTGGCCGTCATCATCCGCGGCATAGTGATGCGCGAGATAGATTCCAGGTCGGCCGGCAGGCTCCTGATGACCGAATTATGGGTCGGCCTCTTCAACGGCGCGCTGATAGGCGGCGTCACGGCGGCCGCCGCCTGGCTCTGGAAGGGGAACCCCTACCTCGGCCTGGTCGTCGGCCTAGCCATGACAGTCAACATGATAGCCGCGGGCCTGAGCGGGGCGCTGATCCCGCTGACGATGAAGCGGCTCGGCTTCGATCCGGCCCATTCCTCTGGCATCTTCCTGACCACCGTCACCGACGTGGTCGGCTTCTTCTCTTTCCTTGGCTTCGCCTGGATATTCCAGAGCAAGCTCATCTGAGATGACGGCTCTCAAGGCAGACTTGCGCGGGCTTAAGCGGGCCGCCTCACTGATAAAGCGTGGCGGCCTGGCCGCTTTCCCGACCGAGACCGTCTACGGCCTGGGCGCCTCGGCTTTCGACCCGGCCGCCGCCGCCGGGATATTCGAAGCGAAAGGGCGCCCTCATTTCGACCCGCTGATAGTGCATATCTCCGGCCTGCGCCAGCTGCGTTTGGTGGCCGCGGAAGTGCCGCCGGCCGCTGCACGACTGGCCCGGCGCTTCTGGCCCGGCCCGTTGACGCTGGTGCTCAAAAAGCGCCCTTCGGTGCCCGACATCGTCACCGCCGGCCTGCCCACCGTGGCCGTCAGGATGCCGGCGCATCCCGTGGCGGAGCGGCTCATAAAACTGGCTGGGCCACTGGCCGCGCCAAGCGCCAACCGCTTCGGCCGCCTCAGCCCCACCACGGCCTCCCACGTGCTCAAGCAACTCGGCCCGTTCGGCGTAGTCGTGCTGGACGGCGGTCCGGCCACCCACGGGATAGAGTCCACGATAGTCGCTTTCGAGCGGGGCAGGCCGGTCATCCTGCGCCGCGGCGCCCTGCCGGACGCGGACATAGCCGGCGCCTGCGGCCTGCGCCGCGTCAGGTTCGCCGCCGCCGGCGCCAGAGTGCTCGCTCCCGGCCAGCTCAAGGCCCATTACGCTCCCGCCGCCCCGCTGCGTCTCATAAACTCCGGGGCCAGGACGGACCCGCGCGGAGCCGCTTACCTGGCTTTCCGCAGGAAGCCGCGGGGGGAATTCCTCGCCTCGGAAGTCCTTTCTCCGTCGGGCGACCTGCGCGAGGCCGCGGCCAATCTTTTCTCCGCCCTGCACCGCCTCGAAGAGTCCGGGGCCCGTGCCATCTACGCCGAGCGCGTCCCCGCCAGGGGACTCGGGCTGGCCATCATGGACCGCCTGCGCCGCGCCGCCGCCTCCCGCTGACACAATAGTCCTACGCCCCGGCTGGGCCCTAAAACGGCGCCGCCCTGGGCCCTGTTTCCCTTATCCGCGGCGCCTGGGCCCGCTATACTATCCCCATGGTCAAAAAAGCCATACTGTTTTCCATCGCCTCCGCCATCCCTTTTTCCGCTCCCGACGCCTCAGCCTTCGACCTGGTCTCCATGGACCTTGAAACTGTAAGGGCCGTGCCCGCGGCGCCCGCCCCTTCCGCAGTCGCGAAGAACTATTACCTGGTACCGGACAGTTACGACCCGCTCCTGGACGGCGCGGGCCGGGACGGCGCGAAGATAAACATAATCGGCGGCACCATCGACATTCCCGGCGTCGACGGCACGCTGGACTTCGCCCGCCGTTACCGGCAGGCCTCCTACGCCCGCCACGACCTGCAGAGCGACGTGGCGCTGACCGTCTACACCAAGAACCTCCCCAAGGTGCTTTTCCAGGTCATCTTCGGCATAGCCGAGGACAACGGCGATACCAACGGCGGCACTTACTCGGAGCACAACCCGGTGGTACAGGACCCGCACATACCCATGCCCACCGAGGCGGACATAATGGCTCTGGACATCCCGCAGGACGAGAAAGAACGCCTGCTGGTGCAGCTGCGCAACTCCAAGCTGCACCTCGAGGGCCGAATCAACCCCTTCCGCAGGAAAGAGATAATCAAGATGTACCAGCAGATAATCGTGGAGGAGCGGGCCAACGGCATAGAACCCTTCTTCGGCGAACCGCACGAGTGGAGCCCGGAGTTCAGGCAGTACTGCCGCGACAAGGGCGAGATGATACCACAGGTTTTCACCAAGCTGCTGACCGCGCTGGCCTCGGGCGTCACTTCTAGGCACTTCAAGACCGGCGCCGAGGCGGACCTGATAGGCTATATCCTGACCCGCGGCGACGGTTCCGTCACGATGGACCAGGCCTTCCGCCAGAGCTACCGCCTCAACCGCGGCGACGTGTACCTGACGATCCTGACCATCGAGAACGTCCTCTCCGACCACTGGCGCCACCCGGAGCGCGAGAAGTTGGCCGTCACGCGCAAACTGGCCAATATCAGCAACTTCTACCAGGGCCGCGGCGACAAGTTCGGCGCCTGGTACCACTACCACGGCATCATGCTCTACGGCTACGTGCGGGGCGGCTTCCGGGCCGCGCTGGTCGGCGGCATCGAGACGATGGGCTCCCACGTCCTCAACAGCGCCCACGACCAGGGCGACGAGCAGCAGGAGGACTACGTCAATTCCACGGGCGGGAAAATAGGCGCCCGGCTGGCCAAGGTGATACGGGAAAAGGCTTACGACGCCTTCGTCGCCGACCGCAACTACTGCGATCCGAATGTCTACCTGGACCTCAGCGAGGATTTCCGCGACCGCATCGAGTTCGTGGAAAGCAAGGACTTCAAGGCCACGCTCGACGATGCGCGCATGTGGCTCAAACCCCTCTACCGCGACTACTACGACTGCCGTGTCGAGATCATCTACAACGACCATACCGGCAGGTTAAATTCCAAATACATCGTCAAGCGCGACCGGGTCGATTTCCGAAAAGGGAAGAGCACGCCGATACTGATAAACCCGCTGCACGAGCTGGTCACGGCCCGCGCCTTCATCTCGGGCTGCCTGGCCTCGGAAACCCCCGTCGGAACCAAGTCGCTGGGAGGCGTTCCCGCGCGCGGCGTCTGGGTGGACCCGGACTGATATCCGTCCCGTCCGGACAGGGCCGCCCGCCTCGAGCGGGCGGCTTTTTTTTGCTAGGCTATGCCTGTGCCGCGGCGAACGCGCGCGTTCCTGGCGGCCCACGCTTTTATTTCAGGCAGGGAGGGAAAATGCAGAACTTCGTCTTCGCCAATCCGACAAAGGTAATCTTCGGCCGCGATTCCATACCCAGGCTGGGGCCCGAGGCGGCCAAAGCCGGGAAAAAGGCCCTTTTAGTCTACGGCGGCGGCAGCATAAAGCGCAACGGCGTCTACGCGGCCGTGACGGGGGCCTTGCGCAAGAACGGCGTGGAATTCGCGGAGCATCCCGGCGTCAAGCCCAATCCGGTCCTCTCCCACGTCAGGGAGGGGATGAAAAAAGCCTCCGAGGAAGGCTGCGACATCGTAGTGGCGGCCGGCGGCGGCTCGGTGATAGACGAGGGAAAAGCGATAGCCGCCGGCGCGAGGTACGGGGGGGACGTATGGGACCTTTTCTGCGGCAAGGCGCAGGTGAAGGAGGCGCTGCCTTTATTCGCCGCGCTGACGCTGCCGGCCACCGGCTCCGAGATGAACTCCGGGTGCGTAGTCACCAACGAGGACACCCGGCAGAAGTTCTCGGCGCGCGGCGCCGCGCTGTTCCCGCGCGCCTCGGCGCTGGACCCGGAAACCACGATGACGCTGCCGCGCGAGCAGACCGCCTACGGCGCGGTGGACTCGCTGGCCCACATAATCGAGGGATATTTCACGGCCAAGAGCCCGGACGCCGAGGTCACCGACGAGCTGGTCCACGCCCTCGCGCGCTCCATCGCAGCTTCGACCCGGCGCATACTGAAGGATCCCGCCGACTACAACGCCCGCGCTTCGATGATGTGGTCGGCCACGCTGGCCCTCAACGGCCTGCCGACCTGCGGCTACGGCGGCATGACCTTCATAAACCACGCCATCGAACATTCGCTGAGCGCCATCTACGACATCGCCCACGGGGCGGGGCTGGCCATCGTCATGCCGGCCTGGTTCAGGCATCACCTGGAGACCGACGGACCGCGGCGGCTGGAGAAGTTCGGGCGGGCGGTTTTCGGCGCCGCGAAGGCGGAGGCCTGCGTGAACGCTTTCGAAGATTTTTTCAGGGAAGCGGGAGCGCCGGTGCGGCTCGCGGAGGTCAAGATCCCCGCCTCCGACATACCGAAGATAGCGGAGAACGCCATGGGGCTTATCCGCCTCTGGGGGATGAAGCACGAGCAGCCCGAGGTGGAAAAAATACTCCGGCTGGCGGCCTAGGTCCTACCGCTTCAGGATATAGTCCAGGTAGCGGCCGTACATCGCCGCGGCCCTGTCGGCGGAGCGGAAAACCGGCACCCCCAGCGAGCTGGCCAGGGCGCAGTACGGCTCGTACCTGGCCCCGGCGCCGACGCAGAATATAAGAGGCTTCTTCCCGGCGCGGGCCGCCTCCGCCGCGCCTTTCAGGAAAGACCTGTCCAGGTCGTCGGGCCACTCGCCGCCTTTCGGCAGCGTGTTCATCGCCGGCGTCAGGGGGATTATCGAGACCAGGGCGCCGGAGTACTCGTCCGACTCCAGGGCCGCGCGGACTATCGCGCCTATCGCCGCGTCCGTAGCCATAGGGGTGACGTCCAGCGGGTTCTTGGCGTCCACTATCGAATCCAGTTTGTGCTCCTTGAGCGTCCGTCCCATCAGGGCTGACAGTTCCGGGCTCATGCCGGCGGCCAGCAGGCCGCTGATGCCGTCCGCCATGCCGGCGGCCTCGAAGCCGGCGTTGCTCATGAAAAAAGTGTCGCCGTTGCGTATCTCGCAGTCGGAGAAATAGTAGGCCAGCGCCGCCAGGTCCGAGAACTCGTCGAAGGTCTCCGCCACCAGCGCGCCTGCCTTTTCCATTATGGCCCTGGTGACCAGGTAGTCGCCGGCGATGGAGGCGGTGTGCCCCATGACGGCCTTCTGTCCGACCGCCGTCCGGCCGGCCTTGTAAAGCAGGACCCGCTTGCCCTTCGCCCGGGCTTTCTCTATGACCTTCGCCAGCGCTAGGCCGTCGCCGGGCTTGAATCCCTCGACGTATACCAGTATCAGTTTCAGCCCGTCCTCGTCCGCGAGGCGCTCCACGTAGTCGGGGACGGTCACGTCCTGCTGGTTGCCTACCGTCACGCTGTAGGCCGGCTTGAGCCAGGGCAGTTTGCTGATCACGGAGATGACGAAAGCGCCGCTCTGGCTGACGAAAGCGGTGCGCGCGCCGCGGGGGTTGACGCCCAGGGGGTGCTCCAGTTTGTGTTCGGGGATGAAGAAAGTGTTGACTTTCGAGTCGTTCAGCACAATTCCCATCGAGTTGCCGCCGCTAAGGGCGAAATCGGGGTTCTTCTCGCGGCCGCGGCGCAGGATGTCCACCACGGTCCGGCCCATGTCCTCGGAGCCGGACTTCTCTCCCATGCCTCCGGAAATGAGGACCACGCCGTTGACCTTGCCCGAGGCCCCCGCGTCGGCCAGCACCTTCGGCACTTCGGGCGACGGAACGGCGACCACGTACATATCAGCCTTCTCCGGCAGGTCCGACGGGGAGGGATAACACTTCACGCCGTCTATCTCGGCAGCGCCCTCCTTAACCACATAGAGCCTCTCCCTGGGGAAGCCGGCCTTGAGGACGTTATTGAGTATGATGCGGGCCATGTTCATCTTCTTCTCGCTCACGCCTACTACGGCCACGGTCCTGGAGCGCAGCAGCGACTCGACCCCCTTTCTGGAAGGCCTGCGCCTGGAGGCGTCCGGCTTCGCCCTGCGGAAGCGCAGGACGCCGTCCAGCGCCACCAGGCGGCCCTTGGAGACCGCCAGCGGGTTCACCTCGAACTCCTCTATGGCCCACTCCGAAGGTCCGCCGTCCCTGAAACTCTTAAGGAGGTGGGCGAAGCCCTCCAGCCATTTCACCATCTCGCCGTCCTGGACCAGGCGCCTGCCGCCGCGCACTCCGCCGGAGGCGTAGCTCCAGGCCCAGCTGCCTTCGAGAAAATCGTTCCAGGCCTTCGCATTGAAAGCGAGGTCCACCGGAATTACAGAGGGGGCAAGCCCGGGACGCAGGGACTTTATCAGGTGTTCCGCGGCCGTGCCGCCGGGTCCAAGGGTCAGGACGGGCCCATAGGCGTCGTCGGACCTGGCGCCCAGCAGGAGTTCCTCGCCCAGGGCGAAGGCGGAATGCTCCGCGAACTCGCAGGCGAGGAAGCCCTCGGCCGCCGGGAATTTAGCCGCCATGGCCGGCAGGGCCTCGCCCAGCAAGCAGCTCTCCTTATCGATCACCCTGACCCCGCCGGACTCCGTCTTGTGCAGCGTGGCCGAGGAGAGTACCTTCAGCACTATCTTCCCGCCGGGGATGCGGGCGCAGAGGTCGGCGGCCGCCGCGGACGGCTCCCTGAGCGGCGCGGGGACCACCGCGTGGGCCGGAACGTCCAGCCCGCAAAGTTCCAGCACCGCGTAGACCTCTGCTTCGGAAAGGGAGTTGCGGCCGCCGGCGCCGGCCCTGGAAAAGATGGATTCTATTTTAGAGAGTTCCGACATTGAAGCCTCCTGGAGAGGGACTCAGATCTTTTTAACGCTGACGCGGCGGGCCCAGCGCTCCGCTTCCGCCCTGGAGATAACGCCGGAGCCCAGGGTCATGCAGTCCGCCACGGAGCAGCCGGCGGCCAGCTTCAGCGCGGCCTCGGCGGGCAGGCGAAGTTCGAGAGCCCGGGCCCACCCGGCCATGAACGAATCCCCGGCGCCAACGGGGTTGACTATCTTTCCCGCGGCCGGGGGGGTGAAGACGAAATCGCCCGCCGGGCAGGAACAGCAGCCCGGGCCGGAAGAATTGGTGACTATGAGGGCGCGCAGCCCGCGCGGCTTCCAGCGCGCCAGGCAGCGCGCGACAGCCCCGGGAGTGAAGGACGAACGGCTGAACTCCGTGAACTCCCGGCGGTTTATCTTTATCAGCGTGGCGCCGCCCAGCACCCCGTCCCTGAGGGCGGGGCCGCTGGCGTCGTAGCCGACCTCCCTGGCCCCGCCGGCCAGCAGCCTCCGCGAGAGCTCACGGTAGAAATCCTTCGCGAGGCCGCGGACCCGGCGGCCGCAGACGGCGGCGAGGGCGGCGCCGCGCGCGGAGCGCTCCGCCCACTCGAGAAAAGCCCGCTGCGCTTTGAGGGGCACGGGGGCGCCCTCCTCGTTGAAATTATAGGCCGCCCCGCCTGGGGTAGCCAGGGTGAAACAGAGACGGGACTCGCCGCCGCCGTGCCTGAAAAGCCTGGACCTCAGCCCGGCCTCACCGAGCGCTTTGGCGATAAGGCTGCCCATGTGCCCCGCCACGAAACCGGCCACTAGGGGCGAGCCGCCTGAAGAACGCAGGGCGCGGGCCATGTTCACGCCCTTGCCCCCGGGCAGCGTTATAACTCCGGGGCCGAGCCTGTAGGTCTCGTGCGGGCTAAGGCGGGGGACGTAAACGGTCTTGTCCAGGGCCAGGTTGAGGTTTATTATCAGCGTTTCGGCCGCCATATTTTTAAATCTAGCATTTTAGGGCCGCGCGGTGAAAATAGCGCCGCCGCCCTTTTTATATAATAAGGGGATGAGAAGGCTTTCCGCCCTGCTCGCGGCCTCCCTGGCCCTCGCCGCCTGTTCCGGGAACAGGCGCGCCGGCATCGCTCTAACCACTGAACCGGCCATAGAGCGGGCCTTCGACGTGCTCGCCGCGGCGAAGGAGGGCAAACAACTCATCGCCTTCCTGGAAAAGAATCCAGTCTCGTTCGAATTCGCTAACGTAGACGCGCCCTGCCCCAGGTACGAATTCGACCGCGGCAGGATATACCTTCGCCGGGAATTCAAGGGCTCCGACACCATGCTGGCCCTGGCCGTGGCCCGAGCCGCCCAGGTCTACCGCTTCCACCGCCTTACCGGACTCGACGCTCCGACCGCGGAGCAGGAGGAACTGTCGGCCCTCTTCCAGGCCAGGATAGGCCTGCAGGTAAGGCTGGTCGACCCCGATTTCCTCTCCGACGACCCCGGGGTTAAGGAGATAAAATCCTCCTTCTGCGCCTATCTGCACGAAGGCCAGCGCTACGCGGCCCAGAAAGCCCGCGCCGCCTCCCTCATGAGCGAACAATGGTGCGGCAGGCCCTTCGAAACGCTGGGCTCCCTGGAAACCTGGCTGAACCGCACCAGGCAGGCCGTCAAGGACGAGACCCTTTTTACCCTGCTCCATGAACGCGACCTGCAGAGGGTCAGGCGCGGCCGGATTACCATGGCCGACGCCATGCGCAACGACGCCCGTTTCCGCGCCATGCCCATCTACGAAATAAACCGCTTCCAGCGCATGTTCTACGACACGGAGAAGGAAAAAGTTTCGCGCGCCGCGCGCCTCTACCGGCGCCTGATCTCGGAGGACGCCCAATGGCGGGAGAAGCACTCCGGTGAGATAGTCCGGGCCAGGGAGGCTTTCGCGGCCTGCGGCATGCCGGACCTGCCCCCGCCGGGAGTCCGGGACAGGTAGTTTGATTGGCCGCCGCCCGTATTGATATCATTGACCTATGCCTGTCCAGTACCAGATCTGCTCGGTCACCGTCGGGGACAAGGAAACGGCCCGCAAGATATCGGAGGGCCTGCTCCGCGAGAAGCTCGCGGCCTGCGTCTCGACGGTCGAAGGAATAACCTCCTCCTACAGGTGGCAGGGGAAGATGGAGACGTCCGCGGAACTGCTGCTCCTCATAAAGACGCGCCGGGCGCTGGCCGCCGACGTGACCCGGTTCGTGAAGCGGCATCACCCTTATACCGTGCCGGAGATACTCTTCACCGACATCGCGGACGGCAGCCGGGAGTATCTGGACTGGCTCGGCGCCAATACGGTCATATCGGCGAACGCGCCGAGGCAAAGACAGAACCGCAAAAAAACATGAAAAACGCGCTTCACGCCATCATAGTCGTGGTGACAGGCTCCCTGCTCGGGACCTTCGTCGGCAAACTGGCGGAGATCTGGGTCCCCGGCGGCCAGGCCGTCGCGCTGCTCAACACCGGGATCAGCACCGGCCTCAACCCGGCCACGCTGGACCTGGCTATCATAGAACTGACGCTCGGCCTGGTCTTCAAGTTCAACGTCGCCGCGCTGCTCGGCATCTTCATAGCCGGCGTGATTTATAAGCAACTGATCAAATGAGAGCGCCGGTCCTGCTGCTTGCCTCGCGCTCTCCGCGCCGGGTCGCACTGCTGAGAGAGGCGGGGATAAAGTTCGTCCGGCGTCCGTCCTCCTGCCGCGAGACCTATAGCCTCAAGCGCCCCTCGGCCATAGTCAAAGCACTGGCGCTGGAAAAGGCCATGGACGTGGCCAGGCGCTTCCCGGGCTCCCCGGTCCTGGGCTCCGACACGCTGGTCTTCTGCAAGGGCCGGATACTGGGCAAGCCCCGCAGTCGCGCAGAATCCCTGCGGCTGCTCAGGGTGCAGAACGGCTCCTGGCAGACGGTTTACAGCGGCGTGGCGCTGGTCTGGCTGGAAAAAGGCCTGAAGCTGGCCGGCCTGGATAAAACCAGGTGCAAGGCCCGCCGTCTGGCCCCGGCGCGGCTGAAGGCCCTGATGGGCAAGCACATGGACAAGGCGGGAGCCTACGCCGTGCAGGACAAGGACGACGATTTCATAGAGAGGATAGACGGCCGGTTCGACACCGTCGTGGGCCTGCCGATAAACCTGGTAAAGAAATTCATGAGGAGGGCGGGCATCCGCTGAGGACCATGTACAAGATCAAAAAAACCTTCCATCTCGCCTACGGGCACCGGCTGCTGCATTACAAGGGCAAGTGCGAGAACCTCCACGGCCACAACGGGCTGGTCGAGGTCTCCCTCAAGAGCGAGAGCCTCAACGCCGAGAAGATGGTGATGGACTTCACCGAGCTCGGCGCGAAGATGAAAACCTGGCTCGACGAGAACCTAGACCACAGGGTGATACTTTCCGCCGACGACCCGCTCGCCGCCCTCTTGGAAAAAGAAGGGCAGCGCTGCTTCCTGACCGTTGAAAACCCCACGGCGGAGGTGTTGGCGCGGCTTGTCTTCGAAACTGCAGCGGCGATGGGACTCCCCGTGGCCAAGGTCGCCTTCTGGGAGACGCCGACCTCGATGGCGTCCTACAAGAAATAAGGAAGGACTATGTCTTACGAGAACCATTTCGATATAATCGTGGCGGGAGCCGGACCCGCAGGCCTGACCGCGGCCATCTACGCGGCGCGAGGCGGAGCGAGTTGCTCCGTGGCGGGCGGAGTGGCGCCGGGCTGGC
>CAZVWK010000053.1:11190-14920 GCA_964631475.1 uncultured Elusimicrobiaceae bacterium | reverse complement strand
TACGGCGCGCTCCCCGCCATTCTTACTATAGAGAACAACTCCTTGGCGTTGGGCAGACGCCAGTCGGAAAAGTCCGCAGTTTCACCCTCGCATGAAGTGATGGCCGCTTCCCAGGTCATAGAGGTCGCCGTGCCGGTGCAGGTGGCGTCGTCGTTCTTGCCCTGGCTGCACCGGCGCCACATGAGGCCGGTGACATTGTCCGTTACGGTGTTGTCGGCGTTTACGGTGTAGGACATCTGCGCCGCGGCCGGATTGTAGTCGGCGTCGTCGCCTATGCCGTAGCTGCTGGTCTGCCCCGTGTCCGGGTTCCGGTACACGCCGTTGCAGTTCAGGCCGGAGTTAAACGAATAAGTTGAAATACCCACCGCCGCTGCAGGCGCGGCAAGGCACAGCAGGATTACGGGGACACAATACTTAATTGCCCGCGCGGAGATTACGCCGGAACCCGAATAACAACCCTTCTTCATAATATACCCTCCCTGGTTTAAACGCGGGCCGCCTTGCCCTGTCACCTTAGAGCCTGTTGCACAAACCACGATTCTGCCGCAACCGCGGCTTTTGGCCTGCGTCTTTGCGCCGCTCAACTTACAGTCTCTCGTCGAGAATGCTCGTTTCGCGTCGCTTCGACTCGGCTTCAAAATCCGCGATTTCGCGACGAAAGCGGTTTGCGCGACAGGCTCCTTAATCCGGAAATATAACTTCCGCCTCAAGTCCGCCGCGGCGGATCCTATAGGGAGTTGACACGGGGCAAACAAGGTAGTTTTTTCCGTCGGGATACGCCTCGCGAAACACACGCAGCGCGTCCGCGGAAAACTCGTCCGGGCTCCATTTGCATTCATAAACGTCCGTCCCGCCTCCGGCCGCGGCCAGCACGAAGTCCAGCTCCCTGCCGGCCTTGTCACGCCAGTACCGCACCCTGGCGTCCGGATTACGCGCCGCCAGCCACTCCAATACCAGGTGTTCCCACAACAGCCCCTTATCCGGAGGGCGCAGGGAGTCCCAACCCTTGAAAAAGCTTACAAAGCCGGTATCGAAGCCGTATATTTTAGGGGTCTTGACCAGTTCTTTGCGCCCGCCCCCAAAGAAGGGCCTTATGGCGGTCACGGCGCCGGTTATCTCCATGGCCGACAGGTGCGCTTCTATGGTCTGCCGGCTTACGCCGGCGGCTGACGCCGCTTTTGAACTCTCAAAAAATCCGCCGCTCTGCCGCAGCACGTACTCGAACAGCAGAGCGAATTTGGACGGGTCCCGGAAACCGAAAAGCCGCTGGATATCCCGCGAGAAAAAGGAATCCGCCCATTCCCGGTAGAAGGACGGATCCTTTTCACGGGCCAGCAGCGCCGGCGGCAGCCCTCCGCAGAAAAGGCGTTTCTCCAGCGTGGCGTTAAAACTACGCAGTTCGGGATAAAGCACCGGGGGCAGGTGCACCTGCCTTTTTCTGCCTGTAAGCGTGTCCCTGAACTTCTTGCCGGCGGCCAGCGTTGACGAACCCGTAGCCAGTATCTTAAGGTCCGGATGCAGGTCCGCGCCTATCTTCAGCAGCCGGCTGGGATCCGCCAGTTGATGTATCTCGTCGAATATGACCATGGCTCCGCCGCAGCTACGGAAGAAAAGCTCGGGGTCTTTTACCCTTTCCGCGGAGGAAGGGAGGTCGCAGTTCACGTATACCGCGTCGCTGCCAGCCAGCATTTTTGCCAGTGTTGTTTTACCGCAGCGCCTTACACCGGATAGCCAGACAATAGGGGCTTTCTCCCAAGCCGCTTTGATCCGGTCTTCCCAAAAAGGTCTATTTATCATAAGTATATTTTACAAATAGTTGGTCCATTTGTAAAGTTCATTTGCATAAATGCTACCGGCCACTCCCAACAGGAAGCGCCAAGGCTTGGATAGTAAGAAAGCCAGGCAACCCATATCAGGTAGTTATCCAGGCTCCGGCGCCGGCTACCAGCATCCAGCGGTCGGCGGCCACCAGCACCAGCGTTACGGACGCGTAGGCCGGCGCGGCGGCGTTGTTAAACAGCGTGCCGCCGGCGCTGGAATCCGCTATATACGTGGAAGCCGCCGCCTGTATGGTGACCCTGCCCGCGCCCAGTTTCACTATGGTAATGGTTGCGCCTATATCCGCCGCGGTCACGCCGGGCAGGGTGACGATCTGATTGCTGGCGCTGTTGACCGTAATGGTCTTGCCGAAGTCCGCGCTGGTTACGGTTATGCCGGTATTCGCCGCCTGCACCTTTGTGTTGACGGCGGCGTAGAGCCCCCCCACCGACGTCATGGAGGCCACCACGATCCCCGAAGAATTACGCCAGATCTGCGCGTAGACGTTGGCTGCGGTGCCGGTGCTCACGATATCCAGCGCGGCCTGGGGTGTGCCCGTGGCGATACCTACCAGGCCGGAGCCGGTTATCAGCACGCCGCGGTTCAAGACTCCGGTCATATGTGTATTGGTGGAACCGGTCACCATGAACCCGCCGCGGTTTTTAAACATAGTTCTGTTGGGAACACTGTTGACGGTGTCCGCCCCTTCGGAATCCGCCCAGGTGAACGAGCCATTGGCGGCAGAGGAAGACGCACGGCCTGCGGCAAAGGAGTAGCTCCCATTTGCCGTATTCCAATGACCTCCGGCGACAAAAGAGAAACTCCCGGTTGCGGCATTGGATTCTCCTCCCGCAACAACAGCTGATCCCTGGTTAATCCGGTTGTAGGCGCCGCCGCTGATGACGCTGTTGGAGTAATTTCCGATTATGTTCTGGTAGCCGCCGGCCACCACGGAATAGCCGCCGTCGGCTATGTTCTCCTGACCGCCGGATACAGTGTCCCCCCAAGACCCGGAGCCAGCCACATTGTCGCTACCGCCTGCTACCGTGGAATATCCTCCCAAGGCCAGATTGTCCTCGCCTCCGCCTATCACGGTATAGTTGCCGGAGGCCTTATTCCTCCGGCCGCCGGAAAGTACGGAGTAGTTTCCCCCGGCCACCTGGTCGGTAGCGCTGCGGAAAGATTGCAGGTCCACCGCGCCGCTGCCGCGGGCATTACCGACGACTGTGCCTAATCCAACGCCGGTGGTCTGTACGACTCCATAGCTGCTGATATAAATACCGCTGGCGCTGATAGTAGAGACCCCGATTATCCCGAAGTTCTGCATTTTCAAATCGTTTGTGGCCGTGTGATTGCCCAGGTTGTCGCCGGCCGGCAGACCGGTCGCCCCGCTGACGTCGCCGAGGAAGCGCGCGGCGTAGATATTGCCGGTGGTATAGACATGGGTGCTGGTATATAGCCCGCCGTAATTGGCGGCGGTGGCGCTGGTAAGGAACACATTAGCGCGGAAATTGACCGAGCTTACGCGCACCAGGTCGAACGAGGCCATGTCCAGCGTCCGGGTGGCTATATGGGTGCCTAAATTGTCGCCGCTGACCATGCTGGCGACATCGCTCCACTGCATGCCGCCGCCGGCCACCTTGCTGAGCACCTGGCCCGCGCTGCCGCCAGCCACGTGGATATTGGCCGCATTGGAGAAGCTGCTGACGCCGGTGAAGAAGGCGGCATTGGTGAAGCTGGAGACGCCGGCGGTGTAGATCGAGCCCGCGTTCAGTACGCCGGCCACCGACATGGAGGAATAGGTGGTTATATAGCCGGAGGCGGTTAGGCTCGCCACATTCACCAGGCCGAAGCCGCCCATATCGAGGGTCCGCGTAGCGACATGCGTTCCCAGGTTGTCGCCGGCCGGCAG
>CAZVWK010000053.1:0-11090 GCA_964631475.1 uncultured Elusimicrobiaceae bacterium | reverse complement strand
CCATATCGAGGGTCCGCGTAGCGACATGCGTTCCCAGGTTGTCGCCGGCCGGCAGACCGGTCGCCCCGCTGACATCGCCGAGGAAGCGCGCGGCGTAGATATTGCCGGTGGTATAGACATGGGTGCTGGTATATAGCCCGCCGTAATTGGCGGCGGTGGCGCTGGTAAGGAACACATTAGCGCGGAAATTGACCGAGCTTACGCGCACCAGGTCGAACGAGGCCATGTCCAGCGTCCTGTATGGCCCGGTGATTGCCCAGGTCGTCGCCCATAGGCACGCCGGCGCCGGAAACTATCCAGGTGGCGCCGTTCCAGTACTTGAGCACATTGGAAGAGGAGTCCATCCACATGTCGCCCAGGGCCGGGCTGGCAGGAGCCGTAAGGGCGGTGGAGTATTTCTTGCCCGAGTGCAGCAGCGCGTTTACCGCGTAGGGGGCCGCTGTCAGTTCGTCGCGAGGGGAAAGGCGGCTGCCCTCTATGTCCAGTTCCAGCCACAGCGAGCCGGAATTCCAGTCGGTGAGACTGGGCTGCAGGTCCACCTTAAAAACTCCGGTTGAAAGCGTCACACTGTAGGAGGGGCTGGTCCAGAGTATCACCGCAGAAGTGGAAGAATCATATATGCGAAATACGATATTGCGCTGGCCCGTAACCAGGTTGCCGTTCTGGCGCAGGTTGCCCTGGTAGGTTATCTTTACGGGGACTTCGGCGGCCAGCGATGCGGCCAGCAGGCTGGCGGCAAGGGCGAGCGCCAGGCGGCGCCCGCTCTTCGCTATCCCTGCGAGAGCTGTCCCTTTCATAAAATTCACCAGATCACCATGAGTTTGCCGGTCTTAACATTGCTGCCGGAGACCACCCGCCAGATATAAACGTCGCTCCTGACTTTATCCCCGGAATCGTTGCGCACATCCCAAGCCAACTGAGCCGGGGAGAGATTGTCGGGTATAGAAATCTTACGCACGAGCACCCCGTCTATGGTATACACCTCTATCTCGCCGCGTTGCGGCAGGTTGGTGAAGGTTATCCCCCCGGCCGCGGTACCGCTCTTGCCTGCCCCGATGCCGGCCCTGGGTCCGTTCGGGCGGAAAGGGACGGGGAAGGCGTAAACGTCCTTCACGGATTCGTCGACGGTGCTCAGCAAGGCGTAAACGCCAGGGGAGTAGAGCTGGATGGTCAGCGTCCTGGCCTGCAGGTCGGCAGCCGTAGTCGGCGCCTTTACCCACATGTCGCGCTGTATGTCCAGCGACCAGATGGCGGAGGCCTCCGCCCGCGCCGGAGGATTGGAACCGTCCAGCACCCCGTCGCCGTTGCTGTCCTGATAAGCGAGGGAAAGATAACTTGGATGGGCGAAAGGCTTGTCGAAAGGTGATTGCTCGTCGAAGATGAAGGTCTCGGCCAGGTTGCCGGGGATTGGCATCGCCCATTCCCCCTCGTTGTAGATGATGCGGGAATTGGCCCGGTCCACCTTGTCCGGGGCCACCAGCAGGGGAGTGAATACTAGGCCGCGGTTGAGGTTCACATCGAAGACTTCTTTGTCCACGGCGCCGGGCGGCAGGGATATCGAGCCTTGCCCGGACTGCAGGTTTAGGGTCACAGGCAGGCGCCGCTGGAAGGTGAAATGCGGCGGATCGTAAAAGCCGGGGCGGTTCACATAAACGCCGTCCGAAGGGTTGCTGCGTTCGACCGGAAGCAATGTCTGCCCGACCAGGCCGCGGGAAAGGTAGGGCCCGGCAGCCGCCGTGTCGCCGCCTCCCGCCCCTACCGAGTAACTTTCGAGGGTATATTCACCCCCGGAACTTACGGCATGGACCGCCAATGGCATAAACACGGAAAAGGCGGCCAAGGCAAAGCATGTCCGCGCGCGTGAACCAAGGTCCCAAATGCGACCCCTCATATTTTAGAGTCTACCACACGTTTGTTTCAAAATCCAGAGGGAAATATGAATTTTTTGTTACCGGCGTACAGGGGCTCGAAGGAATCCGGTTTCTTGTGCAACTCGTAAAATTACTCTATCTTCTTCCTGTCGCCTAACAGTCTGCTGAAAAACCCTACTCGGAGGTATTTCGAGCAGATTTTGAAGCCGAGCCGCAGAGACGCGAAGCGAGCATCCTCGACGAGAGGCTGTAAGCTGAGCGACGCAAAGGCGCAGGCCAAAAGCTGCCGAAAGGACCCGAAAGGGGGTTTTTCAGCAGACTGCTAAGCCGGAATCCCGCAGCCGGTCCAGCGGCGTTTTGGCCGTGACGTAAATCCGCTTTATCCTTGAGCCGACGCGAATCTTCCTGGCAAGCCGTGGTTTGAACGCCCGGGCGTTTTTATATATACTTTCGTGGGAATCACGCCTTGAGAAACGGAGGGCAAAATGAGCACGGTACTGATAATCTGCGCGGTCGCGGCAACGATAGCCCTGATAGTCTTCGTCTTCCACGCGGTCGAAACGCTGATACAGGTCCGCCACACCGCCAAGGCCGTGGAATACCTGGCCCTCAACGCCGACAACAAGCTGGCCGCCCTAGACCCGATGATAAACGCGGCCAAGTCGGTCTCGGAGAACGTCTCCTCGGGCTGGTTCCGCGCGGTGCAGTTCTTCTACAACTTGGTCAAGAAGCGGTAAAGGCGGCCCTATGGGCATCTTCAGCAACATCTACGACGAAGACACCCTGCGCAAGATAGAGTTCCTGCGCAGGATAAGGCTTTTCGAAGGCATCGGCAAGAAGAGCCTGATACACGTGCTGGAGAACCTCCAGGAGCGCACCTACCTGAAGGGCGAGACCATCTTCGCCGAAGGGGACATCGGCCGGGCCCTCTTCATCGTCTTCTCCGGCAAGATCACGCTGAACAAACTGAACCCCGAGTCCGGCAAGTCCGAGCCGCTGGCCGAAGTGCACCCGGGCGAGTTTTTCGGCGAGATGGCTCTGCTAGAGGAGATGCCACGCAGCGCCGGCGCGTCGGCCGCCGAAGAGACCCTGGTCTTCATGCTCTTCAAGACCAAGTTGGAAGCGCTGCTGTTCTCCTACCCCCGCATCGGCGTGGTGATAGCCTCGCAACTGGCGAAGATACTTTCCGCCCGCCTCCGGGCCAGGCCTGAAAAGGTCCGCCAAGAGAACTGATGCCGGAGAAGAACCTCAAGACCCTGGCCCAGTTCATACTGCCGGCGCTGCTGCTTATCGCGGGACTGTATCTGGCCGTGGAAGCGGGCGGGGCGGTTTTCCCGCTCATACTCAGCGCGGCCCTGGCCTATCTGCTCAACCCGATAATCCGTTACTTCGAGGTCAGGGGCATAAAGCGCCTCTACGCCGTCATAGGACTCTATATCGCCGCAGGCGCCGTCCTGGCCACCGTGATATATCTTGTCGTGCACCTGCTCTCTTTCGAACTCGAGAGCCTTCAGGAAACCTGGCCGGTATACGCCAGGCAGGCCGAGACCTTCGTTTCCGAGCTCAACCGCAAGCTGGTTACCAGCTACCCGATGCTGTCCGGCCTGAACCTCCCCTCTAAGGTGGCGCAGCTGCTTGAAGCCGGCCCGGCCTTCATCCTGGGGCTGCTCCCGATGCTGAGCCTGCTGTTCCTGGTGCCTTTTATCACTTTCTTCGTCCTGGCGGGCGGCAGCGGCATAATCGACTACATTCTGGACCACATCCCGGCGAGGCATTCCGAGATAGTTATGCACGTCACTTCGCGCATAGACGAGTCGCTGGGTAACTATCTGCGCGGAATACTGACCGAGGCGTTCATCATCTTCCTTATCGCTTTCAGCGGCCTGGTGATAATGGGCATCAACTACTCCAGCGCGATAGCGATAATCATCGGCGTCTCCAGCCTGGTCCCCTACCTGGGGGCCTTCGTAGGCGCGGCGCTGACCTCCGTTGTCGCCTATTTCCAGTTCGGCACTTTCCTGGCCGTGTTCAAGGTACTGGCCTTCTTCGCCGGCATAAGGTTCTTCGACGACTGGTTCCTGCAGCCCTATATCATGAAGCGGGCGGTGAAACTCAACCCGGCCGTCATAGTCTTCGCGCTGATGGCCGGCTGGGAACTGGCGGGGATCTGGGGCATCATCTTCTCGATACCGGTCACCTGCATAGCGAAGGAGACCCTGGCGATAGCCATAGAACTGCAGGAGACGGAGTTCCAGTGGAAACCGGCGCCCGAACCGACGCGCATCAGCATCCCCTACACCTGACGACGACCTCCCCCCTCAATAAAAAAGAGCGCCCTCGCGCTCTTTTTTGTTTTCCGCCTGCCGCCGATTGTCTGCCGAAGGAGGGGCTCGAACCCTCACGACCCAGAGGATCACGGGTTTTTGAGACCCGCGCGTCTGCCAGTTCCGCCACTTCGGCTAAATCCCGCAATTCCGAGGAGTTCGTCCAGAGTTACCGGGGTGAGGCCCTTCCGGGCGGCCTCGTCCAGGACGGCCCGGGTCAGGCGCAGCGTGCGCTCCCGGACTTTCGACCCGCCGTCGTGAAAAAGCAGTATGGCGCCGGGCTTGAGCGCCTTCAGGTAGCCGGCCAGCATTTCTTCATCGGAGAGCTTGGTCCAGTCGCTGCCGTAGGTCCAGTTGACCAGCGCATAGCCTTCTTCCCTAGCGACCTTCTTGACCCAGTCGCGGGAGTAGCCGTTGGGCATGCGCATGATCGCGGGCCGGTAGCCGCAGGCCTTCTCTATGGCCTTCCCGGTGGGGGCCAGTTCGGCGGCCAGAATCTTCTCCCTGCCCGGGTCCACGGCCAGTTTGAAATAGTTCTTGTGCGCGTGGGTATGATTGGCGGCCAGATGCCCGTCGGAGCAGAGGCGCCTGAGAGCCTCGAGGTTGCGGCCGGAGGGGCTGCCGTTTATGAAAAAGGTCGCCTTGGCCTTCCTTGCGGCCAGCAGGTCCAGGAGGGGCGGCGTGGTGGCTCCGGGGCCGTCGTCGTAGGTCAGGGCGAAAACGGCGCCGGTAGAGGGGCCGGCGGTATAGAACCGGCCGGCATAATCCTGCGCTGCCGCAGAGGCGGGCAGCAGCAGGCAGACCAGAGCTGCTTTAAGGCTGTTTCCCATATGATGATTATATCTCATGGCGCTCCAGTTTGGCTCTCCCCAGTTTCCAGGGAAGGTAGAGGGCGGCGGCCGTCACGGCTGAGAAGCCCGCGGCCGAGAAAGCGATGCCGCGCCAGTCCCAGGGATGCTCGCGGCCGAAACGCTCGGCGAAATGCATCTGCACCGGCCAGGCCTCGAAGCCCATCGCCAGGGTCAGGTAGCCCATGGCGCAGGCCATGTAGACGAAGCCGCCGTAGGACGACTCGATCTGGTGTATGTTCTCGACGCGGAAATCGGGGAACAGCGCGCCCAGGCCCACGCCCATGACGGTGATGACCACCGACGAAACCAGGATGGTGAACAGCGAGAGCCGGGCGATGAAGGCGTCGGCCTGCAGCAGGTGGTTGGACGCCATGACCAGTATCACGCCGATGAGCATCGACGGCGGCAGGGTGAAGAGCAACTTCTCGCGCATGAACTGCGCGGTGGTGACCGGCGCGCTCCGGGCCAGCCAGTAGCAGTTGCCCTCTAGGCTTATCGACGGGAAGGTGAAGCGCAGGCCGATGGCCGCCATAACGAAGCCCGCCACACCGATATTGAGGAAAGAGACCATGCTCTTCATGGCCGGAGTATCGAGCGGCAACTGGCGGATGCTGAAAAGGTAGACCATTATCAGCGCGCCTATCAGGATGACCTGCGACCAGTAGCGCGCGTCGCGGGCGAACATAAGGCGGTCCTTCCAGTGCATCGTCAGCGCCCCGCGCCAGCGCGAGCCGGCGCGCACCAAGAGCTGCTCCCACAGGAGGCGGGGCAGGCCTTTGAACTTGGGCGAGGACTGCGCGCCGCTGAATCCCCGCGCGTAGACCCGCCCGGAGAGGTAATACATGAAGGCGTAGAGTACGGCGGCTCCGGCCGCCAGCGCCCCGCCGTAGAGGAAGAACTGCTCCCAGCGCTGAGCGCCGCATGACATCATGGCCTTGGTCACCCACCAGGAGGGCAGGTATTCCGCCGTCGGGGACTGGAGGTACTGTATGTACTGGGCCACCACTTCCAGCGAATCCGGGCGCAGCAACTGCTCGGGCCTGGAGAAGCGGAAGGCGACGTAGACCAGCGAGACCGAGAGGCTGCCCAGCAGCCAGGTGAGGTCGCGGGTCCTCGACGACGGGAACCAGTACATCACCAGCATGCCGAAGATGACGCCGAAGGAGCCGGCGACCAGCACGAAGGGGACCATCAGCAGGCAGTAGGAGGCGAAGAAGGCCGGGGAGAGCTGTTTCACCTGGATCAGGGCCAGGATGTACGGCACAATGGCAAGGAACAGCGTCCACGACGAATAGAAGACGGTCTCCAGCGCCTTGTCCATGAACAGGGTGCGGTGGTCGAGCGGGCAGGCGAAGAGGAACTTGAGGTCGAAGGAATAGTAAAGCGTCGTCATCGAGATTATTATCGACGACACGATGATCATCGAGAAAGTGATGAGCAGTACCATGGAGGTGAGCTTCCAGGAGAGCATCGGCCCTATCAGCTGCACGCCGTCGAGGTAGTAGAGCAGCCGCAGGAACGAGAAGTAGAGGATGGACAGCATGCCCAGTCCTACGGAGAGAAACATCAGCGTCTTGGCCAGTTCCCAGCCGCGCAGGGCCTTTACGCGGTTGACGAAGGAGAGAGCCTTTCGCTTGAGGAGTACGGAGAGGAGCATCGGGGACCTAGTCCTCGGTGAGGGAGAGGAAGATATCTTCCAGCGTGTGGCCGCCGGAGGCGCCGGACATGCGGCGCAGGTCGTCGACCGTGCCCTCGGCTATAAGCTTGCCCTTGTAGATGATGCCGACGCGGCCGCAGAGTTTCTCGGCCATCTCAAGGATATGCGTGCACATGAAGACGCAGGCGCCCGAGGCTGCTATATTGAGCAGGAGCTCGCGGAAGCGGCGTATGCTGCGCGGGTCCAGCCCGACGGTGGGCTCGTCGAAGAGAACGACCTTGGGCCTGCGCAGCAGCACGCTGGCGATGAGGAGCTTCTGCTTCATGCCGTGGGAATAGGATTCCAGCAGCTCGCCCCCCGCCCCGGAGAGGTCGAACATCTCCAGCAGTTTCGGGATCTCGCGCTCCTGCTCCGCGAACGGGACCGAGTAGAGGTCGCCGATGAAGCGCAGCAGCTCGCGGCCGGTAAGCTTGGGGTAGACGAAGGGCTCGTCGGGGATATAGGCCAGCCGCCGCTTGGCCGCCAGCGGGTCGGCGAGCATGTCCACGCCGTCCACCGTCACGGTCCCTTCGGTCGGGCGCATGATGCCGGAGAGTATCTTGACCGTGGTGGTCTTGCCCGCGCCGTTGGGGCCGAGGAAGCCGTAGATTTCCCCGGGCGGGACCTTCAGGGAAAGGCCGTCGACGGCCCTGAAGGCGCCGAAGGTCTTGGTTAAGCCCTTTATCTCTATCACGACGGGGAGGCCGCGGGGGCTAGGCGCCCTGCTGCTGGCGCTCGAGGCGGTCGAGATAGTTCTTTATCTCTATCTTGACCGTAAGCTGGCGGAGATGGTAGTTGGCCACCTGCATGAACTTTTCCTGGTAGAGTTCCTGGAGGAGGCGGTCCTTGTCTTTCTCGAAGGACTTGAAGTCTTTCTGGCGGGAGAGGGCATAGGCCCGAAGCTCTTCGGGGGTGACCTTTATGGAGGCGTAAAGAAACTGCTTGTACTTGGAGGCCAGCCGCGCCTTGCGGCGCCACGCCTCGTACTCGCTGGGGGCCATGCGGAACTCGTTCCAGATGGTCTGGTAATAGAGGCGCGGGTTGAATACGCCGCCGTCGCGGAAGGCGGAGGTGCCCTGGATCTCGGCGGCCAGCTCGAAGTCGGAAACGCCCATATCCATGGCCTCGGCCTGCATCTGCATGAGCTCCTCGATGACCATCTCGCGGAAGACCTCCTCCTGCACTCCGCGGCGGACCATGTCGCCGATGTCGGTGCCGCTGTCCCTCAGATTGTTGATTACGCGGTTCACCTGGGCCGAGAAGCGCTGGTAGGAGACCTTGCGGCCGCCGACGTCCGCCACGGCCCCCGTGGGGTCGCCGGTGAACATATAGGCGCCTAGGCCCACGAAGACGCCGACGAGGAATATGGAGACCGTGCCTATAAAGACGGGCTTGCGGTGGCGCGAGAAAAAGGCGATCATCTTGTTTTAACTCCTGATGCGGTATGATTAGGCCGGCTCAGCCCCTGGCGGGTTTGTCGGCCTTTTCCTTTGGCTGCTCCTGTTGCTGCGGGCGGGCGGAGTTCTGCTCCTTGGCCGGCGGCTCCATGGAGCAGTTGCCGTTGAAGAAAGCGCCCTCTTCGAGCACTATGCGTGGGGCGCGGAGATCTCCCTCGACGCGGGCGCCGGACATCACCTCTATGGCGGCCAGCGCCAGGATATTCCCCTTGACCTCGCCGCTGACGGAACAGGTCTCGCAGGAGATGTCGCCCTTGATCTTGCCGGTCTTACCGACGGTGACCATCTTGGCATCCACTATCGAGCCGTCTACGCGGCCGTCTATCTTGAGCGAACCCTTGGCCGTCAGCGTGCCCTGGAAGTAGGCCTCGCGGCCGAACACCGTGTCGGGATTTGTGGCGTCGAAGGCCGCCTTGCCGTTCTTGAATATGGACATATCAACCCTCTCCGTTGCGCTCAGCGCACAAGGTCCGTCAGGCCCTCGAAGACGCCGGCGAAGAATGTGGTCTTTCCCCCCGCGTTGAAATAGCGTTCCGGGTTCTTGGGGACCCCGCCTTCGAGCACTTCGTAATGGACGTGCGAGCCGGTGGAGGAGCCGGTGGTGCCCATCAGGCCGATGCGCTGGCCGCGCCTGACCGGCTCGCCCTCGTTGACCAGCGACTCGGCCATGTGGCCGTAAAGCGTGGAGTAGCCGAAGCCGTGGTCCACCAGGACGGCTATGCCGTAGCCGCTTATCCAGCCGCTGTGGCGGACGACGCCGTCGGCGGTGGCGTGCAGCGGCGTGCCCGCGTCGTTGGCGATGTCGACGCCGGTATGGTATTCGCTGGAAAAGCGGATGGGATGGACGCGGTAGCCGAACTTGGAGGTGATGCGCCCCTCGGCGGGCCAGATGGAGGGAACGGCCTTGGCCAGGTTATGCTTGTTGGCCAGGTACCAGGTGATTTCGGTGTAGCTGGAGAGGCGCTGGCGGGATTCCTCCTTCATGCGGCTGACGGCGCCGCTCATGGCCTCGTCGCTCATGGCGGCGTTTTTGCGGGCCAGCAGTTTCTTGAAATCGGAGATATCCGAAGCCTCGGGGCCGCCGACTGAGCCGGCCAGGTCGGGGCGGCCGCCCATGCCTATGATCTTGCGGATCTGGGCGTCCGTGCGCCTGGTCATCTCGAGGTAATGGAGGCCTTTCTCCACCTTCATGGCCATGTAGTCCATTCGGGCGCGAAGTACATGGTTGTCGGCCTTGGTGACGTAATAGTCGGCCTGGCGGCCGGAGATATAGCCGGCCCAGAGGGTGAAGCCGGTCCAGGCCGAGCCGAGCGCCAGCAGGAAGAGCAGGGAGAAATTGAAGCGCAGGGAAGGCAGCCCGCTGTGAGGGACTATCATTATGCTTACGGGCTTGAGGACGGCCTTCAGCAGCCTGCGGGTCTTTTTGGCCAGCATGAGCCATACATTTAACAAATAGGGGGACCCCGCTGTCAATGAAAACCGGGGGCGTCTCGAGCGGCTTTACGGGGTCAGGGAGACGGAACGGTCTTGGGAGCGACTTTGCGCGCCGGGGCCGGGGCCCCTATGGCGCCGGCGTCCAGCCGCGGCTCGCCGGCTCCGGCGCGCTGGGCACTCGGTCCCGCCGCGCCGGGAGGCGGGAACTGCGGCACGGCCTGTCCGGGCACGGAGGGAATCATGCCCTGCATATTACCCATGACAGGTTTGAAAGCGGGATCGGCTATGAACTCCATCATCAGAGCCATGAAACCAGGTTTGACCGCGTATTTCATGGTCAGGCCCTGCACTGAGGCGGGGTTACTGATGACTGCCATGAAGTCCTGTATGGTCGGTTGCTTGCCGTCAGCGAAAGCGGCCCCCACTTTCGGGTCTTTCTTTAGGTCTTCCAGGAATTCCTTGACCAGCGGCCTCTGGGAATACTTTGCGATGGCGGCGTTAATGGCGGCTGTCTCCTGGGGGGAAAGCTGGTTCAAAGGCAGCATCCACCCCTGGTCCGCGCCCTGGCCCGCGGACTGACCGCCGGGACCCTTTACGAGGAAGAGGGAACTCCCACCCTGCGACGGCCCCAGGGACGGGAACTGCCCGCCTGACGATGCCCGCGGCGGGGCCGGGGGCTCCGAGGAGAAACTCTCCATCGCGCCGGACTGGTAGGTCGCTCCCGAGGGGAGGAACGCGGCTATCTTGTTGTAGAGGAAAGCTATGGACGCCGCTATCATCAGCACTATCAGAGTCAGGAAGATAAGCAGGTACTTCAGCAGGCGGTTCCTAGACCTGAGGGCGGAGAGCTGGGCCTTGACGCCTTCGACCGCTTCCCCCTCCGCCGAAGGCGGCTGAGCGGCCGGCGGAGGCGTCACCGGAGAAGGCGCCGGTGCAACGGGGGGCGGAGGCGGGGCTGGAGTCGGCCGCCGATCGGAGTAAGAAGGCAGCACATCCTCGCGCACGAAAGTCTCCACGGGCTTCAAATCAGCCCCGGCAGAGGAGGGCACGGGAGAGGAACGCTCTATTTCCAGAAACGGCCCGGGCGGCGAGGCGGGAGGAGGCGCCGGAGGACGCGCCTCCTTTTCCGGTTCCGATGGCGGCTGCTTCTGATTTGACACTGTTCCCCCTAATTGATAGACTTGACGACGGATTTGCTGTTATTCCCGCAACGGAATAATAGCAAATTTTGTCTTAAAGCCCCCTTCGTCTAGCGGCCTAGGACGCTGCCCTTTCAAGGCAGAGATCACGGGTTCGAATCCCGTAGGGGGCGCCAATTTAACGAGTTGCAAAAATCGGGGTCAAAAAAATCCGCCCGAGCCCGCAGCTCCCGCAGTTTCTCCGACGGAAAATTAAATTTTAATGGCCCTTCCGGCTTTAGCATGGGTACAGGTCTAATCCCCCGCAGTGGAAGTATA
>CAZVWK010000052.1:4511-14923 GCA_964631475.1 uncultured Elusimicrobiaceae bacterium | reverse complement strand
CTTCGTCAAAGCCTCCGACTTCGCCTCTGCGATAGAGATCTACACCGGAGAGAAGCCCGACCTGATAATTCTCGACGCCGACTTCCCAGGCGGCGGGGGAAGGGCCGTCATCACTTTTATCCGCGAGACGCTGGAAGAGAAGACACCGGCCCTGTTCATCACCGGTTTCCCCGACAAGCTGGCCGCCGTCGTCGGGCTGGAGAATATCACGATACTAAAGAAGCCCCTAGGCCCTTCGGCGATACTGGAGGTCGTGGCCAAGCTGGTCAATTCGGCGGCCATAGGCAAGGCGAAAACCGGCCGCAGGAAGATACTCGCGGTCGACGACGACCTCTTCATACTGGAGCTCTACAAGGGAATGCTCGGCGACGCCGGCTTTGAGGTGCACACCGCCGAGGACTCGGTCTCGGCCATGACCAGGTTCACCGAAGTGAAGCCGGACCTGGTAATTCTCGACGTGGACATGCCGGGCGGCGGCGGACAGAAGGTCTTCGAGCGCCTGCGCAAGACAATGCTGTCCACCACACCGATAATCTTCGCCACCGGCACGCCGGAGAGCGTCCAGGGGGAGGCGCGCGCCTCGGCCGTTTCCGTCCTGAAGAAACCGCTGACACCGCAGACGCTGATCGGGGAAATAAGGCGCCTGCTTAAAATGGAGGGCACCGTTCCCTGACGGTGCGAGCCCCCATTCCCGGGATGACATTCCACCTGCGAATTTACGCCCTCTTCGCCGCGCTGCTGGCGCTGCCGCCGCTGCTGCCGGCGGTGAATAATCCCGATATCTTTTGGCATCTCTCGGCCGGACGCCGCATGGCGGAAACCGGCGCGCTCATACGCGCCGATTTCCTGTCGTGGACCATGGCGGGAGAGCCGTGGACCAACTTCGAATGGTTAATCCAACTCATATATCATTACCTCTTTACCGCCGGAGGGTGGACGGCTCTGTTCCTGCTAAAGACCGCCCTCCTGGCTGCGTGCCTTTTTCCGCTATGGCGCATTCTGCGCCTGCACGGGAGCGAAGGATGGGCCCCGGCGGCACTTCCCCTCTTCTCGCTGTCCATGCTGCCGATGGCCGACCTGCGGCCGGATAATTTCTCGATACTGTTCTTCCTGACGCTCCTCTGGAGGCTGGAAGCGCTGCGTATAGCCGGGAAGGCACCTTCCGCGAGGCAGATGGCCGCGGGGGGAGTCTTCTTCGCCGCCTGGGCCAATCTGCACCCCGCGTGCCTCTTCGGCCTAGCCCTGACCGGGTTCTACGCTGCCGGGGCCGTCATAGAGGGTAAAGGACGCGGCTGGCGCAATTGGGCCGCACTGCTGGCCGCCTGCGCCGCCGCGCTGCTGATAAATCCAAACGGCGCGGAGTTGTACCGCGTGGCTTTCAGGCACCAGGCCGAGATGGCGCTGCTCAAAGCCGAGATAGCCGAATGGGCCGCGCCCGACATAACCGTGCCCTACCAGGCGCCGGGGATAATCCTTATGGGCGCGGCGCTGATTGCCATGCTCTGGTCCGTGGCCAGGCGCAGGATGCCGCCGGCCGCGCATATACTGGCCCTAGCTTTCTTCGTCTGGGCCGCGGCCTCGCATTCGCGCAACCTGATGTTCTCGACCGCCGCCGCGGCCGCCTTCATGCCGCCCCTGCTGCCGCGGCGTATCCGCGGGGGACACCATTCGGCATGGTGTCCCGGTACCGGCTTCGCCGCCGCCGCGCAGGCCGCGGCCGTGCTGGCAGCCTTCGCCCTGGCCTGGGGGCCGGCCAGAGCCTCGTTCACCGCTCCTCACGGTTCGGCCTTCTCCTCGCCGCCCGCAGGCGCCTTCCTGCGTACGAACGCGGGAG
The DNA here is from genome assembly GCA_964631475.1 of uncultured Elusimicrobiaceae bacterium. Taxonomy (GTDB): domain Bacteria; phylum Elusimicrobiota; class Elusimicrobia; order Elusimicrobiales; family UBA9959; genus UBA2231. Next base: position 13,089 of record CAZVWK010000052.1, on the reverse strand, counting down.
AACTGTCGCGGCTGAAGCTTTTTAATACCTGGAACTGGGGCGCCTGGCTGGGCTACGCCGCCGTGCCGTCGGGATACCGGATATTCGCCGACGGCAGGTACCTCTTTCATCCCATGCTGGCGGAATTCGCCGCGGCGCGGGAAGACGCCGGGGCCTGGGGGGAAATGACGGCTAAGTACGATTTCGAACTCGCCGTCCTCCCTCCCGGCCCGGGCGGGACGATGAAGGAACGCGACCTGAACGGGAGAAAAGTATCTTTCGTCCGGCCCAATCACGCGAAATACTTCCCACCGGAAGATTGGGCCGTTCTCTTCTGGGACCGCAACCTGGCCGTCTTCGTCCGGCGCACGGCCCTGCCTTCTTTCAGGCTCGCCTCCATGGAACTCCGCTATCTCAGGCCCGGCGAGCTGAATAACGCCCTGGAACTGTCCCGGGCCGGACTGGCGCCCCTCCCGTTGCTCAAGGACGAAGCCCGCCGGCTCCTGCGGTTCCAGGACGATTCCCGCGCCTCCGCCGCCGGGCCCATACGGGCCTGGCTGGAAGCCCTCGAAAAAGCCTGCCGCGAGCCAGGCGCGAACTGCAGATAGCACCCCGACGGACCGGGTTGCCTAATCTCCACTTATTTTTTATACTGGTTATGTGGTTGGATAAGGCTTTCAGGCCGGCCGCATAGCGGCCGGTACTTTATGAGCCAGAGGCTTGTTGTTCCGGCGCCGCAGGCCACCCTCTCCGCTCCCGGAGGTCACAAATGCCAAGAATGGAAGTAGACGTGGAAAGCTGCAAAGGCTGCTACCTTTGCATACAGGTATGTCCCAAAAAGTGCATCGAGAAATCAGATAAATTCTCCAAGTCAGGGTACTACCCGGCCATGGACTCCAAGGAAGGCTGCTGCATAGCCTGCCAGAGCTGCGCCCGTATCTGCCCGGACCTGGCCGTCAGGGTCTACAAATAAGGAGACTGACATGGCTGAAAAGAAACTCATGAAAGGCAACGAGGCGCTGGCCGAAGGCGCGATACGCGCCGGCTGCCGCTTCTTCGCCGGTTATCCCATAACCCCGCAGAACGAGATCCCCGAGTATATGTCCTGGCGCATGCCGCAGGTGGGGGGGGCGTTCGTGCAGGCGGAGAGCGAAGTCTCCGCCATAAACATGATCTACGGCGCCGGCGCCACCGGCGTGCGCTGCATGACCTCCTCGTCGAGCCCGGGCATAAGTCTAAAGCAGGAGGGAATCTCCTACTGCGCCGGCGCGGATCTGCCGGTCTTCATCGGCAACGTGATGCGCGGCGGCCCGGGCCTGGGCAACATAGCCGGAGCCCAGGGCGATTACTGGCAGGCCACCCGCGGCGGCGGCCACGGCGACTACCGGACCTTCGTCATGGCGCCCAACTGCGTGACCGAACTGGCCAACTTCCCGCACAAGTGCTTCGAGGTCTCGTTCAGGTACCGCGTCCCCTCGATGGTCCTTGCCGACGGGCTGCTGGGCCAGATGATGGAGCCGGTCGAGTTCCAGCATCCTGAAATAGACCCCAAATCCCTGCCCGAGCCGGAGTGGGCGCTGGGCGTCGCCAAGAGCCGCGGCAAGCGCATCGTGAAATCCTACGACCTCAGGGAAGGCGGGGTTGAGAAGATGGTCAAAGAGCGTGTCAAGCGCTATAAGCAGATCGAAATCTCCGAAGTCATGTACGAGGAGAAGATGCTGGAGGACGCCGAGGTCGCGCTGGTGGCCTACGGCATCTCCGCCCGCGTCAGCGTGGCCGCGATGAAGATGGCCCGCGAGAAGGGCCTCAAGGTCGGCCTCTTCCGCCCCATAACCCTCTGGCCCTTCCCCAAGGCCCGCCTCGTCGAGCTCTCGGCGAAGGTCAAGAGTTTCGTCGTGGTTGAGATGAGCCTGGGCCAGATGGTGGAGGACGTGCTGCTCGCCCTCAACGGCCGCGCTCCCGTCCACCTCTACGCCAAACCCGGCGCCTCCCTCATAACGGCAGAGGAAGTCTGCGCCGCGCTCGAAAAGATCATGAAGAAGGGGGCTAAAGAATATGCAGCTGTTAAATAAGAAGCCCGAATCGCTCCTCGACGTCAAGATGCATTACTGCCCCGGCTGCGGCCACGGCATCATACATCGGCTGGTCGCCGAAGTGATGGACGATCTGGGCATACGCGAGCGTACAGTGGGCGTGGCCCCGGTGGGCTGCGCGGTGTTCGCCGACACCTACTTCAACTGCGACATGATACAGGGCCCGCACGGCCGCGGCCCGGCGGAGGCGACCGGCATCAAGCGCGCCAAGCCGGACACGATAGTATTCTCCTACCAGGGCGACGGCGACCTGGCGTCCATCGGCATGGCCGAGATAGTGCACGCGGCCATCCGCAGCGAGAACATCACGGTCATCTTCGTCAACAACGCTATCTACGGCATGACCGGCGGCCAGATGGCGCCGACCACGCTGCTGGGGCAGAAGGCGAGCACCTGCTTGGACGGCCGCACCGCGAAGCAGGCCGGCTATCCGATAAAGATGTGCGAGATGCTGGCCCCCGTGGACGGCGTGGTCTACCTGGAGCGCACGACGGTGCACACCGCGCCCGGCGTGCTAAAGACCAAGGCGGCCATAAAGAAGGCTTTCCAGAACCAGGTGGACGGCAAGGGCTTCTCGATGGTGGAGATACTGAGCATGTGCCCGACCAACTGGGGCACGCGCCTGGACAACCCTTCCGAGGCCACGAAGTTCGTGGCGGAAGGCATGCAGCCCGTCTTCCCGCTGGGCGTCTACAAGGACGCCGGCGCGGAGAAGAAATAAGGAGGCCGGAATGTACCAGGGAATAAGGATATCGGGTTTCGGCGGACAGGGCGTCATCTCAGCCGGCGTGCTGCTGGCTCAGGCCGGCATGATGGACGGCAAGGAAGTCAGCTTCTTCCCGGCCTACGGCGCGGAAATGCGCGGCGGCACGGCCAACTGCTCGGTCGTGATGGCCTCCGACGAGGTTAGCACGCCCATAGTGTCGGCCCCGGACACGGCCATAGTGCTCAACGAACCCTCGCTGGCCAAGTTCGAGCCGATGGTACGGCCCGGCGGGCTGCTGATAATAAACACTTCGCTGATAAATTCCAAGCCGACGCGCAAGGACATCAAGGTCCTGGAAGTGCCATGCAACGCGATAGCCGCGGAGCTGGGCAACGGCAAGGTCATGAACATGGTGGCCCTGGGCGCCTTCGCGGCGGCCACGGGCGCCATCAGCCTGGACGCGATAGCCAGGGCGCTGCCCGAGGTCTACAAGAAGCTCAAGCCCGAAGTTATAGAGCTCAACATCCGGGCGCTCAGGAGGGGCGCCGAGTTCCTGAACTGACGGCGACGGAATAAAAAAAAGGGCCCGGGAACGCCCGGGCCTTTTTTTATTATGCACCCTGAAATAAGCGACGAAGAGCATAATCCTAAGGAAAGGATAAACTACAGGGCTGCCTTCCGGCTCCTGGCGGGCCTCATCGCGCCCCGCAAGAGGCCGTTCGCCGTCGCTTTCGGCTGGATGACCGCCGCCACCCTGACCAACCTGACCATCCCGATGATCGCCAAGTACGTCATCGACACGGCGATCCCCGGCAAGGACCCCCGCGCCCTGCTCGCGGCCACCTGCGTCTACCTGCTGACGACCCTGGCCTTCCTCTATTTCAATTACCGGCAGGTCGTGCAACTGGCCAGGGCGGGCCAGGACCTCATCGTGGAGCTCAAGGAAAGGCTGCTCTCCCATATGCTCTCGCTGGACCTGGAGTTCTACTCCTCCCAGCCCGTCGGGCGCCTGACGGCGCGGGTGCAGTCCGACACCAGCACGCTCTACGCCCTCTTCACCAACACGGTCATCACCATCGTCAACGACGCGATGATGTTCGTCATCGTCTTCGCGGTCATGTCCTTCTACAACCTCAAGCTGACGCTGATGCTGCTGCCGGTATTCCCGGTCCTCTTCGTTTTCGGCTGGATATTCGTGCGGGTGACCTCCCCGATGTTCGTGCGGGTGCGCAAGATCGCCGCCGAGGTGCCCGGCTTCCTGACCGAGCAGCTCAACGGCATAGGGGTACTGCAGGCCTTCGGCCGCGAGGAGGACACCTCGGCCAAGATGGAGGAGCTCAACCAGCGCAAGTTCAAGGCGGAAATAGGGGTCGAGATTTACACCGTCCTCTTCTTCCTCGGCATAGTATTCCTGCACCCCGCCGCCACCGCGGCCGTCTTCGGTTTCGGCGGCGCCATGGCAATGAAGGGGGAGATGACCCTCGGCGTCATCGTCATGTTCGTCCTCTACCTGGGCTACCTCTTCGAGCCTATCTTCCGCTTCTCGGAGCACCTGAGCGTCATACAGCGCTCTTTCTCGGCCGGCCACCGCATCTCCAGGATACTGGCGCTAAGGCCCGCCCTGACCGAGCCCGCGGAGCCGCGCTTCCTCTCCTGCGTGCGCGACGCCATCGAGTTCAAAAAGGTCTGGATGCGCTACAACGAGGGGTCGGACTGGGTGCTCAAGGACATCTCTTTCAGCCTGCCGCGGGGGAAAAGCTTGGCCATTCTGGGGGAAACCGGCGGCGGCAAGACCACCGTCACCAGCCTGCTCTTCCGCTTCTACGATTTCCAGAAGGGCCATATAGAGATAGACGGCACGGATATCCGCAAGCTCAGCCTCGCTTCGCTGCGCTCGGCTATCGGCCTGGTGCAGCAGGACATCTACCTCTTCCCGGGCACGGTGATGCAGAACCTCAAGCTGATGGACGACTCCATCCCCGACGGGCGGGTCCACGACGCCATCAGGCTTATGAGGCTGGACGCCTTCTTTAAAAAACACCCGCTGGACAAGAAAGTCCCCGAGAAGGGGGCCAACCTTTCGATAGGCGAGAAGCAGGTCATCTCGCTGGCCCGCGCCATGGTGCTGGACCAGGAAGTGCTGGTCCTAGACGAAGCCACCTCCAACATGGATCCGCACACCGAGCGGCTCATCACCACGGCCATAAAGACCCTCCTGAAGCACAAAACGGTCATCATAATAGCCCACAGACTGTCCACGGTGCGCAACGCCGACCGCGTCATGATGATCTCGGGCGGGGAAATCAAGGAACTGGGCACGCACGACGAACTGCTGGCCCGCGGCGGTCTCTACGCCAAGTATTACAGGCTGCAGTTCGGGGAGGGGGAATGATACAGACCCTCCGCTGGCTGCTGCCCTACTGGCGCGAGCACGCGGTCCGCATGACCGTGATAGTGGTCTTCGGTATGATGAGCGCCGTCCTGCACACGGTCAACCCGGTCCTTATCAAGAACATCGTCAACGGCCTGGGCGCCAACCTCAACCCCGAATACCTGCGCCACAACGTTACCATGATACTGGCGGTAGGGCTCGGCCTCTTCCTGGTCAACCTGGTGGCCCAGCGCAACCGGGCCTGGATGAACGCCCGCCTGGAGTGGGAGATACGCCGCAAGGCCTTCGACCATGTCACACGAATGGACCGCAACTTCTTCCACCGCTTCACCACGGGCGACCTGGTGGCCCGCCTATCCGACGACATCTCCGAGAAGATCTCCTGGTTCTCCTGCTCGGGAGTCTTCCGTTTCATCCAGGCCTGCTTCACGCTGACGGCGGCCGTCTCGATGATGCTCTACCTCAACCCGACCCTCTCGGCTTTCGTCCTGCTGCCGCTGCCGCTGGTGCTTATGACCTCTATACGCACGGGCCGGCTGCTCAGCGGCAAGTACAAGGAACTGCAGGAGTCGATCACCAACCTTTTCGACTTCCTGGAGACCTGCTTCACCGGCATACGGGTAATAAAAGCCAACGCCAAGGAGAACTCCCAGCTCGGCTTTTTTAGGAGCCGCACCGCGGCCCAGCGCGACGGCGAAATCGCCACGGCGCGGCTGCAGGTTATTCTCTCGTATTTCTGGCACGAGGCGGGCTTCATCTCCATCGCGCTCCTCTACGCCGCCGGAGGCCTGCTGGTGATAAACGGGAGCGCCACTCTAGGCGAGTTGATCGCTTTCCAGTTCTACGCCAATATGGTGGTCCACCCGCTGATGGACATCAGCCAGTTCGTGGTGGCGGGCAACCGCGCCGGCGTCTCCATCAAGCGCGTCGACGAACTTTTAAAGTCACGCTCGTCCCTGAAGTCGGGGCTCGGCGACATGACCACACCGGACCGGATAACTTCCATGGAATTCCGCGGCGCAGGGCTTAAGAACCCGAAGGGAGACGGCATGCTGGTGCGCGGCATAACCTTCCGCGCCGAAAGAGGGCAGCGCGTCGCCGTCGTGGGCAAGATCGGCAGCGGCAAGTCCACGCTGCTGGCCCTGGCCCTGCGGCTCAGCGAGCACGACGAGGGGGAGATGCTCGTCAACGGCGCCGACATAAGGCAGTGGAACCTCCGGGTCTTCCGCGAGCGGGTCGGCTATACCGCCCAGGAAGCCGCCATCTTCACCGGCACCCTGCGCGACAACATCCTTATGGACCGCAAGTTCGGCGTCACGGACGGGATGCTGGAGAAAGCCCTGGAGACCTCGCAGCTCAGGAACGAGTTGAAGAAGTTCCCCAAGGGACTGGACACCGTCGTAGGCACGCGCGGCTTCGCCCTCTCGGGCGGCCAGAAGCAGCGCGTGGCCATAGCCCGGGCCCTGCTCATAGCCCCCGACGTGCTTCTGCTCGACGACGCCACCAGCGCGATGGACGCCCAGACCGAATACCAGTTCTGGAAGGCGTTCCGCAAGGAACACCCCGACGCGTTCTGCCTGGCGGTAACGCACAGGGCGCGCACCATAGAGACTTCCGACCACATACTCGCGCTGGACGGGGGCCGGATAGCCGAACAGGGGACGCACGCCGAACTGATGGCGCTGGGCGGGCTGTACAGGCACATCTACGAGCGGGAAAAACTCCGCGGCGAACTGGGGGCGGACAAGGAGGACGAACATGACGGGCAGCCGGCCTGAGGAAGGCAGGGCGGACCTCTGCGACGCGGCGGTCAGGCTGGGACTTTACGCCAATATCTTCCTCGCGCTGCTCAAGACCGTCACCGGCATAGTGGGCCACAGTTCCGGGCTTCTCGCCGACGGCATCAATTCCACCTCGGACGTCGTCTACTATATCGCGGTCATGGCATTCATGCGCCTGGCGCGCAAGCCGCCGGACGAGGAGCATCCCTACGGCCACAGCCAGTTCGAGACTATCGGCGCGCTGGTGGTCGGGGCCTTCGTCCTCACCACGGGCGTGGCCATCTTCTGGGACTCGATAAACAAGGGCTACGATCTTTACGCGCGCGGCGGCGCGGCGGCCGAGGTACGGGCCTTCACGCTCTGGGCGGCCGGCGCCACGGTGGCGCTCAAGATATGGCTGGCGGCCCGCACCCGCGCCATAGGCCGGGCGACCGGCAATCCGGCGGTAAGCGCCCTGGCCGCCGACCATGTCAACGACATCCTGGCCGCCGCGGCGGCCGGCGTGGGCATAATATTCGCCAGGGCGGGCTACGCCTGGGTGGACCCGCTGGCCGGCGCCGTGGTGGCGCTCTTCATACTGAGGACGGGCTTCGGGATACTCAAGGATTCTTCCCTCGAACTTATGGACGCTGTGCCGGGCGGCGAACTGAACTGGCGGATACGGGAGGAACTTTCCGCCGTCGGCGGCGTGGCCGCCGTCGAGGAGATAGCCGCCCACCGTTTCGGCCCCTACTACATGATAAACGCCACCGTCTGCGTCGACGGGGGGATAACCGTCGCCGAAGGCGACGCCATCGCCACCGCCGCCGAGCGGGCCGTCGTCGAGAAGTTCGATTTCGTGGAGAAGATATATATCCATTACCATCCCGCCGGGGAGGCCTGCGGCCTCCGGCGCGCCGGGCGTCGGCGATTCCGCGGCCGATGAACCCGGGAGACTTCGACCCCCTGCTCGCCCGGGCCCTCGAGGCCCGCGGGCCTCTTCTGGAGAAACTCCGGGACGAAGGCACCGACTGTTACCGGCTTTTCCACGGTATAGCCGAAGGCCTGGAAGGCCTGACTATAGATCGATACGGCGGACTGGTCCTAGCCCAGACTTTCCGCGGCCCGCTGGCGCACGAAGAAATAGCGGCGCTTGAAGAGACTTTGCGCCGGCTCCTTCCGCACACTTTCGCTTTCGCCTATAACCACCGCGGTAAGCGGCCGGGTGAATCATTCGACGAGTGGCACAGGCCGGCCCCGGAGGCGCTGGCCGAATTCACCTGCTCCGAAGGAGGGGTCAACTATCTGACAAGGGCCAGGCACCGCGGCATAGACCCCTGGCTTTTCCTGGACCTTCGCCCGGGCAGGCGCCTGCTGCGCGCCGCGGCGAAGGGCCGCAGCGTCCTCAACCTCTTCGCCTATACCTGCGGGGCGGGGGTCTGCGCCTCGGCCGGGGGCGCCCGGGAAGTGTGGAACGTCGATTTCGCCGGTTCCAGTCTCGAGGTGGGCGAGCGCAATGCGGCCCTCAACGGGATCCCGCAGGAAAAATTCAGGACGATAAAAGAGGACTGCCTCACGGTAGTCCGGCAGTTGGCGGGCCTGGACGTCAGGGGCAGATTCGGCAGAAAACGCAGCTATGTCAGGATGG
>CAZVWK010000052.1:0-4501 GCA_964631475.1 uncultured Elusimicrobiaceae bacterium | reverse complement strand
CAGGCGTTTCGGGCTGGTATTCCTAGACCCGCCGGCCTGGGCCAAGGGCCCGCTGGCCGCCGTGGACATAGTGAGGGACTACCCGGCCCTTTTCAAGCCCGCCCTGCTCGCCCTGGAGCCGGGCGGCAGGGTCATAGCGACCAACCACGCCGCCGGGGCCTCCTGGGAGGATTGGGAGGCGGCGCTGCGCCGCTGCGCCGACAAGGCCGGGCGGCCGCTGAAGAGCCTAGAGAGGGCGGAGCCGGACGGAGACTTCCCGTCATTCGACGGCCGGCCTCCGCTTAAGATCGCCGTCTGCTCTATCTGAAAAGACTCAGTACTTTACAAGAAATTCGCCCTCGAACCGGCCGCGCGGCCCGTCCCCGGGAAAATGAGAGCTGAACCGGTTCGCCCCGGCCCGCAGCGGCAGCAGGGGAAGGCCGCCGAACTGGAAATCCGTTATCACCGTAAAGCCGGAGAGCCGGGCCGAAGTGGCGGGCAGCATCCTGACCGCCAGCCTGTAGCCGTAGGCCGGCGCCGGTTTACCGGAATCCCAGCCCGCCGTCCACTCGAAATCGTTCCGTCCGCCCGAGGGGCGCAAGGAGCGGGCCTTGCGTCCGTCCGGACCGTAAATAATGAAGAAAACCCCTCCCGACCCGGTTTCGAGTCCGGCCGCTACGGCGCCGCCGGACACCGGGAAGGGGGAAGAAAACTCAAGTGTCGCGTAAGCCTCCGCAGGGCCCGGATTGGAGAGCGCGATCGAGCCGCCGCTGCCGGTGACGGATACCCCGGCGTCCGCGGCAAAGTCGCTCGCTGACGGGCGGTACTCCAGGTATCCGTTATGATACCGGCCGGGGCTCTGATCCTCGAAAGAAGGGACATAATGGCGCCCCCAGTTGAAATTGGTGAACACGATTTTTTCGCCGGGCCGCAGCGTGTGAACGAGAATAGTCCCGGTCGATACGGCGGCAGGCTCGACCCTGTTGTCCGCCGTGCTCAGGTATATCTCCCGGCTTGACTCCGGGTAGGGCGCCAGCCCGCCCTTTACCGCGGCGAAATGGTCGAAGCGTGGCCGGGCGGCGGCGAGTTCCTCCACGCCGTACACCCGGGCCCTGTCGCCCGGGGCGTGAAAATAAACGCTGTGGTCCGGGTCCAGCATGCGCCAGGCGCCGTCCGCGAATATCTCCGGCACCACGTGCCCCGAGAGCCACCAGGTCCTGGCGGGCAGCCCGGCCGCGGACGCCAGCGCCGCCAGAGCGTAGGCCGCGTCGTCGCAGACTCCCGTCCCATAGACGGACAGATATTTCACGGGGTCCGCCTCCGTCCCCGCCTCGAGCGGCAGAGAGCCGCGCGAATGGTGCGCCGAGACCAGTTTATGGAGGGACAGAGCCTTCTCCAGCCCGCTCTTCATCCTGTCCAGTCCGGCGCTGGCCAGCAGCCCGGGCACGGAATTCCATAGATACTTATCGTAGAGCACCGGCGCGGCGGCGGGGACCGTGCCTGCGTTGACTAAAGAATAAGCGTATAGCCGCGGCCGGCGCCGCAGGCGCAACTCAGGCGCGGCCGGGTCGAAAGAAAATCTTGTGTCGTAGCCGGGGGCACGGCCCGGCAGTACCGGCGCCGGCGCGTTTTGCGGATCGGCGTCCGAGCGCTCGTAGGCAAGCCGGTGAAGGAGCCGCTTATGGGAAAGTTCGGCCAGCGGCAGGATATCCGCCGCCGTAACGGCCCCGGGAGCGGGGGGAGGCAGGCGGCGGTCCCTGAAGGCCTTAAGCGCGGCGCGCTCCTGGCCCGGGGCAAGCGCCCCTTCCGGGCGCGAGCGCATCGAGGAGATGTGGAGGAAGGCGAAGAGCGCGGTCCCCAGCGCCCCGGCCAGCGCGGCGCCCCTGATCAACGACGGGGGCACGGCGGCGCCTGCTCAGAGGAGAAGGTCATAAACGTAAAGAAGCGGGAAGAAAAGAAGGGTAGAGAGGACTATGGCCTGGGCCGTCAGATCCGCGTCGAAATCGAATTCCCGAGCCACCACGTAGTTGAGCACCGCCGCCGGCATCGCCATCTGCAGGAATACGGCGGAAAAGATCTCCCCCGAAAATCCCAGCAGCCGCGCCGCGGCCAGGCAGAGGGCAGGCAGGACCAGCAGTTTTACCGCGCTTATCGCCGCCAGCCGGGCCAGGTTGCCCTCTATCCTCTTGCCGTAAAGGCTCACCCCTATGGTAAAAAGCGAGAGCGGCATCGTCGTCCTGCCTATGTCCGTCATGACGGACTCCGCCAGGGCCGGCAGCCTCCAGCCGGAGTAAGCCAGCGCCAGGCCGGCCAGCGAGGACCAGAGCACGATATTGCGCGCGGCCGTGCGCAGGAGGCGGGAAGGAGGGCAGCCGCCTTCTCCGCATATCGTTGTCATCAGCGCGAAGCCCGCGGTGAATACTATCACGTTGTGCAGCGAGGAGATCATGGCGGCGTGGCCGATCAGGTGCTCTCCCAGGCGCAGCGAGACGACCGGGAACCCGAGGTAGACGGTATTACCCATCACCGAAACTATCAGCATGAGCCTGGCGAAACGCCAGTCAAGGCCGAAAAAGCGCCAAGCCGCCCAGACCCCGGCCATGCAGACGAGCAGGGGAAGCAGGTTGACCAGCAGGAAATCCGCGCCGAGCCCGGCCAGCGGCGTCGAGCCTATTTTTACGATTATCAGGCAGGGCAGGGCCAGGTAATAGAGATACTGGTTGAAAGCCTTTTCGGAGCCTTCGCCCACTACGCCGAGACGCCGGAAGAGCCAGCCGGCGCCGATTATCAGCAGGAGGGTGAGAATTATGCTGTTCATCCCATGAAATAAAGGACCAGGAGCTGGGCCGAGATGACGCGCAGTATCATCACCAGCGGGTAGACCGTGGCGTAGGCCATGGCCGCGCGGTTGGAGGGAGCCATCGCGTTGGCGAAGGCCAGGGCGGGAGGATCGGTCAGCGAGCCGGCCAGGGCGCCGCAGAGCGAAAGGTAGTTGACTCCCAGCCTGGCCTTGGAGAAGACGCCGGCCGCGATGATCGGGAGAACGGTTATCAGGAAAGAGAAAAGCATGATGTAAAAGCCGCCGCCGTGCAGCAGGGTCTCGAAGAAGCTGCCGCCGGCCTTGAGGCCGACGCAGGCCAGGAACAGGACTATGCCAAGCTCGCGCAGCATCAGGTTCCCGGCCGGCGGAAGGTACCAGTTAAGCGGGCCTATGTGCTGTACGTAGCTGAGGATTATGGCCATGATCAGCGGCCCGCCCGCCAGGCCCAGCTTTACGGGGGCGCTGAGGCCCGGTATCGCTATCGGGACGGAGCCCAGAAGGACGCCGGCCGCTATGCCGATGAAAGCGGGGATGAGTTGCGGGTGATTGAGGTCCTTGACCGAATTGCCCAGGAAAGCGGCGGCCTTGGCGACCGAACCCTCCTCTCCCACCAGGACCAGGTTGTCGGCGAACTGCAGGACATAGGAATCCGAGACCAGGAATTCCACGTCGGCGCGGGCCACGCGGGTGGCGGCCACGTCGTACTGGGCCTCCAGCCCGGCCTCCTCCAGCGTCTTGCCGATGACTTCCCGGCGGGTCACGATGACGCGCGAGTGGATGATGCGGCTGGGGAGCTTCTTGAGGTCCACGTCGCTTTTAGAGCCGACCACGAGCATGAACTTGCGCACGGCTTCCTCGCGGCCCACGGCCAGCAGCGTGTCGCCGGCGCGGACCACGGTGTCGTCGTGGGCCACGGCGAGGGTCCCGTCGTGGTAGATGCGCGAGACCACCACGCCTATTTCGTCTATGGCCGGGATGTCCTTCACCTTCAGGCCGTCGAGATTCCGGTTCTCCACCTTGACGCTGAGGTTGGCGATCTCCGAGCCGGCCCGGTGCTCTTCGGGGGCATTCATGTCGGCCTCGGCCTGCCTGCGGAAGAGAGCCCGCAGCAGCAGCATGGTCAGTATTATGCCCATGATCGCACCGGGATAGGCGAGGGCGTAGCCCACAGAGATGGCGTTTACGGCCTCGGGCTTTATGGCCTCCAGCGTCTGCTGGGCCGCGGCCAGCGAGGGGGTATTGGTCACGGCGCCGGAGTACATGCCGACGGCCGTGGGGATATCGTAGCCGGCCAGCTTCGCCACGGCTATGGTTACGGCCACGCCGCCCAGGACTACGGCGGCGGCCATAAGGTTGAGTTTTATACCTTCCCTGCGGAAGGAGGAGAAGAAGCCGGGCCCGACCTGGGTGCCTATGGAATAGACGAAGAGGATGAGGCCGAAATCACGGAGGAATTCCAGCGTGTCGTGATCGGCGTCGAAACCGAAATGACCGAAAAGTATGCCGGAGAAGAGGACGCCGGCTATCCCGAGGTTGATGCCGAAAATCTTTATGTTGCCTATGGCCAGGCCGGCGGCGGCGACCGCCATCACGACGAAGACGGTATGAGCGGCTGACTGGGGGGAGAAGAGGTAAGCGAGCAGGTCCATCGTTGGGCGTCTCCGTCGGGGGATCCTAGTCAGATTCTACCAAAATAGGGGG
>CAZVWK010000051.1:0-15250 GCA_964631475.1 uncultured Elusimicrobiaceae bacterium | reverse complement strand
GCGCCAGCGCCGTTCCCAGGAGAGCTATGACCACCGCAACCGATAATAAAAGGACGAATCTGCGCACCCACGACTGCGGCGCGCTGCGCGGCGCCGACGCCGGCAGGACCGTCACCCTCTGCGGCTGGATGGACTCCAAGCGCAATCACGGAGGGGTACTCTTCATCAGCCTGCGGGACCTCTACGGCGTCACTCAGGTGGTGGCCAACCCCGGCACGGCCGCCTTCCAGGCGGCCGAGGACTCCAAGGCCGAATACGTCCTTCGCGTCACCGGCAAGGTTACTCCCCGTCCCCAGGGCATGGTCAACCCCAAGATGCCCACCGGCGAGATAGAGCTGGTAGCCGAAGCGATAGAAACGCTCAACATTTCCCAGCCGCTGCCCTTCGACCTCGGCGAACACGCGGGCGTGCTGGAGGATACGCGCCTGAAGTACCGCTACCTCGACCTGCGCCGCCCGAAGGTGGCTAGGAACCTCGTTCTGCGCAGCAAGGTGGCGGGGCTGGTGCGGGCGAGCCTGCTCACGAAGGGGTTCAACGAGATAGAGACCCCGATGCTGACCCGCTCGACCCCCGAGGGCGCGCGCGACTATGTAGTGCCGTCGCGCATGAACCCCGGCCATTTCTACGCTCTGCCGCAGTCGCCGCAGGTCTTTAAGCAGCTGCTGATGGTCGCGGGCATGGACCGCTACTTCCAGCTGGCCCGCGCGCTCCGTGACGAGGACCTGCGGGCCGACCGCCAGCCCGAACACACGCAGATAGACATTGAGATGTCCTTCGTCACCGAACAGGACGTGGCCGCCGTAGTCGAAGACATGCTGCGCTCGGTCTTCGAAGGCGTGGGGGAAAAGATAGAGACCCCTTTCCCGGAGATCGAATTCTCGGACGCGATGCTGCGCTACGGCTCCGATAAACCCGATCTGCGCTACGCGCTCGAGATAAAGGACTGCTCTCACCTCTTCAAGTCCTCCGGCTTCAAGGTCTTCGCCGAGGCGCTGGCCTCCGGCGGCGTGGTGCGCGGCATCAGGGGCGAGGGCGGCGCGTCCGTCTATTCGCGCGGCGAGATAGACAAGCTAACCGAGGCGGTAAAGAAAGCCGGGGCGAAGGGCCTGCTCTGGTTCAAGCTCAAGGACGGCAAGCCGGAATCACCGGCGCTCAAGTTCCTTTCCGAAGCCGAGATCTCGGCGATAAAGGACTTTTTCGCGATGAAGGAAGGGGACATAGTCTTCATGGTGACCGGGCCCGCGGCCCAGGCGGCGCCGCAGCTGGGCCTGGCGCGCAACGAGCTCATCAGGAAGCTCAAGCCCGCGCAGACGAAGAAATGGGCCTTCCTCTGGGTGCGCCATTTCCCGCTGCTCGAGAAGGACGCCGAGACCGGGAACTGGACCTTCACCCACAATCCCTTTACGGCGCCGCTGCCGGAAGAGCTGACTATGCTCGACACCGACCCGGGCGGCATGCGCTCCTGCCAGTACGACCTGGTGCTCAACGGCGTGGAGCTGGGCTCCGGTTCGGTGCGCAACCACAGCCGCGCGGTGCAGGAGAAGATCTTCGGCCTGATGGGCTACCCGAAGGATGAGGTGCAGCGCCGCTTCGGCATGCTAGTCGACGCCCTGGACTTCGGCGCGCCGCCGCACGGCGGCATCGGCATCGGTTTCGACCGCCTCATCGGCCTGCTCTGCGGCACCGATTCGATACGGGACGTCATCGCCTTCCCCAAGACGGCCAGCGGCTCGTGCCTGATGAGCGACGCGCCCTCTGCGATAGACGAGCGCCAACTCAAAGAGCTTCATCTCAAGATAACGGAATAAGATGGGAGTCTATCCCGACTGGATCGTCGCGGAAGTCCGGAAGAACAAGGCCGGGCTCCGCGGCGCGCCGGCGCGCGATACCGCCGGGGACCTGTCCGGTGCGCGCCTTCACACGGTCTGCGACGAGGCGCTCTGCCCCAACAAGGGCAGGTGTTTCGCCGAGGGCGAAGCGACCTTTCTTATCCTAGGGGACATCTGCACGCGCGCCTGCTCTTTCTGCGCGGTCTCCAAGAAAAAGCCGCTGCCGCCCGACCCCGGCGAGCCGGCGCGGGTGGGCGAACTCTCCCGCCGCTGGGGGCTCAGATATGTCGTTTTCACTTCCCCTACGCGCGACGACCTGCCCGACGGCGGGGCCGGACATTTCGCCGCCACACTGCGCGCCCTGCGGAAGTCCTGTCCCGGGATAAAGACCGAACCGCTGATACCCGACTTCGGCGGCGACGCGGCGGCGCTGCGCGTCGTCATGGACGCGGAGCCCGACGTGCTGGGGCACAACCTGGAGACCGTCCCTTCGCTATACGCCGTCCGCAGGGGCGCCGACTACCGCCGCTCGCTCCGGGTGCTGGAGAACGCCAAAAAGTTACGGCCGGCCGCGCTGGTCAAGACCGGGTTCATGCTGGGGCTGGGAGAGACGGAAGCGGAACTGGAGGCGGCGTTCAGAGACGCGGCGTCGGCGGGCTGCGACCTGGTGACGCTGGGCCAGTACCTGGCGCCGTCGAAGGGACATTTCGAAGTAAAGCGGTATTACACGCCCAAAGAATTCGAGGCCTGGCAGCGCCGGGCCGTAGAGCTCGGCTTCAGGGCCGCGCTGGCCGGCCCGCTGGTGCGCAGTTCTTTCCGCGCCGGCCGGCTCTACTCCCAGGCCACCAAAAAATAGGGGACGCCGAAAAAGTCCACCGGACCACTAAAAATAGGCTCTTCCTTATTTCTCTACGAGGGGGAAGTAGAAGTCGCGGATGCGGGCCTTGGCTGTCTCGGGCATACCCTCGAAATAGGTCATACTGTAGCCGCGCGGGCCTTCTCCGGTCCTGAACTTCCGCGTATCGAGCGGACGCGAGTGGATGGCGGCGCTCAGGCGTTCGCCGTCGAAGATAAGGACCATCCTGGGCCCGGGCGCCGCCCGGCCCATCCAGTGGTCCTTCAGCATCCAGCTCCGCAACGCCCCTTTCCCCGCCCAGGCCTCGTAAGGGAAATTCTCGAAGTGTTCCCTGAGATCCGCCTGGGTGAGCCCGCGCCGCGCGCCCTCGGCCAGCTTCGACAGGGCGAACTCGACCCGGGAATCCCGGCGGATCCGTCCCTCCTTCAGAAAGCCGGTGAAGCTCATCATGGCGCGGCCGCTTTTCTCCTCTATCAGCCAGGCCCTTATGTCCGAGACGACTTCGCCCACCTTGGTCCCGGCTTCGTCATAGAGCGGGCTCTTTGCCCGTATTATGCCGGTGAAAGGATTGTAATCGCCCTTATCGACGAGGGATATCAGCCCGGCCAGGTGCCAGCCGGCCGAGGCCGGGGCGCATTCGACGTAGGTATTCTTGACGAGCCTCGCTATGACCTTGCCGCCTGGCTTATCGAGGAGTTTCACCCCGCCGGAAGTGACCTCCGCGCAGGCGGGCAGGGAAGAGATCAGGAAAAGCGAGCAGGCGATCATCGATGTCAGGTTTTTCATATCCCCATTTTATTTATTCCGGGGGCCGCTGTCACGGTCGTTCCGTATTTATTAGAATTGTAACTTGCATGGAAACCCCTGAAAATCCGCCGGCGGGCCGCGGCAACAGCGCCATGGCATGGCTGTCCGACGGCTGGGACTTCTATATCGCGATGCTGCCACGGTTGCTGCCGGCCATACTGGCCGTCCCCCTGCTTTCCGTGCCTGTCTATTTTCTGGCCGACAGGTCAGGCAGCGTCTGGCCGGGTTACGGGTGGATGGCTGCGGTCATAATCCCCGTCGAAGCGGGCGTCACTCTTTTTTACATAAAGGCCGCCAGGGGCGGAGGGTCGCTGAGGGACGTCTTCTACGGCTTCTCCATCTATTTCAGGGCCCTGGCCTTAACGCTGATGTTCTCCATGATGCTCCTGGGCGGGTTCATGCTGCTGATAGTGCCGGGCATACTAATCCTGGCAGCCTACTCCTTCGGAGAATACGCGCTGGTGGACGAGGACCTGCCGGTGAGGGAGTGCTTCCTGCGCAGCGCCGCGATAACTCAGGGGCACAGGACGGATCTGTTCCCCGTGCTCGGGCTGATGGTGCTCATCGAGATATTCGCGCCTTCGATGATAGACATCGGCTCGGTCAAGGCCCCGTCGGTGACGCTCAAGACCGGGTTCTGGGACGTGGCGGGGCACGCGCTCAAGAATTTCGTCTTCATCCCCTGGCTTAACTGTTCCGCGGCCATCGCCTATTGCAGGCTCAAGGACCGGGCTGACCGGCGCCGCCGGCCGGCCGGCAAAGACGACGGGGAAGAGGCGGAAGACACGGACCCGCCGGAGGACGGATAAAGCCGGTCACGCTCATCTTTCTCTCGGCCAGGGATAACATCTACAGCCTGGCCGCGCTCTCCGGCGCCTTGGAATCGCTGCCTGCCGAAGGCTTCGGCCTCCGCTTCGCCGAAGACCTGCCCTCTCTCCTCTTTGAGACCGCCGCGGCGCTGGCCGCCGGCGAAACCGCCGTCGCCGCCCTTTCCTTCTCGACGATGTCCGCTCCCGCCGCCGTTTCGGCGGCCGCGGCGATCAACGAGACCTTCGGGAAAAGAGTCATCCTCATCGCCGGCGGGCCGCACCCGTCCGGGGATCCGGGCGGCACGCTGGAAGCCGGCTTCGATTATGTCTTCCGCGGCGAAGCCGAGCGGACATTACCGCACTTTGTCCGGGCGCTGGGCAGGGGTGACGTCCCGGACGGCAGGGTTATAACCGCCTCCTCGCCTTCCGACCTGGACTCCTTCCCGCCGGGCTCGCTGCGCTGGGGCCGGTTCTCTCCGGTGGAAATCACCCGCGGCTGCCCCTACGCCTGCGCCTACTGCCAGACTTCGTTCCTGTTCGGCGCCCGGCAGCGCCACCGCTCTGTCTCCAAGGTGAGGGAGTGGCTGGAGGCGATGAGCGCCCTGGAGATGCGCGACCACCGCTTCATCAGCCCCGACGCGTTCTCCTATGGTTCGCCCGACGGCAAGAAGCTTAACCTGACCGCGCTGGAGGACATCCTCAAGTCCGCGCGCGAAGCGGCCGGGCAGGGTGGACGGATCTTCTTCGGCTCCTTCCCGTCCGAAGTCCGCCCCGACCATGTAACTCCCGAGACGCTCATGCTGCTCAAGGCCTACGCCGACAACCGCGCGCTGGTGATAGGCGCCCAGACCGGCAGCGACGCGCTGCTGGAGAAACTGGGGCGCGGCCACGACTCGGGAGCCGTGCTGCGGGCTGCCCGCCTCTGCTCCGCGAGCGGCATAAAGCCGGTCATAGATTTCATCTTCGGCCTTCCCGGCGAAACCACGGCGGACGAAAAGGAAACCATAACCCTCATAGAGGCCCTGCTGCCGCTGGGGGCTAAAGTTCACGCCCATTGCTTCATGCCTCTGCCGGGCACGCCGCTGGCCGGCAGATCCCCGTCGCCAATCACGCCAGCGACCCGGAAGTTCATCGCCTCGCTCTCGTCCGCCGGGAAGGCCTTCGGCCCCTGGGAAAGGCAGGAAAAGGCCGCGAGAACCTGAAGGAGCAGGTGGGCCTTTAGTCCCGGCCGCGCCCTGGGCCCTAAAGCCCTTAAGCCGCCGCCGCGTTTAATGTAAAATATCTGGGTAGACCAAGTTAAGGAGGGGAATAAATGTTCAAAATAGCAGCCGCTTTCATGCTGTTTTCCGCGCCGCTCCAGGCCGCCGACTTCAACCTGGACGCCGTCTCCGCCAAGGGCGTGACCGCCGCCGCAATCTCTCTGCCGGAGGCGCAGGAGCCGGAGGCCTCCCTGGAAAAGGACGGCGTCCTCACCAGCCTTCACCTCATGCCCCAGGCTGTCAGGAGCCGCCTGATCTCTTTCGGGACCCCGGCACAGTTCGCGGAGTTCACCGCCATCTGGAACCCGATACTGCAGGCCGCCGGCATGGTGATCGGCGAGGTCACCTACGAGGCCGACATAAAGATGGGCATAGTCAACTATGCCTCTCCCAATGGCCTAGTACTGCGCCGTCTCATCGCCGACAGGCTCAACTACGACGCGCTCAACCCCACCGAGATGCACAACCTGAAGACCTCCATGGAAGCCGCCCTGGAGAGGAACGGGCTTCCCGTTAAAGCCTCTTTCTACGTCAAGTCAGACGCGCTGCGCCCGACCTTCGTACTCTACTACGTGACCAAAGGCGATGCTAACGACGACCACGAGAAGCAGCTGCGCATACTCAAGAATGGCGAGGACATAGACTACGACCTGCTCGAGAACGCCGGCGTCAACATCGTCCGCAGGGATAATTCCTTCACCATGCTCTACATCGGCAAGCTGCTGGGCTTCAAGTCCAAGCTGGCTTCAGACGAGGCCTCCGCGGCGAAGAAACTGGAGGACTACAGGAAGTTCCTGGCCGAGAACAATAAAGAGTTCCTCGGCGCCAAAACCCACAGGCTGACCGAGCCCTTCACCGTCTGGGAGACGACCTACAACTACCTCCTCAACATGTACTTCTACCAGTAAGAAGGCCCTCCGCCAGATAAAAAGGCCCGCCGGGAGACCGGCGGGCCTTTTCATTTGCGCGGGCCTCGCGATCCTATTTTAGGCGCCGGATCCTTCCGCCGCGCGGGGCCTTAAGCGGGGCCCGGGCCAAGGCGGCCTCTATGACGCCCCTGACCGGCTTCATCGTATCGCGCACATCGCGCCCCGCCGAGAAGCCGGCCGCGTGGTCTCCGCCGCCGGAGAGGTAGCTGTTGGTGGCCACCAGGAAGTCGTCTTCGTCGCCTATCTCGCGGCCGCCGCGCAGCAGGCGCAGGAAGGCCGGCGCCGGACCTTCCCCCGGGCGGAACTCGACTTCCAGTCCCGAGACCTGCATTAGGCTGCGGCCGTGTATGATGTTGTCGGCTATGATGCGCTTGAGGTCCGAACCGTAAAGCCGCATCGTAACTATCGTATTCTCGAAAGGCAGCGACTGATGCAGGTCGCGAAGCCGCACCCGGCCTTTGCGTATGGGAGCCCGTATCGCCTTCGTATTATGCAGGGCTATATCGGCCCCCGCCGCGGCGCGAGTCAGGTCGCAAAGGAGATTGCCTATGGGCGAATCCAGCCAGCCCGGGTCCTGCGGCAGATTCTCCGCCGCCAGTCCAAGTACGCGGCCCATCTCCCGCTCGACGTCCGCCTTAAAACCGTCTGCCAGCTTAAGTATGGCCGGATCCTCGCCTGTCTCGTCGATCCAGAGCGGCACCAGCCCAGCCGCCACGTCCTTCAGCCTACCGGTGGCGTCGTCGAAATCCAGTTCGGCCCGCGTGGCGTATGAAAGGCCGTAGCCGCTTTCGCCAAACACCGTCCCCGTGACCGGGTCCCGGTATCCCTTCAGCAGCGCGGTGTGGTTATGACCGCCCAGGACCAGGTCGAAGCCCGGCGCAGCGCGCGCCACGCGCAGGGTCCCCGGTGGAGCTTCGGCGAAGGTCCAGGTGGAGATATCCAAACGCTTGAGGCTCAGCCTCTCGTCGATGCCCAGGTGGATAAGGAGTATCACGGCAGACGGGCTGCTGCGGCGTATCTCGGTCAGCCAGCGGGCGGCCTCGGCGGCCTCGTCCCGAAAATCCAGGTGCGCGACGTGCTGCGGCAGAGTAGAAGTGGCGGTATGCCTGCCGGCCAGGCCGAGCACGGCGATCTTTTTGCCGCCTCTCTCCACTACCGTATAGGGCTTAAGATGGGGGGGAATAGTGGCGCCGTCTTTAATATAAATATTCGCGCCCAGCACCGGAAAAGCGGCGCTGGAGGCCATGGCCCGCAACGCCCCTTCGCCGTAATCGTACTCGTGGTTGCCCGGCACCGTCGCAGCGTAGCCCAGTTCGTTCATCAGCCTGACGCTGGCCAGGCCGCGAGTGAGTATGCCCTCGGGCGTACCCTGGAACATATCTCCGGAATCCAGCAGGAGGACGGGGCTCTGTTCTTTTTTCACGAGCGCCGACAGCGCGGCGAAACCGCCGATCAGGCGGGAGGGGTTCTCATTGTCCCATTCGGCGGGCCGGGCCGAATACCAGCCGTGAACGTCGCTGGTATGGTAGATGACGACTTTTTCAGCGGCCGCCGCGGCGGGGAGCAGGAGGAAGATTACCGGCAGGAGGCGGCGCGGGCCTTTCATGCCGTACTCAGAGACCCAGTTCTGCGGAGACGCCCTTCAGGGCGTCCAGCGAAAGCTCGACGAACTGTTCCAGCGTGAGCCCCAGCTTCTCGCATTCGCGGATGGTGTCGCGGTTGACCGAGGCGGCGAAGCGTTTGTCCTTCATCCGCTTGATGACGGAGGACGGCTTCACCGAGGCGACCTTCTTGTCGGGATAGACCATGGCGGTGGCCATTATAAGGCCGGTCACCGTCTCGCCGGCGGCCAGCGCGGTATGGAAGGCGCCGGTGCGGGACCTGCCCGGATGGGCCGCTTCGTTGTGCAGCAGGACGGCTTCCACCAGGTCTTCGGGCAGCCCCTTCTCTCTGAGCAGGCGGGCCGCCTCGTGGGTGTGCCTGAGCATATCTCCGCCGGTCAGTTCCACGTCGATATCGTGCAGCAGGCCCGCCAGGGCCCATTTCTCCGGGTCCTGCCCCACCCGCGCGGCCAGGGCGCGCAGCACGGCCTCGGAGGCCAGGCAATGCTTTACCATATTCTCGTTCTTCACGTGTTCCCGCAGCAGCGTCAGAGCTTCTTCCCTGTTCATGGTTCCTCCTCCCGACGATAATTATAAAATATATGGCCGGGCCGGCACAGCCCCGGCGCGCATGGGTTGAAAAGCCCTCTTTTTATTGGTTAAATAGCGGCAGGGGGAAGATATGGAAAGAAAGCTCTACCTGAAATTGTTCCTGTTCACTTTCGCGGCCGTCTTTTCCGCCGGGATGGCGCTGACCTGGGCCTACTCGCGCGATTTCTGGGAGGCGGCCGGCGGGTCCGCCTTTTACGCCCTCTTTTTCGGGGCGCTGGTCTCGCTGGCCGGCGGCAAGATGCACTCGCTGGCGGTCAGGCGGGTACCAGGTTGGCGCGACGAGGACTTCGCTTCCCTCCGGAGGGAACGCGCCTTCAGGATGAACCTGCCCGCCGGGCAGGCCCACGACATGGCCCTCCGTTTCCTGACCGAGCAGGCCGGCCTGCTCATAGAGTTCAATGACGCCCTGCGCGGACTTATAATAGCGAGGGCGCCGATGTCGCTGCACAGTTTCGGCATCACGGTCAGGATGGATATCCGCGACGATGGGGGCCGGGCGGCGGCGAGCCTTCTGGTCAAGCCGGTGGTGGGACTCTCCCTGATAGACAACGGCGAGACCCTGGCCCTCGCCAACAAGATAGAGCGTGGGCTTTCAGGGTCGGCCTGAAGGCTTTTTTCAGAATTCGGCGTAGCCGGGAACGCGCGGGTAGGCGGTCACGTCGCGGATATTGGCGATGCCGGTTACCAGCATCATCATGCGCTCGAAGCCCATGCCGAAGCCGGCGTGCGGCACGCTGCCGAAGCGGCGCAGGTCCAGGTACCACCAGTAGGGCGTCGGATCTATCCCGGCCTCGGCCAGCTTCCTCTCCAGCACGTCCAGGCGGTTCTCGCGTTCGCTGCCGCCTATCACCTCGCCTATCCTGGAGACCAGCACGTCCATGCCTCTCACGGTCCTGTCGTCGTCGTTCAGCTTCATGTAGAAGGCGGCTACGCCCTTGGGCTTGTTGTAGAGGATTACGGGCCTCTTGAAATAGTTCTCCACCAGGAAGCGCTCGTGCTCGGAGGCCAGGTCCACGCCCCAGGAGACCCTGGTCTCGAAGCGGGCGTTCTCCGGCTCGAGTATTTTAACGGCGTCCGCGTAGGTCAGCCGCTCGAACCTGTTCTCGGTTATGTTGCGCAGGTTGTCCATCAGGGCCGGCTCCACGAACCTGGCGAAAAGCTCCAGGTCGGCGGGGCATTTCTCCAGGACCGCCTTCGTGATCGACTTGAGGAAATCCTCGGCCAGCTCCATGTCGTCGTATAGGTCGTAGAAGGCCATTTCGGGCTCTATCATCCAGAACTCCGAGGCGTGGCGGTAGGTGTTGGAGTTCTCGGCGCGGAAGGTGGGGCCGAAGGTGTAGATCTTGCCCAGGCCCATCGCGAGCGTCTCGCCTTCGAGCTGGCCGGTAACCGTCAGGTAGGTCCGCCTGCCGAAAAGCTCCTTCGAGAAATCGACGGCGCCAGACTCTGTCCGAGGCAGAGAGCCGGGGGCCGACAGGTCCATGCTGGTCACGCCGAACATGGCCCCGGCGCCTTCGCCGTCCGAGGCGGTTATGATGGGGGTATGGACGTAGAAGAAGCCGTTGTTGCGGAAATACTCGTGTATGGCGAAGGAGAGCTCCGAGCGCACGCGCAGCATGGCCGCGTACTTGTTGGTGCGCGGGCGCAGGTGCGCGACGGTGCGCAGGAACTCGTCGGAGGTCTTTTTCTTCTGTATCGGGTACTTTTCCGGGTCGCAGTCGCCGTAGATCTCGATCTTAGAGACCTTAAGCTCGTACTTCTGGCCGGCGGCGGGCGAGGCGACGAGGTCGCCTTCGGCCCGGACGGCGGCCCCCACGGTCAGGCGGGGCAGCAGCTCCGCCAGGCCCGGCACCGAAGGCTCTATAAGCAGTTGCAGGTTGCCCCGGCAGGAGCCGTCGTTGAGCTCTGCGAAAGAGAGGGCCTTGGAATCGCGGCGGGTCTTTATCCAGCCCTGGGCGGCCGCGCCCTGGCGGGGGGAATCGGAAGAGAGCAGTTCTTTTACGGTAGGCGTCGTCATTCCGCTTATTTCTTCTTCTTTTCCGGCGGCGGCGGAACCTTGCCCACGGAGACCAGCTCGAGTTCGCAGGTCTTGTCCTCGGCGGAGTACTCCTCGAGTATGTACCCGGTGCCGGGGGCGTAGTAGCGCACGGCCTTGCCGGAGTCTCCGCCCGAGAGGTGCGAGACCACCTTCATGCACTTGTCGAACTTGCCGGCCTTTATGGAGACCTTGTCGGAGAGCGAGACTATCTCGTTGGCGTCCGGATGCTCGTCCCACTTCGCTCCCTCTTTGGGCGGGAGGGGGAACTCGCGGCGGCCGCCGATTATGACGCCGTCGGCCGTGGTCAGCCACTTGGCGTCGCGGGTGATATTGTACTCGGTGACGTGGGTGTCGCGCAGCTCGAAGGTCATGCGGGCCTGTGCCACCGTTTTGCCGGCCTTTTTCGCCACCTTCAGTATATCTATGAACACTTTGGCGACGCCTTCGAACTCGGTGCTCTTGTAGCGGTATTCGTAGCGTACGTTCTCTTTGAGAGGGAAATAATCTGCCATAAGGTCTCCTGTGCGCGGCTTTTTTCTCCGGGTATAATTTTACAAATTATAGCGGGGGAAATTACCGTTAAAAAGCCGGCGGACCCCGGCCTCCGATAAGCCGCATAGCGGCTTCCTCCGGCCTTGCGGCCGGCTGGCCGCCAGCGCCGCGTTCGCAACGGGACAGAAGCGAACCGGTCATTTACCAAATTAAAAGGCCCCCTTTCGGGGGCCCTTGAATTTGGTGGACGTGAGGGGGATCGAACCCCTGACCTCCTCGTTGCGAACGAGGCGCTCTCCCAGCTGAGCTACACGCCCGAAATCTTACCAGTACACTCCGGCTTCCTTCGCCGCCGCCTCGACCCGCTTCTTGGCCTTAAGGTGCTCCTGGTAGCTCACGTTGAAAACGTGGCGGCCCATCCTATCCGACACGAAATAAAGCGCATCTATATTGGCGGGCCGGAACACCGCCTCCACCGAAGCTTTTCCCGGGCTGCATATCGGCCCCGGGGGAAGGCCTTTGGCGTAATACGTGTTATAGGGCGACGGGGTCCGCAGATCCTTGAAGGTGAGCGGCTTTTTCCAGTAGCCCAGCGCGTATTGGGTCGTCGGGTCGGCTTCCAGCGGCATATTCTTCCTTATGCGGTTGAGATAAACCGCCGCTATCAGCGGCCTTTCGCTGGCTATGACCGCTTCGCGCTCCACTATAGAGGCGATTACCAGAACTTTCTTTTCGTCCAGCCCCGGCGGAAACCCTTCAGAGAACAAAGGCCTCATCTGCCTGTCGAACTCAGATTTTAGCAAATTAAGGACGTCCTGCGCGGGCTGGCCCTTCTTGAAACTGTAGGTGGAGGGGAAAAGATAGCCCTCAAGCTCCTGTTCCCTGGCCAGTTTTATGAACTCTTCCTTGGAGGTGACGCCGTTGGCTTCGAGACGCTCGGCGGTCTGCTCCAGCCTCCAGCCTTCCGGGATCACGACCCTGACGTCGGAAATATACGGGGTATTTATCAGCCGCCAGAGAACTTCTTCCGACGAGGAGCCGCGACGGAAGGAATAGTCTCCCGGCATTATCCGTTTGTCGGTCCCCGTAAGGCGCACAAGCACCTTGAACCAAGTGGCGCTGCGGATGACGCCTGAGGCCCTGAGCTGTTCGGCAACCTGCGAGGCGCCGGAGCCGGCCTTGATCGATACAGTCACCTGGTCCCCGGGCCAGAAGAAATAGAGCGAGAGCAGAAGCAGCGGGGCGGCTATTAAAATGAGCAGCTTTTTGGCCATACGCGTCTTTAAAAAAAGACCTTCTTCAATTCAGAATACCTCGGGCCTCCAGGCAGCGTTTCGCTGGAATACAGAGCCGCCTCCGGAACCTTGAATACCCCGCCGCAGCACAGCGCTTCCGCCGCCTCCGCGGCCACGCGGAGCGCCTCCGGCGCGGCGCGCCCTTTTATCCTCGCCAGGGTGAGGTGGGGAAGGAAAGGCCTCTCCTCCAGCAAGAACCCCGACCCCTTAAGCGCGGCCGCCAGCCTGGCGGCCGCCTCCGCCAGGCGGTCTCCCCCGCGGGAGAATCCCAGCCAGAACACCCTAGGGGCGTCAAGGGAAGGGGAAAAACCGGCCTCTCCAGCGACGGCCTCGAAGGGGCCGAAACCCGAAAGCACTTCCAGGCACCTGCCGGCCTCCTCCGCCCGGGCCGGGGGGACCTCCCCGAGAAAGGCCAGTGTCAGGTGCATAGCCTCGGGGCTGTCGGCCCGGCGGCGGGGCCGAGTTCCCTGCGGACCGACCGGGACAAGTCTGAGGCGAGCCCGAGCGGCAGTTCCAGACACGCGGCCGCGAAGACCCTCACCGCGCCCCTCAGCGATCCGTCCGGGCGGGCCGGGCCTTGGGCCTCGATGGGCTAGTTTTTTTCTTCGCCGGGCCCTCCAGTTCGGGGCGCTTGATATTTCGCAGCAGCGCGGCCCTGCGCACGGCGTCGCGCCGCTCCATCGAAAGGGGCTTCCAGCTCTTACGCAGGGCGCGCACCCGTTCCCTGTTCTTGGCGATCTGCGCGCGGTGCTTTGCCATGCGCGCCAGGCGGACCGCTTTATGTCTTTTTATCTGCGCGGAGGCGAATATCTCGGTATTGGGCTCCAGGACATACTCGCCCAGTGTATTGCCGCCGGTGTCCAGTGGCATGAAGGAGAGACTGCCTTCGTCGAAAACCGCCGCGGCGGTCTCGCTGTTGAAACGGGAATGCTCGACCGCGAACTCGGTGCCCCTTATGGCGCATACGGCCGCCGGAGTGCGGACTGAAAATTTGCGCTTCTTCATCGCGAACTTCTCTATCTTGGCGATAAGGCTGCCGAGGATAAGGCCGATCTCGGAGTCTTCTTTCTCCATGGTCCTGATCTCTATTTCCGTGTTTCGTCCGAGGGCTACCACGCCCTGGTTCTCCATGGAGATCTCGGCCGCGCCCGAGGACCCGGTCTTTACGGAGTCATCGGGGTCCAGGGGAATCTCGCCCCCTTCGACGGCTACCCATTCGGCGGCGTCCGAAGATTTCAGGAAGACCTCGCCGGATATCCGCCTTAGGCGCGCGTCCCACTGCTCGGGCTGGTCCACGGAAAGCCCGCCGGACTTCATAGCTTCATCGAGCATCCTGCGGTACTCGTCCTGGCTCTGGGCCGCGCACGGGGCGGCCGCCAGTAGGGCGAAAAGCGCTGTAAAGACATGGCTCAGTTGAAGCACGGGACCCCCTAGACTAATAGTTTCCGGAACTGGCGCCTGCCAACCTGCAGCACGCATTCTTTGGGCTCGAAAACGATATCGTCCTTGACGGTCTCGCCGTCGAGCCGCACGGCGCCCTGGGCCAGCATGCGGCGGGCTTCGTTGGTGCCTTTGCAGAGCCCGGAGGCCACCAGCAGGTAGGACAGACGGCCGGCTTTCTCCACGCGGTGCGTTTCCATCTCCGAGGGCATCTCTTTCTTGGAGAAGACCGTCTCGAAGTGCTGCCGCGCCAGGCTGGCCTCGTCGTCGCTGTGGAACCTGGACACTATCACCCCGGCCAGCCGCTTCTTGGCCTCCATCGGGTGCTGCGCGCGCACTTCGTCTACGTTCTCTTCGGTGAGAAGGCCGTAATAGGCGTACATAAGCTCGTCCGGCAGCGACATCATCTTGCCGAACATGTCGTTGGGATGGTCGTTGAAAGCGACGTAGTTGCCGTAGGACTTGGACATTTTCTTTTCGCCGTCGGTGCCCACCAGCAGCGGCACGGTCATGACCACCTGCGGCTCCTGGCCGTAATTCTTCTGCAGGTCCCTGCCCATAAGCAGGTTGAAGATCTGGTCCTGGCCGCCTATCTCTATATCGGCCTTTACGGCCACGGAATCGTAGCCCTGGAACACCGGGTAAAGAAGCTCGAGGAGGCTGACCGGACTGCCGGCCTTCAGACGGGCCTTGAAATCCTCGCGCTCCAGCAGGCGGGAGACCGTAACGTTCTTGGTCGTGGTGATGAGCTCGGCCACGCCTGCGGCCGGCGCGGCGGTGAAAGGCTTGAGCCATTCGCTGTTGAAGCGGACTTCGGTCCTGGCCCTGTCGAGCACCTTGAAAGCCTGCGTAGTGTAGGTCTCGGCGTTTTTTTTGACCGTGTCGTGGTCTATGACAGGGCGGGTGGAGTCCCGGCCGGAGGGGTCTCCCACCTGAGCGGTAAAATCGCCGATGATAAGTACGGCCGTGTGGCCCAGGTCCTGGAAGCGGCGCAGAAGGCCCAGAACCACGCTGTGGCCCAGGTGCAGGTCCCGGCTGGTGGGATCCACGCCCAGCTTTACCCTGAGTTTCTTGTCCGAAGAGATCTTTTTGAGCAGTTCCTCGTCGCTGACCAGGTCCACTACGCCGCGCTTGAGGGCCTGCATTATGGTGTTGGTATTCATAGTTTGTCTTCGCGAAACACAATTTTATTAATTTTACGGTCTTGTTTAAAGGGAAAAGTCGGGGATTGTAGCGATTTTTTTAAAATGTCCTGTTTGCGGCAAATAGAAATGTCCGGTTGA
>CAZVWK010000050.1:0-15353 GCA_964631475.1 uncultured Elusimicrobiaceae bacterium | reverse complement strand
TCCTGATTTCAGGCTGGCCGGCCTGGATTTTCCCGGCAGGCCGGCAAATTCCTGGGCTGCTTCGGTGTCGGCCGGCGCGGCCGGTTCCCTGGAGGCTTCGGCCGGCTGGAACATAGCCGCCGCGCCCGCGCCGCCGGCCAGGCTTTCCATCTGCACGCCCGGAGGCGCTTCGGTGCCGGGGCCGCAGCTGCGCAGGACCGGCGCGCTTTCCGGCTCGGCGGTGTTCGAGGGTGAGACCGCCGCCGGCTGCGTCGCGGCGGGACCGGACGTTCTCCCGGCCGACGACCGCGCCTATTACGCTTTTCCCCGAGGCCGTCTCTCCTCCGGGCCACTGGTCCTTCACGAAGGTCCCGAAGAGCCTTCCCCGGGCGCCGCGGCGTACTTCATTAAAAAACTCTTTTCCTCCGGCTCGCTACCGTACTCTTCGGCCTTCCGTCATTACGAAGCCGCCGGCTCCGTCGGGCCGTCGGCCGCCGGCCCTCTGGTACTGGCCGGCCTTCCCCCTTTCTCACTCGCTGCCGCCGCCGCGCTGGACCGCTGGTTCTCCGGCGGAGGAACCGCGCTGGCCTTCGTCTCCTCCTCCAGGCCGCAGTCGCTGGAACTCAAGTCTTATTTCGGCCTGGCTTCGGCCGGACCCGAGAAGGGAACTTTTCGCGCGGCCGCATGGAGGGAAGACGCCTTGCCGGGGTTTTCGCCTTCCGCTTACGACACCGGGCAAGTCTCCGCCGGGAGCCTGTACCCGCTCGCCCCGGGAGGGTATGAAACGATACTGGAATTCGCCGGCGACGACGGACGCAGCAGGCCTGCGCTGGTAATGGTGCGGCGCGGTTCCGGACGGGCCTATGTGTGGACCGCCTCGCTGGACCTGGCCTGGTGCAACCTGGCGGTAAAGCCCGCTTTCCCGGCGTTTTTCTCCGCCCTGCTGGAACTTGCCTACTCCGGCGAGGCGGGGCCCGGCGGCTGGGGCTCGGTGGTGGGTTCGCCGGGGGAATTGCGGTTGCGGCGGACCGATGGCGGGGGCGCAGCGCAACTGCAGTCCCCCTCCGGCCGGGTAGAGACGCTGCGCCGCCGTGGAGGGTCAATTTTGGTCCCCGCTCTCTCAGAGCCGGGTCTTTACCGCTGGCGCGCCGGAGGCGAGAGCGGTTTTTACGCGGTCAACCTGGACCTCTCCACCGGGGAAAGCCGGCTTGAACCGGCCGCCTCCCCGCCCTGGACAAAGATTCCGGCGGATTCGGCGGCTGAGAGTCTGGCGGCCTTCCTCGGCGGCGTGCAGGGCTGGCCGCTCTTCATACTCGCGGCGGGCCTGCTGCTTTCGCTCGAGACCGCTCTGCAGCGGAGGCGCCGGTGAAGCCGGTCCTGATTTTAGCGGCTTTTCTGCTGCCCTGCCACGCGGCCCGGGCCGCGGCTCCCGCGGGAGATTTCGCCCTGGCGGAGCTGGACCTGGGCCGGGACTGCGGCCTGCCCGAAGGCGGCTGGAAAGAGGCCTTGTCTTTCATACGCTACAATACGAGCGTCGAACCGGACGGGGAGGTGCCGCGCGTCCGGCCCGGCGACCCGCTGCTGCCCTACAGGCCTTTCCTGGTCCTTTCCTGCTCCAAGGCGCCGCCAGCCCTTTCTTACGGGGAGATAGCCGCGCTGAGGCTCTACATAGCCGGGGGCGGCACTCTTCTGCTGAACAATTCCTCCGGGGCCAGGCGGGGCTCCTTCGAAGCCTGGGCCGGCAGGCTGGCCGGTCTGCTGATCCCCGGTTCCTCTCTGGAACCGCTCGGTCCCGGCCATCCTCTTTTCAAAAGTTTCTTCATGGCGCGCGGGCGCGGCGGCAGGTTCGACGTGCAGGCCGCGCCGGAAGCGGCTTTTTACGCGGATCGCGCCGCGATAATATATTCAGCCAACGATCTGGCGGGGATATGGCCGGTCTACTCCTCCGGGATCCCCGTCTATCCCTGCCTGCCCGGCGGGGAGGCCCAGAGGACCGAAGGCAGGAGGCTTTTTCTTAACGTCGTGATGTACGCTCTTACGGGTTCGTACAAGGAAGACGCCGTCCATCAGCCCTTCCTTATAGAGAAGATGCGCGGCCTGGCGGAGACAGGCCGTTCGGAGGCGCCGTGAGTTTTGAACTGGGCTCCGGTTGGGCTCTGCTTCTGGCCGCGGCGCTGCTGCCGGCGGCGGCCCTGCGGCTTTTCCGGGGCCGCGGCGTTCCGCCTGCGGCGCGGTACCTGAGGCTGGCTTCATTCCTGCTCCTGTCCGCCGCGCTGGCGGACCCGGTAATTTCCAGAGTAGAGCGCCGCGAGTCTCCGCCCCGGCTCGCTTTCCTGATCGACTCTGGTCCGGCCATGGCCTCGCCATGTTCCTCGAAATCCGCCGAAAGCCGCCTGGACTGCGCGGAGGCGTGGTCACGCCGCGCGGCCGCTTCCCTCTCCGGGAAAGCTTCCTCGTCGGTCTTCTATTTTCCCGGCGACGGCCGGCCGGCGCAGGAGGACCGCCCCTCTTCTTTCCCGGGCGGAGGAGACCTAGGCTCCGCGCTGGACTGGCTGGCTTCGTCTCCCGGCGTGCCCTGGGACCTGGTCTTCGTCCTTACCTCCGGGCATGAACTCAGGCCGCCTCCAGTCGGCGCCGGGGGCCCACCCGTCACCCTGGTCTCCGTCGGCCCGGATGTTCCCGGGCGACGCCTGGCCGCCCCCGCGGTTTCCGCGCCTGCTTTCGCCTACATGCACATGCCTTTCAGCGTTTTCGCCGGTTCCCGGCTTGAGAACGCCGAGCCCGGCTCGCCGGTCAGGATGGAGATATTGTCCCCGGACGGAAATGTACTGTCCTCGGCTGCTGCCCGGACCGACGCCGACGGCGTGTTCGGCGCCACTTTCACGCTGCGGACCGACGTGCTGGGCCTTTCCGCCTACAGGGCGCGGGTCATCGCGGGCGGCTTGTCGGCCTCAGCCGCTTTCGGCGTGCAGGCCATAAGGGAGAAACTGAGGGTGCTTCACTTGTCGGGGCCCCCCTCTTTCGATTACGCGGCCCTGCGGGAGCACCTGCGCTCCGATCCCGGAGTGGATCTGGTGTCTTTCGTTATACTGCGGAATCCGGAGGACGCGGCCGGAGTAGAAGAGAAGTCCCTCTCCCTGATCCCGTTCCCCGTCCACGATCTTTTCCTCAAGGACCTCCACAATTTCGACGTCCTGATCCTGCACGCCTTCGACCTGAGACGCTTCGCGCCGGGGGGCCTTTATCTGCACGCCGTGGAGCGCTTCGTAGCCGGGGGCGGGGGTCTGCTCGTTATAGGCGGGCCGCAGGCCTTCGGCTCCGGCGGCTACGCCGGTCTCGCGCCTCTCGCCGGCCTTTTGCCGGCGGAAGCGCCGGCCTCACCGGATTACTCATTCGAGTCCTTCACCGTAGAGCCGGCCCGTCATCCGGCCGCTGCCGCGGAGGCCTTCGGCGGCCGCGACGCCCCGCCCCTGGGCGGGCTCAACCTGCTGGGAGGCCCGGCGCCCGGGGCCCGGCTTATCTATGGCTACCGCTCCGCCTCCGGCGCTGCCGGGGCGCTG
The DNA here is from genome assembly GCA_964631475.1 of uncultured Elusimicrobiaceae bacterium. Taxonomy (GTDB): domain Bacteria; phylum Elusimicrobiota; class Elusimicrobia; order Elusimicrobiales; family UBA9959; genus UBA2231. The sequence goes on along the minus strand of CAZVWK010000050.1, from coordinate 11,814 downwards.
GCGGCGGAGCGCGGCCACGGCAAGGGCAGGGTCGTCTCGCTCGCCTCCCCTGCCACCTGGATGCTGAAGGCCGCCGGGGGCGGGCGCTATTCCGCCTTCTGGGGAAAGCTCATCGCTTTCCTCGACGGCACCCTGGGTCTGGAACGGGTCACATTGGAGGCGGATGAGAGCTATCCGCCGCGGCTCAGGCTGCGCGTTCTGGGTCCCGATTACCGCCCGCTCGCCAGGGACTCCGCTTCCGTAACGGCCTCGGTAAGGGGGCCCGGGGGAGTCAGGACCGCGGAATTCTATTTCAGGGGCGGCGGAGTTTATGAAGCGGAAGTTCCCCCTCCTTTCGGCGGCCGGCAGACGGCCTCGGCCACGGTTTCCATCGACGGGGCCGCCGCGGGTTCCGCCTCGCTGGCTTTCACTCCCGAAGGGCCGTCGTCATACGTCCCGCCCGACATCCGCGCGCTGGAGGAGATGGCCGGACTCCGCGGCTGGAGCGTGGCGCGGATGGAGGCCGCCGGCTTGGCAGAACTGGAAAAAAGTCTGCCGCCTCTCCCCTCTACGGAAGTCAGGACCTGGTCCGCGGCCCCCGGACGCTCGCCCTGGCTGCTGGCCGTCTTCCTGCTCCTGCTCGGTATAGAACTGGGCGTAAGGCGCAGGGCCGGCCGCGATTGAGTCCCGCCCCGTTGTTAGCCGGGGCGCTAAATAGCCTGTTGCATAAACCCAGATTCTGCTGCAACCGCGTCTTTTGGCCTGCGTCTTTGCGCCGCTCAACTTACAGTCTCTCGTCGAGAATGCTCGTTTCGCGTCGCTTCGACTCGGATTCAAAATCCGCAATTTCGCGACGAAAGCGGTTTGTGCAACAGGCTCTAAACTAATAAAATTGTACCTCGCGATGGATCTGAATACAGGCGATATCGGCAAAAGAAAGAGGGCGGCCGCCGCGGCCGGCATTTTCGCCCTGTTCGTTTCGCTCTACGCTTTTCTGATGCCTCCCGTGCTGGCGCCCTATCGCGACGCCGGCGAACTTGCCTGCGACGTTTATTCGCTGGGCATACCCCATCCACCGGGCTACCCCCTCTATGTGCTTGCCGGCCGCGCCTTCTCGGTACTTGCGCCCGGCGCCCAGGACTGGAAACTCCACCTTTTTTCCGCGGCGGCCGGGGCCGCCGCGCCGGCCCTGCTGTTCGTTTTCATGTCGGGCTTTCTTAGGCCAGCCGCCGCGCTTGCCGCCTCCCTTCTGCTGGGCCTGAATTTCACGCTCATAACTGTTTCCGGCGTCCCCGAGATGTACTCGATGCACGCTTTTTTCGGCGTGGCGCTCGCCTTCTTCTCCTTCCGCGCGGCCGGGGATTTCGCGGCCAGGAAACTCTATTTTCTGGCTTTCCTGTTCGGGCTTTTTCTCACCAACCGCATGGACCTCATGCTGGTCTACCCGGCGGCGCTGGCGCTGGTCCTGCCGCCGGCGGCCCGCGCGCTGGGCCCGCGGCTCTATTACCGGGCGCTGCCGCTCTGCGCGCTGTTCTTCCTGGCCGGCTATTCCCTCTACCTCTATCTGCCTCTGCGTTCGGCCGCCGGACCCTTCCTCGACTGGGGAAGTCCTTCCGACTGGGCTAATTTCTGGGGCATCATTACGCGCAGGAGCTACGGTTCCACTCTCGACCTCATATCGACCAATTACGCCAGAGGAGAGATGTTTTGGGTTAATCTCCGCTATTACGGGCTGCACCTCTGGGAAAATATGGGCCCGGCCCTGGCCGTCGCCGCCGCCGGAGTCTGGTACTGCTGGCGGCGCTCGCGGCGGGACGGCCTTTTCTGGTCTCTCTTCTTCCTGGCCTCCGGCCCGCTGTTCCTTTTCCTCGCCAATATGCCGCCGAATCCGCACGCCCTGGCGGTAGTGGAGCCGTATTACCTGCTGCCTGACCTGGCCGTCGCGTGGTGGCTTGGAGAGGGCCTGCACGCTCTCCTGACGGCCGGCGGTTACCGGCGCCTGGCCGCCGCCGCGCTTGCGCTGTCAGGGCTGCTGCTCTTCGGCCTGCCTTCCGCGCGCAAGGCCGACCGCCGCGGCATGTTCCTGACGGCCGATTATGCGGCCGACGTCATGCGCGGTCTTCCGCCCGGCGCCGTCCTAGTCGCCAAGAAGGACGTGCAGCTTTTCTCTCTCTGGTATTACCAGCAGGTGGAAGGGCTCCGGCCCGACGTGCGGGTTATAGCGCAGGGGCTGAGCGGGGCGCCGTGGTATCAGGCGGCCTGGGCCCGCAAGGAGCCGGGTTTCCCGGTCTTCAACCTGAATACCGGAGGCGGAGAGGCCTGGGCCGCGGCCGGTCGCGCCTGGAAATCCTTCTACGCGACGGTGGACTGCGAGATCCCGGCGGGGGCCCCTACCGTGCCGATGGGGCTGGTCATGGCGGTCTATCCGCCGAAGGGCCTGAAGCCTCCGTCCGACCCCGCCTCGGTCTATTCCCATCGCTGGGAGATAGGCCGGGCTTTCCCCGATTTTTTCGCCAGGGACGTGATCTCTTCTTACGCCCAGGGCGCGCTGGCCGTCGGTTCCCTGCACAGCTCGTCCGGCAGGAAGAAGGAGGCCGCCGCCTGGCTGGACTACGCGTCTTCGGCCGACCCCGACCTGGCGGACGCCCATCTGTATTCTGGGTTCCTGCTCTCCTCCGACAACGACTGGGCCGGCGCCGGCGCCAGGTTCAAGGCTTCCGTGGACGGCTATGAGCGCCTGCTGCTGCTGGCGGAGGAATACCGCTCGCTTCCCGACCTCAAGCGCTCCCTGCTCAGGTCCAGCGCCTACGCCTGGCTAAACTACGGCGTCGCTATGGAGAAGACCGGCGACAGGGAAGGGGCCGAGAAGGCGTACCTGCGTGCGGCGGCCCGGAACTCGCCGACGCCAACTACAATCTCGCCATCCTCTACTGGAACCGGGACTGGGACCGCGTGGCGCGCGAGCTTTCAGAGACCCTGCGCAAGAATCCCTCGCACACCCAGGCCGCCCATTACCTCCGCCAGTTCCAGACCCCCCGCCGTTAAGGAATAACTATGCCGGGGGTATGTCGGCGTGCCGGTTCCCTCTCTCGCTCGGGGAAAAAGCGCCTCATGCTCCTCGCCGCGTAGCCCTGCCGTGAGCCGACCCGCACCCGCGTTTATCGGGAAACATTGGGTGTGGCGGCGGATTCGCGGAGAAAAACCCTTCGGAGCCGCGAGCTTACGGAGTCAGCGTCGGAGGTAGCCGGTGGAATCGCTATCCTGCGGGTCCGGAGACGCGGACGACCGCTCGCGGCGAGAACGGGAAGCGCGCGTACGGTGTGCGCGACGCTGTTTTTTCGCAGCGAACCGCCGACAGGAACCACATAATTGTTCCTTGTGAGCGGGGGCGGGAGGAGCCTGAAAGGCTTGTTACTTGGGAAAGTGGGAGTAGCGGAACTGGAACATGCCGAGCAGGTCCCAGCCGCCGTCTAACTTGAGGTACGAGAGCTGGAAGTTGAGCTTGAGCAGCGTGCCCAGATGCAGGTTTAGCAGTCTCGGACTCAGCGGCGCGCCCTGGGGCAGGATAACTTAGGCCGCCAGCGGGTTGTCGGGCCTGGGCAGCCAGATGAAGCCGGCGAACAGCGCGCCCGTAGGGACCTCTCGCCCCGTGTAGCCGCTGAGGGACAGCGCCCGCTGGGAGAGGAACTCCGAGAGCATGTAGACGCTTTTTGAAAGGTCGCCGTCGGCGTAGCCGGCGTTGACCATGAACTTGGGGTGGACGTGCTTGGTCAGGGCGAGGTAGGCCGTCGCGTAGGTGTTGGTGTTCTTGTCGTCCACCGAGACCGTCTGGACGTTCGCGTTAAGAGGATTCTGACGGGAGTCCCGGAAAGCGAAAGTGCCCTGGGCGCCGGCGGCCAGGGCCGGCCTCCAGGCGTCCTCGGTCTGTATAAGCATCTTGCCGTCGGCGGTAATGAACCAGACGCCGAGCCTGTCTATGTAGTTTTTCTTTTCCAGCGTCCAGTCGAAAGAATTCCTGCCGTAGAGGCGGCCGATATAATACGCGGCGTTGAAGTCCAGTCCGAGGCCAAGTTCGTTCTTCCCGCGGCCGCGGTAGGCCGTCGGGGTCAGGACGATGCCGCTGATCGGAACCGCCGCCCGCGGGTAGACTCCGGGCGCGCGCCCGGACTTAGCCGGCGACATCCCCGGAAGTCCTGCCGAGGCCGTGGAAACCGTAACGTCGGCGGCGCCCGGCTGGTCGGCCTGCGCCGGGGCCTGGCCGCAGAGGGCGAAAATAAGTGCGATTATCCAGGCTTTCCTCATAAGAAGACCGTCACGAAACGGGCTATGACATTTGCGGCCAGCCCGGCCATGAAGTCGTCCATAATTATACCAAAACCGCCCTGGAGGTTCTTTTCGGCGAAACTTATGGGCCAGGGCTTGACCGTGTCCAGGAAGCGAAAGGCGACGAAAGCCGTTATTATCGGCAGCGGCTCCAGCGGCAGGAACGCCGCGGCGGTCCAGAACCCCAGTATTTCGTCTATCACTATGCGGGAGTCGTCGTGCCTGCCGTAATCCGCGGACGCGCGGCCGGCTATCCAGGCCGAGAAAGGGAAAAAAGCCGTTAGCAGCGCGGCGTAGGCCCAGCCGGTCGGCAGCAGCGGCAGGGCCAGCAGCGCCAGGAGCGAGCCGAGCATGCCGGCCCCGGTGCATTTTTTGAAAGGAGTCACGGCTTGGGGCAGGAGCCCTACGAAACAGCCGGTGGCCAGGAACTCGGTCGCCTTCCTGGCGCCCGGACAGCGGCACCGGGACACCATGGCGCATGGGGTATCAGCCATTCTTTTTTTCGCTCCACGACTTGCGCAGTAGTTCCCGGTGGTTGGCCAGGTATATGGCGCCGCTGACCAAGGTGACGGCCGCCGCGATGACGGTCAGCCACCATGCGACGGGCGAGGCCCAGAAGTCGACGGCCAGGAAGAACTTGTGAGTGCCGGGATGGTCCAGCACCCAGACCCGGTTTAGCAGCAGCGCCATTATGGTGAAGGCGGCGATGAACTGTATGGTGGTCTTGAACTTGCCCGAGGCCTCGGCCTTCATGACCGATCCCTGAAGGGCGGCCAGAACGCGCAGCGTGGAGATGGTCAGTTCCCGGAGGAGTATCAGGAAGATGGCCCATAGCGGGATGTCGAGCAGCTTGACCGAGGCGAAGGCGATGAAGGCCGACATGACCAGGATCTTGTCCGCGAAGGGGTCGGCGACGGCGCCGAAGGAGGTGGTGGTCTGCGTGCGCCTGGCGATAATGCCGTCCACGGCGTCCGAAACGCTGGCTATAATCATGACAATCAGTCCCGTCAGGACGGTCACGAAAGTCTTCTGTATCACCAGGAAGAAGACGGCCAGGCTCAGGAAGAGCCTTATCAAGGTTATTCGGTTGGCGAGGGTCATTTCTTGAAGTTGATTATCTCCGTGCCCTTGGGGGGCGTGAAATCGAAAAGTTTTTCGTCCAGGCCGGCATTGCGTTCCGCGGAGGTCAGCACGGTGCTGATCTTGGCGGACTCCACCACTAGGTCCGCCCGGACCGGGAAATAGTCGGTGGCAGAGAGCGAGAGTGTAAGCGTGTAGAGGCCGCTGCGGTCGAGGGGCATAAGTATCAGCCTGGCCATTTCGCCGGGAGCGGAGGGCGGCACGGCCGTCACCTTGTTGCGGGAGGCGAGTTCGGAATAGTTGCCAAAATCCATTATGCCCGATAATCCCGAGCTCTGCAGATTCTTCCAGTCCTCCCACTTCGTTTTCACCGCCTGGTTGTCCCCCGGCTTGTGTATCCAGATGTCCTTCTTGTCGGTCACGATGACCTGTCGCGCCGGCGAGGAGTGCTCTATGCGCAGTTTGTCGGGTTTCAGATAAGAGATGGTTCCTTCCACCTTCTGTTCCAGGCCGGCCTCTACGAAGAGCACGGTCTGGGTGAATCCGGCTTTCAGCGAGGTCAGGGCCGAGTCCCATTCCATCAGCTTCGCCAGGACCTGTTCGGCATAGGCGGGCGCGGCGGTGGACTTATTTACTTCGCTCCTTGCGCCCGGCCCGGGTTTGCCGGGGGCTGCCGATGGCGCGGCGCTCCCGGCTGCCCGCGTCTTCTCCGTCTTTTCCGAGGCCGCCGCCGGGCAGGCCAGGCAGAGCGCGAACGCGGCCGTCAGCAAGTTTTTCATTTTACCCCCTCCTGTTCCTGCCTCGCCGCCTCCGGCTGCGCCGGGGCGGACTGGTGGCTGGCCAGGTGGTTCTCTATCTTGTCGAAAAAAATTTCCCAGCGGTTGGAGCCTTCCGGCTTGTGTATGAACTTGTTGACTTCCAGGATGCTGAGAATATTGGTCGCCCGGGCCGAAGAGCCGAAGTGGGCCTTGAGCAGATCCTGGGAGACGCGGCGGCGCTCGTTTATGAGCTTCAGGGCGGTGATCAGTTCCTCGGAGGAGCCGCCCTTGCCGCCGGCGGCCGTCTCGTCCTCTTCCACGAACATCGGGTAGTCGGGACGGCCCTGGGTCTTGAGATAGTCCACGACCCTGCTGATCTCCGCTTCTCCGACGAAAGCGCCCTGTATGCGCAGCGGCTTGGGCGAGTCCTTGGTGAGATAGAGCAGGTCGCCCTTGCCTATGAGCGCCTCCGCGCCAGAAGTGTCGAGCACGACGCGGGAATTGACCTTGGAGGTCACCTGCAGCGCTATGCGCGAGGGCAGGTTGGCTTTGATGACGCCGGTGATGACGTCCACCGAAGGCTGCTGCGTGGCCAGCACCAGGTGTATGCCTACGGCGCGCGCCATCTGGGCGAGCCGTTGGATGTTCTCTTCCACTACGTTCTTGGCCTGCACCATCAGGTCGGCCAGTTCGTCTATCACCACTACGATGTAGTACTCGGGCTGCTCGTTGTTGGCCGCGGCCCACTTGTTGTAACCGGCGATGTTCTTGACGCGCGCCCGTTCGAACTTCTTGTAGCGCTGCATCATGACCTTGGTGAGGCAGATGAGCGTCTTGGCGGCGTCCTTGGCGTCCGTGATGACCGAGACCGAGTCCGGCAGCACCTTCGGGTCGTAGAGGTAAGGTACGTCCTGGTAGAAGGAGAGTTCGAGCCGCTTGGGGTCTATCATCACGAACTTCACTTCGTCGGGCGTATTGCGGAACATCAGCGAGAGTATCAGCGACTGCAGGAAGACGCTCTTGCCCGAGCCCGTAGAGCCGGCGACCAGCAGGTGGGGCATGTCCTCTAGGTTGGCCAGGGCTATCGAGCCTTCGGCGTGGCGGCCGATGCCGAAGGCCAGCGGCTCGCGGCGCTCGTTGAACGCGGGGCTTTCCAGAACCTCGCGCAGGCCGACCTTGGCCCGCTTCTGGTTGGGAATCTCGAAGCCGATGGCGGACTTGCCCGGTATCGGGGCTATGACGCGTATGCCGGCCGCCTTCATAGCCAGCGCCACGTCGTTGGCCAGCGAGACTATGGAACTGATTTTGACGCCGGGGGCCGGGGTCACTTCGTAACGGGTGATGACGGGCCCCGGGACGATATCGGCCACGTGAACGGTTATGTCGAAGCTCTTGAAGGTCTCTTCCAGCTTGGTGCGGGCGGCCTCCGTCTCCTCGCGCGACGGGCCTATGACGGTTTCCCGGGCAGGCGGGTCCAGCAGGTCCGCCGCTGGGAGCTTGAAGTCCTTGAAATGGGCCGTGTAAGTCTTGGGTTTCTTGTGGGGCTGGACTTTTATTTCCGGGTTCTCGCGCTCCCTTTCCTTTACCGGCAGCGGGGGCTGCGCCTTCGGCTTCTCGTCCCCGGCCGGATGCGGAACCGGGGCAACATGCGGCATGGTTCCCCCCGCAGCTGCCTCGGGTACGGGCCTGGCTTCGTACCTGGGTTCGGGCCCCTCCTTTTCGGACATCTGTTTCAGCCTGGACCGCAGGTCCCGGCGCGCCTGGGACCAACTGCGGTAGTCTTCGGCTATGGCGGACCACGAGACCTTGAGCGCCTTGCCCCAGGAGATCTTGAACAGGAACTGCGCGCCGACTAGGAACAGGGCGAAGGAGAAGACGCCGGCGCCGGCGGCGCCGAACATCTTCTCCAGGACGCTCTCCATGGCGTAGCCTATCCAGCCCCCGTCGAAGCCGGCGGCCGGGAAAGCCGTGGCTAGCAACTGCAGGCCCGAGGAGAGGGCCCCCAGCGTAAGTAGTATCCCGCCTGTCAGGGTAAGCAGGCCCTTATGCGGCTTCCCGAGCTTAAGGAGTATCGCCGACAGGCCGTAGAGGAAAATGAACGGGAAAAGGTAGGCGGATTGGCCGAGCAGCGCGTGCAGCGCGAGGGATACGTTCTCCCCCACCACGCCCTTGGGGCTGCGGCTGAAGGTGAGCCAGATAAGCCACAGCGCGAAAGCGAAGGACAGTATCCAGTAAAGAGCCCCTATAAAAGGGGACGGAGCCCCCTTTTTGCCGGGCGCGGCGAAACTGCGTTTTAGCATCTTTTCTGCCGCCTTACTGCTGGCCGGCGGCCGGTCTTATGGTGTAGTTGAGGTCCTTGGGATAGAGCTGTATCCTGCCCTGCGACATGAGCCAGCCAAGGGCGAGGTACAGGGAGGAACTGGAAAGGTGCAGCTTGAGCTTTATATCCCATGATGTAGTCTCGCCGGAGGCCGTAATCACGTCCATGACCTGCTCCGCCATTCCCTTTACGCTGTCGGTGAACTTGTTGTTGTCGCTCATCGCTGGTTCTTCTTAATAAGGAAAAGGGGCTGGTTGGGCTCCACGGGCTTGCCGTTCTCGGTCAGCACCTTCAGTATGAAGCAGTCTTCTTCGGCCTTAATCTCGTTGAACACCTTCATGGCCTCGATTACGCAGATGACCTGCCCGTCCTTGATGGCGTCGCCTTCCCTGACATAGGGCGGGCTGGACGGGCTGGGGGAGCGGTAGAAGATGCCGGACATCGGCGCCTTTATCGTTTCCCCTTCGACCGCCGACGGGGCCGCCGCGGGCCCGGCCGCGGGCTTGCCCTTCTGGGAAGCCTGCGGCGCGGGCTGCGGGGCCGCCCCGGGGGAGAAGACCGGTATGGGGTGGAAGGTCTGCGAGTGCTTGCGCACGAGCTTTATGTAGGTCTCGTTCTTGGCGAACTCTATGACCTCGAGCTTGTTGGCGTTCATGAACTGGTAGAACTGCTGAACCTGTTCAAAAGCGCCTTCGTTGGCCTTGCCGACCGATTTTTTGTTCTTGCTCATACCTGGTCTTCGTCCTCCTGGTGCCGTTTACCTGCGTCCGCGTCCGCCGCCGCCGCGCGGGCCGCCGCGCCCGCCGCCCCTGGTGGCGCTGTAGTCGCGGCCGGTGTCGCCGCCGGGCAGGAGCACGCGCCTCGAGAGACGGATCTTGCCTGCGTTATCCATGTCGACGACCTTGACTTCCACTTCGTCGCCCATGTTGATTACGTCCTCGACGCGTTCGACGCGGTTTACGTCTATCTCTGAGATGTGCAGCAGGCCTTCCTTGCCCGGCAGGATCTCGAGGAAAGCGCCGAAGTCGACTATGGAGACGACGCGGCCCTTGTAGACCTTGCCGACCTCTGCCTCCATCGTGAAGTACTCCACCATCTGCTTCGCGGCATCCAGGCACTTGCGGTCGACGCTGGAGATGAAGATGTTCCCGTCGTCGTCCACCTCTATGTCGGCGCCGGTCTTCTCGATTATCCCGCGGATGTTCTTGCCGCCGGGGCCTATGAACTGGCCGATTTTGTCCCTGGGGATGCTCAGCCTGGCCATGCCGGGGGCGTACTGTGAGACCTCGGGCCGCGGCTTGGGCAGGTGAGTCTCCATCAGGTCCAGGATGTGGTTGCGGCCCTTGGTTGCCTGCTCTATCGCTTCCTTAAGGACATTGAGCGGAATGCCGGAGGCCAGCTTGACGTCCATCTGGAAGGCCGTGATGCCCTTGCGGGTGCCGGCCAGCTTGAAGTCCATGTCGCCGTAGTGGTCCTCGAGCCCCGCGATGTCGGAGAGCACCGCGAACTTGGAACCGTCGGTGACCAGGCCCATCGCTATGCCGGCGCAGGCGGCCTTGAGCGGTACGCCGGCGTCGAACATGGAGAGCGAGCCGCCGCAGACGGTGGCCATGGACGAGGAACCGTTGGATTCCAGGATGTCGGAGACGATCCGAATCGTGTACGGGAACTGCTCCTCGGAAGGCAGCAGCGGCAGCAGGGCGCGCTTGGCCAGGTGGCCGTGGCCTATGTCGCGGCGGCCGGGGCCTCTGTCGGGTTTGACTTCGCCGACCGAGAAGCTCGGGAAGTTGTAATGCAGCATGAACCGGTCGAAGGTCTTGCCCTCCAGGTCGTCTAGCATCTGTTTGTCGTCGGGCGTGCCCAGCGTGGCGACCGCCAGGGCCTGGGTCTGGCCGCGCGTGAAAAGCGCGGAGCCGTGCGTGCGGGCCAGGTAGCCGGCCTGCATCGTGATCTGGCGGATCTCGTCGGTCTTGCGGCCGTCGGCGCGCAGGCGCTTTTCGAGCAGTATGGCCCGGGCTATGTCGTAGACTACCTCTTCCATCAGGGTCTTGACCTGGAAACTGGCGGTCTTTTCGGCCGGGAATTTCTCGGCGGCTTCCTTGAGCAGTCCGTCCTTGATGCCGGAGAGGGTGGCTTCCAGGACTTCCTTGGACGGGAAGGAATTGAGGAGCTTCTCTACTTCGGGTCTGGCCTTTTCCTCCACGAGCTTCCGGATTTCTGGGTTGAAGGCTGGCGCCTCGACCTTGGTCTTCTCCTTGCCGCAGAGTTCGCGCATCTCGAGCTGCATGTCGCAGAGCCTGTCGAGCTCGGGGCGCGCGGCCTCGAACGCCGCGACCAGGTCCGCGTTCGGGATCTCGTCGCCGCCGCCTTCGACCATCAGTATGCCCTCGCGGGTGCCGGAGATGACCAGTTCCATCACCGATTCCTCGCGCTGTTCGTTGGTCGGGTTGACGACGAACTGCCCGTCCAGCTTGCCCAACCGCACGGCGGCGATCGGGCCGTTGAACGGTATGTCGGAGATCATCAGCGCCGCACTGGCCGCGTTGATTGCGGCTATGTCGGCGGGGTTGCTGCTGTCGCTCGATATCACCAGCGTGACGACCTGTGTCTCGGTGTTGAAGTATTCGGGAAACAGCGGTCGCAGGGAGCGGTCCACCAGGCGGGAGGTCAGGACCTCGCGCTCGCGGGCCTTGCCCTCGCGCTTGAAGAAGCCGCCCGGGATCTTGCCGGCGGCGTAGGTGCGCTCTTTGTAGTCGACGCTGAGCGGCACGAACTCCGGCGGGTTCTCCCGGGGCTTTCTGGCCTGTACCACGGCGGCGAGCACCTGCGTGTCGCCTATGCGGGCGAGGACGGAGCCGCCGGCCTGCTTGGCCAGGAGCCCGGTTTCGAAGGACATCAGAGTATTGCCCACCTTGACTTCAAGGCGGGTGGGTTTTATGTTCTGGGTCATGGGTTATTTCCTCAGCCCCAGCGCTTTGATGACTTTCTTGTACTCTTCCTTGTTATGCTTCTCTATGTAGGCGAGGAAGCGCTTGCGCTTGGCTACCAGCATGGCCAGGCCGCGCTTGGTGGAATGGTCCTTGGGGGCGGTCTCCTGATGCCTGGAAAGGTACTGTATCCTTTCGGTTATCAGGGCGACCTGTACCGAGGGAGAACCGGTATCGGTGGGTTTGGAGGCGAATTTCTCCATTATTTCCTTGGTTTTCGCTTTAGTCAATGCCATTGTATGGTGTCACTCTCTCTTTATTAAGTTTCTTTGTACCCCCATTATATTATTTGGCGTCCGCGGCAGTCAACCCGCGCTTCAACTCATCTAAAATATTCCCAAACGGTTTATAGCCTAAAACCACAGTT
>CAZVWK010000049.1:0-15422 GCA_964631475.1 uncultured Elusimicrobiaceae bacterium | reverse complement strand
ATTCATTTGGCGTGCGCTATAATCGTGTTGAAAAGGGTTTTTGGATGACTTCTAACAGATAGCCGACCTGGTCTTCACTGGAGCACTTTTGCAGCCTCGACAGATATTCATAGGAGAACATGGGGCGGGCTTCTATGAAGTATACGCTGCGGAAGAGGTCCTTCTTTACACCCTCGTCGCAGGTCTCCGGCAGCTTAAATGAATCTTTTTGCTCAGCCCCCTGTGTCTGCGATGCGATCTTGTCTGCACTCTCCGATAGCGGCTGGGAGGGCTGCGGAACTTGCGCCAACAGCGCGCCCCGTTCGCCTACCCAGGCCGAACTTGCGGTTTGCTTCGCCTCTTTGCCATCAAAGTCTACCAGCGATTGCCCGGCATACGCAACACTCCCAATCAAACACAGCAACCCCATCATTGCCACCTGTTTCTTTTTCAAAATTATGCGGAATTCTCCATGGATTTTTGTATTCAACCGCGATTTTTTTATCGCGTAGCCGGAAGTGTGAACCGGTTTTTTTGACAAAATCCCGGATTTCTTCCGGGTTTCCCGTCTCACCCAGCTTCTCGACATGGTGATGACCACCTCCAACCACAGGCCGTTCACCTATCCCGAGGGCAAGATAGACATTCCGCCGTCCTCGCAGACCCGGGCCGGCGCCATCAAGTACGCCGATTTCGCCATAGGCGAGTTCCTGGCGTCCGCGGAGAAGAAGCCATGGTTCAAGGACACCGTCTTCGTCGTCACCGCCGACCATTGCGCCAACTCGGCCGGCAAGAGCGAGATCCCTGTGCGGAACTACCACATCCCGCTTTTCGTCTATTCTCCGGCCCATGTAAAGCCGGCGGAAGTGACCGCCCTTTCCTCCCAGCTGGACCTCGCGCCCACGCTGCTGGGGCTGCTGAACTTAAGCTATGACAGCCGCTTCTTCGGCCGGGATATGCTGGCGGGCAACCCCGAGGGCAGGGCTTTCCTTTCAACTTTCCAGAAGATGGGGCTCTTGAAGGACGGCCGCCTGGCCGTGCTGGGCCCCAAAAAATACCTGAAGAGTTACAGGTGGAACGAAGCGGGGCTGACGGTGCAGGAGGCCCCGCCGACGAGGAACTGGAGGCCGCCGCGGTGGCCTTCTACCAAAGCACGAATTACGTCTATAAGAACCGTTTAAACCGGCTGCCAGCGGTGAAGTAGCTCCTGGGCGTCTTCAGAAGTGCAGTTGCCACTCCAGCCAGACACGCCTGTAAATGTCGGCCGAGGCGCTTATGCCGGCGCCGTATTCGGCCTGCGCCCGCAGGATATCCCTTTTGAAGAGTGAAGTGGAGAAGCCGGCCGAAGCCGAGCCGCCCGCGCCGTAGCGGCTGTTGTCGTAGTAGGCCAGGGTAAGGTTGGGCAGCAATTCCCGCGAAAAAGTTTCCGCCCTGTTCTTGCGCAAAGCCAGCGCCGCGCCGTACTGGGAGTATTCCCCTGGAATGCCCGCCCGGGCCCCGGAAACCGAAACTCCCAGTCGCCCGCCAGTGTCCACGGGGGCTTCTCTCCCGTCGGAAAAAGCCGCGGAAACCGAGGGGATAAAGCGCCAGATATGCCAGCGCAGCGGCCTCGAGAGATCCAGCTTAAGGAGGCGCTGCCGGCCGAGGTAATCCCTGTCCTGCGAATAATACTGGTTTCCTTCCGCTTCCGCCTGTAGCACCGTCCCGCCGCGCAGCGAGTGTGAGACGGAGACCCCCAGCGAGTCCCTGACCCCGCCGGTGTAGAGATCCAAACTTTCCTGCGCATAACCGGAGTAGTCCGCCTTTATGCCGAGCCAGGTGCGGCGCGCGGCTTGCTTGCGGAATTGGGCGGAAGCGAAGAAGAAATCCTTCTGCTCGCTCCGTATGCCCGCGAGGGCTTTCAGCGATCGATAAAGGCCTGTCTCATAGGTAAGGGCCGCGTGGGAATAATGGCCCCTGGCGGAACGGAGATCGCTGCCGGGCGAGGTGTGCAATTTGCGGCGGCCTGTTACTGCCCCCAGGCGCGCGCCCGCGCCGGCCGCGGCGGAAAAAGAAACTGAGGCCGCGAGTTCTTCCACTCCGGAGCGCCGCGCGGCTTCGGTGCGCAGCCTCAGGGCGGGGCTCAGTTCCTCGTACAGGCCGGCCGCGGCCTGGAACAGCGCCGTATCGCCGGGAGCTTTATCCAGATGCCCGAAGGCTTCAGAGGCGGCCTTCCGCCTGTACCCGAGCGCCGCCAGCGACGAGATCCTGTCCTTCAGCGGCAGGCGCTCCGGGCCGGCGCGCAGCAGCCTGTCCTGCGCCTGCCTGTCGCCGGTAAGTATGGCGTGATAGAACTCCGCCCAGGGCAGCCTTCTTCCGGCCGCGGCGGCCAGTTCCGCCGCCCTCTGCGTGTCGCCCAGCACGGAGGCCCGCGCCAGCTGCAGTTCCTGCAGTTCGGCGGGTTCCAGCAGCTTTGCGGCCGCCAGCAGCTCCCTATGGAATTCCGTGGCGGTGCAGAAGTAAGAGCAGAGCCTGGCCCGGGCCGCGGCCGCCTCTTTCCCAGCCACTGGCGAATTCTTTAGGGCGCGATGCTCCGTAAGCCTGACCAAGCGAGCCTCGTCGGCCTGACCGTTCATTTCCAGCGCGTCGGCCCGCAGCATCCGGGCGCTGGTTTGCATGTTCCGGATCGACCCCAGATGCCGCAGCGCGTTGACCGGCTCGTTAAGGGAATAATGGGCGTACGCCAGCGCCAGTTTCAGGGAATCCGAGCCGGGGGCCGGCTTTTGGGCGCGCTGCATGGCCGGCCTCAGTTCCTGGGCCGGCCCGTAGACTATGAGGTGCCAGAGCAGCTGGGCGGCCAGCGTTTCTTCGCCGGGGTTGGCGCGCTGCCCCTCCAGCAAGGCGTTCAGGGCGGAGGTGTTGTCGGACAGGCGCAGATGCACCGCGGCCGCCATGCCCCAGAACCCGGGGGAGGCGCCCAGCGCCTCCAGGTCGCCGCGGCTCAGGGCCTTGATGGAGGCGGCGGCGGTTTCCGGATCTTTGGCCGAAACGCAGAGCTGCAGGTGCCGGAGAAAAATGTAGGGGTTGCGGTATTTTTTCCAGGCTTCGGCCGCGTAGGCGGCCGCCAGCCCGGGATCGGAGAGGCTGGCGGAATCTATAAGCCATTCATATTCCTGCAGGGTGGCCTCGCCTGAAGCCCGGAGCAGCCCGGCTGCGCGCAGGGCAGCCGGCTGGTCCCCGGCGTAATGCGCGGCGCTTGCCAGGGCGTGCCAGAAATCCGTGTTCTCCGGCAGGGCTTTGGGTTCGGCGTTCTTCAGGACTTTATAGGCCTCCCTTATCCTTCTTTGCGAGAACAGAACCTGCGCGTAGGCCTCCGCCAGCGCCGGGTCCTGCCCGCGCCTGGCGATCAGGGCGGCGTAACTCCCGGCCGCTTCGTCTATCCTGCCGAGTTCGGTCAGCAGTGAAATCTTTTTAAGCGCCGCCCAGTCCCCGGAGCCGTACTTATTTACAGCGGTGAGCGCTTTTTCAGGGTAGCCGAGGTGTTCATAGCAGGAAACCAGTTCCTTCAGGAGGTCTTTTTTGCCGGAGCGCAGTTCCGCTTCCAGCACCTCCGCGGCCGAGGCGTAATCGCGCAGGCCCAGGGCCAGGTTGCGGACCTTTACCCTGAGTTTCGTATCCGCTCCCAGGCGCAGGGCCGTCATGTAATTCTTCAGGGCCTCGGCGTGCCTGGAAGACCAGACGGCGATATCCCCGCGCTTTTCCGGCCAGTACGGGTCTTTGGGAAAGCGCGCCGCGCCCTTGTCCGCCACCTTCCCGGCATTGGCCAGGTCGCTGGCGCCCAGGAAAACCTCGAGCATATTGCGCAGCAGGCCGTCGTCGTTGCCCTGCCCGCGGACGGGGGCGCCGGCGGACAGCAGCAGGGTCAGGAGCAGGAGGGCGGGCCGCCTCATATACCCCCGCTCCTCAGGATAACAAGCGCCACATCCCTGGCCAGGGCGGCATCGCCGGTCATGCGCGAGAAGCGCAGCAGGGTGGCGGCGGTATGCCTGTCACCCGCGAATTCGGTTGCGTGGGACATGAGCGCCCGCTTCATCTCCCGGTACTCTCCTGCGGCTGAGAGCAGGTCGAAAGCTTTTTTGAAGTTCATGCGCCGATCCCATTTGTCGCGGCTCAAAGCGGCCAGGCGCAGGTAAAGAGCCGCCGCCTTGCGCGGCTCCCCATTCTTCTCCGTGGCGAGCGCCGCCCTGGAGAGCCAGTAGAAGGCGTCCTTGCCCGGCTTGTTCGCCAGGATATCCGCGGCCAGGGCGGCGGCGAAATAGGCGCGTATGTGCATGGCCTGGGCGTAGACCGTGGCCAGCAGGGCGGCGTCCTTCTCCGCGTAGAGCCGCAGCTTCATGCTTTCCTGCAGGGCCCGGAGCTCGGCGCGCTGGGTTTCGTTGGATATGCCTCTTTCATGCATGATAGCCAGCGTGTAGAGGTCCTTGCGGAACATGACGGCCGAGTTCTCCGGTTTTATCATGTTAACCGTTATCATGGCCTTGGAGAACCTGGACGCCGCCATGGCGGTATCCGCCAGCAGGAATTTGTACTTATTGTCGGGGTTTATCCGTATGATTGAGTCCAGGTATTTCATCGTAACCTGGGCGTTGGTCTCGCTGGAGACCAAAGCGGTCAGCGTGTTGGCCGGGAATACGGCCGCGAAAGCCGCCGCCGTGCCGAGGGCGAACGCGGCGAGCTCAGCCCAGGACAGGGCGTTGAATTTATTTACAGGCGCAGGCAAGTTCGTACTCCCCGGAAGCGGGCAACTCCATTCTCTTTCCGGCTTTTTTCCCGTTCAGCGTTATCAGGCAGCCGGCTTCTCCGGCCAGGATTATTTCCCCGCGACTCCTCGCCCTCAGCCGGGCCACGAAGCCGCGTTCCCGGCGTTCAAAAGAGGTTATCAGGGCGGAGCTCTCCTCAATGCGGGGCAAGTCCCGCGGCGAGGAGGAAAAATACAGGCGGTAGTCGCCGGAGCCGTCCAGGTGCAGGTAGCTGAAGCCCTTTTCCCGCTTGTATCCGGCCAGCCCTCGCGAGCTGGCCAGGTCCGGCAAACCCAGGGCCGCGGGCGCGCGCAGGGTGCGCAGGCGGCCGTCGTTCTTGACCACCCACGCCCCGTCCGGCGCCAGCGCCAGGCGCGTCTTCCTGAAATCCAGAACCCGCTCGATGTACTCGCTGGCGAACACGGGCGTCAACTTCATGGTCAGCACCTTGTCGAAGATGCGCCTGAGGGCGTTGAGCGAGGCCGTTTTGGAGGCTGAAAAATAGTGGTAGTAGACGCCGGCCGGCTTCAGGCGCAGCGGGGTTTCCGTAAGCTCAAGGGTTTCCAGCACGCGCATGAAGCGGTAGAAGGGGAAAGTCCACTTGTCCGTGTAGCGGTTCTCATTGGTAACGGGCGCGTATACCTGCGTGACGCCGCCGCGGCCGAGATAAGCGGGAGGCACCAGGGAAAGCCAGGGCGCCGAGCGCGTGGCGAAAGCGCCGCCGCCGTTGATGTTCAGCAGGCCCGCTTTACCCACGGCCACTATCTCCTGCTCGCTGGGCAGGCAGTTGCCGGTCCAGAAAAAAGCCTTTACCCGCTTGTCCGCCGGCGCCAGCGAATTAACATAGGAGACCGAACCGGTTATCTCCCTGTCCAGGTTGAAGACATAATCCTTTATCTGAAGGTGGTAATCCTTGTATAAACCTGTATCGGACTTTATCCCCCAGTAGAACGGATGGGAGAAGCTGTGGCTGGCGGGTTCTATATTGGGCAGGCGGAAAGTGTCCCTGGCGGCGGCCTCGGCCTGCTTTGCGCTCTTTGGATAAGCGCCTTCGGCGCTGGTCTCCCCTTCAATCAGCGAGACCGAGACCGGCAGGTCGTACGCCTTAAGCACGGAATCCAGCAGTTCCTCGCCGGCTATTCTTTCCGGCGCCCATTCGCAGGGCTCTATGAACCCGTCCCCGTCGATGTGGCTCAGGTAAAGGCGGCGTCCGTTCTCGGTGGTAAGGTCCGGGGCGGGGAAGGAGGGCACCTGAAGGATTTCCTTGAGCAGTTCGAAAGGGTTCAGCCCCAGCAGTGTTTCGCCGTTGATCTCGCGGGTCAGAGTATAGTTCAGGGCGTAGCCGCCCCATTCCGCCGCGGCCACGGGGTGGAACTCCTGCCCCGCCGAGTTGACCGCGGTGACCAGCGGCCTGGCGGAGGTCCGGTAAAGCGTGGCATTGTAGCCCGCCTGCAGGGTCGCTTCATAGTCCGCGTAGGGCGGCTTGGAGCGTATCACCGATATTCCCCCGATGGGAGACAGGTTTTCCGCCTCAGAGAGCCCCAGCCGCGCCAGGGACGCCGCCGTCTGCTCAAAACCGAAAGAGTTGATGAAGAGCACCTTGACGCCGCGGTCCACCAACCCCATAACCCAGTCCCGGAAGCGCTCGGGCTGCGCCGCCTGGGATTCTTCGAGCCAGATTATCGCGCAGGCGGGAGCGTAGTCCGGGGGCAGGCTGTAAACTTCGCTCTCCTTGAGCAGCCTGGAATCGAAGCCCAGGTATTCAACCGGCATCTGCAGCGAAATGTGCAGGGAGGAAAGGGCGATATCCCGTTTATTGCCGGCGACCAGCAGCGCTTCTCTTTCGAAGGGGCGGGTGTCTGAAACGCCGTACCCGCTTAGCGTAAGGTCGGTAATGAAAGGGATAAAACCCGCCTTCCTTATTCTGCCGGCCAGGGCCGGCGCTTCAGCCTGCCTGGATTTGGGCAGGTAGTCTATAACTATGACCGGCAGCCCCCTTTCCGCGTAGGGTTGCAGTTTGCCGGCCAGCCACGCCGTGTCCTCTTCCTTCATGGCCTTGTAGGTCATGTCGGCGGTGTTTATTCCGGCGAACAGCGATTCCGCGGCTACCGCGCCTATGGTGCCGGGGGAGGCGCGGTCCACTATTTCGAACCCCCTGTTGGCGATGAAGAGCTTGGAGGGAAAGCGCGCTTTGGCCTTGTCCAGGAAGGCCGCGGCGGCTGCCTCGTACTCCGGCCAGGTTTCCCGCGGCAGAGCCAGCTGGTAGGAATCCAGCGTGTCCAGGAAGAAGCCGGAATAGGAAGCCGCCAGAGCGTCCAGGCGCCCGAGCAGGTTTTCCTGCCAGCCAGGGGAGCGCAGGTCGGTTACCGCCGTTTTCCAGTCCTTGTTCTCCCCTATAAGCCAGCTTTTGTCCGGAGCGGGGGCGTCTTTCGGTACCTCCCCGAAACTTACATAGGCGATGCTCTTTACCCCCGCCGGGGCACCGTTCGCCGCGAGATTGGCGGGATCGGTGATAAGCCAGTCGTGATGGTAGAGGTGCGCGGGGGCCTTGCTGCCGTAATAAAAAGCGACCGAAGGCGCGTCGGGCGCCGCCGCCGCGGCGGGCAGGGCCGGCAGAAGCAGCAGTTTAGTTAAACATGAAAGTTTCATAGGTGATCCTTCTCAAAACGCGGTTAAGGTAATACAGCCCCAGCAGGCTGACGAAGAAAAAAGAAGCCGTGAAGCCGTAGCCGTGGTAGAACGGGCCCAGCTGTATGGAAAGGTAGCTCAGCGAAACGTTGAGGACCAGCAGCAGCCCCGTCATTATAAGCGTCTCTTTCTGCCTGTTGAGGTAGAACAGCAGCGACAAGACGGTAATGAGCAGCAGCTGCATGTAGGTGCCTATCAGGTCTATGTGGAACAGCGGGATGTAGATCTTCGGGAAGCCGAAAAAGGCGAAGATCCTTTCCGACAGCAGGAACAGGGCGATGGTCACTATGCCCTGCAGGCGCAGCACTTCGGTTATCAGCAGGCGGGCGGCCCCGGCCAGCTCGGCGTTGCGGTTATATATGCGGCGGAGGTTCTCACCGCTGTGGATGGCGGAGAAATAGCTGTCATAAGCTTCCACGAAATCGGTTTCCAGGCGCATGAACTTCACGCTTATGCCGGGCGCTATGGCCAGGTAGGAAAGGAAGATGGGCAGGTCGTAGATGATGGAGTTGTTCAGCGGGCCTATAACCCGGTCCCCGGTCTCGGGGTGATACCAGAAAATGAATTTGTCGGCCCAGATGGCCAGGTTGTAGAAGAGCCCGGTAAGCATCATGGCCGGATAGATGCGGCTGCGCCGCAGGAAATCGAACTCCACCAGGCGGTCGGAAGGGAAGGCCCTGAGGATGGCGCCCAGCAGCATGAAGAAAAGCAGCACCTGGCCGGTGAAATAGGCGGCCATCAGCCCTTTCAGCCCGTAGCGGGCCAGCAGGTAGGTGGCGATTATAGTCACCAGGTAGGCCAGGAGGAAGCAGAAGGTTATGTATTTGTAGCTCTTCAGCCCGGTGAGCAGGGTATTCAGTATCCAGATGGAGCCCATCATTCCCAGGGCGAGAATGAAAGAGATGGAGAAAAGCGCGCTCTGGTCCCTGAAAGCGTATATAAAGAAAGGGTAGAGCAGCGCGGCGAAGGAGGCCATTATGAACAGCAGCACGCCTATGGTGTTCGGCAGCACGCGCGCGTAATCCTTCTCGTAAATGCGGTCAGCTATATAGCGGGTGAAATACAGCTGGAAATGCCCCGTGAAGATAAGGCTGAAGGCTATGAGGTAGGTGATGGTCACCTGGAACTGCGTAATCTCGCCGGCGTCCCTGACAAAGGGCCGCGCGATATAGCCGGCCAGCAGAATGCTGAGGATGGAGATCAGCCAGGGGCCGGCGGCTATCATCATGGAATAGCCGTAGGCCTGCAGCAGCGAGGAAAGCCGCTTGACCTTCATTATCTTTGCGAGTTCGAACCCTATGCCTGCCATTTTGCAAAAGCCTTTTGGTAGATATCCGAGTAAGCCTTCAGGAAGGCTGGTTTGGTGTAATAGCGTTTCGCGCGCTCTATCGCGGCGGCCTGGCAGCTTTTCCAGTAAGCCTCGTCCTGCAGGATGCGGGCATAAGCGTCGCTCAAAGCCTGCGGATCGGAGATGGCTACGACCGCCCCGGCCGCGCCCAGTTCCGTGTCCTCCGGGTTCAGGCCGCCCAGCACCAGCTGGCGGGCCGCGCCGACGTCCGTCAGCACCGCCGGCACCCCGGCGGCGAAGGCCTCTATGACAGAGAGCGGCATGCCCTCGCTTACCGAGGTCAGCGTGACCGCGCCCAGCTGCGGGAGCACTTCTTCCACCTGGCGGAAGCCGGTGAAAACGATATTGTCCTCCAGCTCCAAGGATTCCACCAGCGACTTGCACTCCTGGGTGTAAGCGGGGTCCTCTTCCTGCGGGCCGATTATCCAGCCCTGCGCCCGCGGGAGACGGTTCACCGTGATGCGCATCGCCTTGATGAAGGTCTTGATGTCCTTGATGGAGACCACCCTGCCTATGAGGCCGATGGTCTGCGGCACCTGCCCGGGCCTGGCCGCGGCCAGGGCGTTGAACTTTTCGAAATCGACGCCGTTGGGTATCACCCGGGTCTTTTCTTCCGGCGCGCCGTACGCTATCTGGATCTTGCGGGCCTGGTCGAAGAGAGCTATCACCTCGTCCGCTGCCGAATAGCAGATGCGGCCTACGGTCTCGAAAAAGCGTATCCAGAGCGCGCGCGTGTAGTTCATTTCCCCGGCGTTCTTTTCCAGGAAGGTGCGGGTGTCGGTTATCCAGTCCGCCTTGAGTATGTCTATTTTGCGCTCGCGTGTGTAGATGCCGTGCTCCGTCACCACCAGGGGTTTGCCGGTCTGGAAATGCATGAGCGCGCCCATCAGCCCGGCATAGCCGGTGGAGGGGCTGTGTATGACGCGGCCTTTCTTCAGCAGTTTAGCGGCCAGGCCGGCCACGAGCCAGATGGGCGCGTGGATGTTGCGCAGCGTCCAGAAATAGTCGAGGAAGGGCACTTTAGGACAGTTCTGCCCGTAGAGGGTGGAGATGTAGTTCCAGGAGCGCCGGCTGTAAAGGAACTGGTCGAAGGGCACCTCCTTGTTGTAGAAATCCAGCTGCTTTACCTTCTCCGGGATGGTCAGCGACTTCCCTTTCTTGAAGATATCATGGATGTCTATTACGAGTTCGTAGGCCTTGCGCGAACCTTCCAAGAATTTCATGGCGGGACGCTCGGTCTTGTCGAAGAGATAATGCGCCTCGAAATGCCGCAGGTTGGGCGGGAAAGCGTATTTGGGTTCGGCGTAATCAGCCGCCCTGGAGCCGAGAAAGACCAGGCCGAACCTGGTGCCGGGCAGCCCGGTAATGAGGTCGTGTATCCAGGAGGAGACGCCGCCGCGCACGTAGGGATAGGTGCCCTCCCCCAGCAGGAGCACGTCGATATCGTCGCTTTGGGGAAAGGCGGCGGTCAAGCGCCCTCCCAGAGGGCCGCTACCGGGCTCATGAGGGGATCGAATTTGTACGCGGGGTACGCGCGCATGACGGCTCCGGCCTCCCGGTACTTTTTCTCGTCGTAGTAGGCCTCGGCGAGATAGGCGGCGAACCTGGCGGGATTGGAGCACTTCTCCCGGCCCCTGGTAAAACAGTCCAGGGCTTCGTCCCGGTTGCCCCTGGAGAGCGCTATCTTGCCGAGTATCATCAGCAATTCCGGGTCCTCTGGGAGGTGTTTCTGCGCTATCCGGGCGTAGTTCTCTGATTCGCGCATCATTATCCTGCAGAAGTCCTCGTCCACGATGCCGAGATGCACGTATTCCCAGTAGAGCGCCGCCAGTTCCCTGGCCGCCCTGCCCTGCTTGTCGCCGTCGCCGTTCTTGAAATCCTGCAGACGCTCGTGTATCTTGCCGGTGATCCTCTTTTCCAGCGAATCGATGACGCTGAAGGAGAACATGCGCACCTCGTCGTCCTGAGAGCGCACGCCGGACTTGAGCAGGTGCATGGAGCCCGGCATCTCTACGCTCATCTCGCTGAGCAGCAGCACCGCCCTCATGCGCATGTCGCGGCTTACGGCCTCGTTGCCGCCGATGGCCTGCACGGCGGCCTCGCCCATGCGCCGTACCGGCATGGCCACCAAATCCGACTGCAGCGCTTCGGTGTCGAGAAAGGAGGCGCGCACCACGCGCCGCTCCTGCTGCCGGCGCAGCAGCACCGCGTTCAGCCAGAGCAGCAGCAGGTAGCCCACGGCGGAAACCGAAAAGACCACCATGAACACGAAAGCCATGGTCGCCAGGCGCGGGCGGCGGTACTTTTCCGGCAGCAGCCGCCAGGCCGGCAGCGCGGCCAGGGCGCTGGCCCCTGAGTGGAACAGCAGGAAGGCGGAAAGCTGTACGAAATATGAGCCGGCGAGCAGCGAGCCGAAGGCGGCGGCCTCCAGTCCCGCGGCGTAGGCCAGTAGTTTGGTTTCCGCGGTCATTTGATGAAGGCTTTGTCGAGGGCCGCCTTTACGGAGTCGCCGGACAGCGGCATCAGCGTCTTGCCGAGCGCGCCTTCGAAGTTGGGGAAGGCCGCTTTAACCTGTTCGGAAACGCGCGCCACAAAAGCCTCGGCGTTGACGTAATCGGTAAGCGGCAGGAGTACCAGCACCGTGCAGGTCTCGCAGCACTGCGTGTAGGCCAGGTCGAGGTCGCGGACCCGGGTCTCTATGAAACGCGATACGTCCGCGGACATGTCCCCGTATCTGGGATTAAAGACCGCGAATACGCTGGCCAGGCCGAAGTCGCTTCTGAGCTTGAGCAGGCGCGCGGTCTCCCTGAAGAGGGTGTAGTCCAGTTTAGGGTAGGCTTTGGCGGCGTCTTCGAACTCGCTGGCGTCCCCGTAGGAGCCCATGAAGAAAGAAAAATACAGGGCAATCGTCAGCAGGTTGTCCTTGTTGAGATGCAGGAAAGGGATCTCCGTTATCAGCAGCAGGGCCAGCGGCTCCCCGGCTCCCTTTTCGAAATACGGCAGAACGGCTATGTAGCGGGAGGAGGCTTCCTCCTTCAGGTCGCTGACGGAGAAATAGGCCGTCTGCCGCTTCTCCAGCGCCTGCGCCAGCAGCGGGTCCTCCAGGTCCAGCTCCGCCCCGGCCGCCGAGCGCGCCAGCTGCCGCCAGCTCCCTGCTTCCCGGACATGCACGGCGCAGGAGTCCACGCCGTAATAGCTGGCCAGGAAATTAAGCAGGCTCTGCGTCGCCGCCTCGCGGGAGGTCATGAGCATGTTGCGTATTTCTTTAAGGGAGCCCCGGATGCTTACCGGGCGCAGGATATAGCCTTTCTCGAGCCGCTCATGGGAGAGCTTCAGCGTGATGTGGTTCCGGGTAAGGTCGCGCAGCTTTTCCTTGAAGTAATCCCGCTCTTCCGCACCCTGCTGCAGTTTCCTTTCCCAGTAAAATTTAAATTCGGCGGCTGTCAGGCCGAAAAGCAGCAACCACAGGACCTGGTCGCGCGGATAGGGCGAATAAAAGAAATACGACAGGGCCGTACCGAAGGCTAGGGCCAGCAACCCGGAATATACCCCGTTAAGCAGCGTCAGCACCAGCACGAGCAGGGAGTACAGCGGGTAGCCGGAAAAGAGGAAGAACGGGTCTTCGGCCCTGAAATGCAGGGCCGAGAAGAAGAACAGCAGGCAGGCCGCCGCTGCTTCCAGCTGGCGGCGGAGCTCTCTAACGAATCGCATTTAAAAGCTTGTTCAGCGTTTTCTGGGCGAGCAGGCCCGTGGACTGACAGGAATTCCCGGTCCTGGAGGCCGCGGCCGACCAGAGGACGCGGCCGGTGGCGGTGTCCCTGACGGCCAGGGTAAGGCTGATGGTGGGTTCGCCTTCCAGGCCGGCTTTGTACTTCCACTCGTTAACGGAGCCGGTAATCGCGTAGCGCACATTGCG
Organism: uncultured Elusimicrobiaceae bacterium; assembly: GCA_964631475.1. Taxonomy (GTDB): domain Bacteria; phylum Elusimicrobiota; class Elusimicrobia; order Elusimicrobiales; family UBA9959; genus UBA2231. The sequence goes on along the minus strand of CAZVWK010000049.1, from coordinate 2,713 downwards.
CTCGGCCAGGCCGGAAAGCGTCTGCAGGATCTCGGCTTCGGTGCGGTTCTTGTCCTGGGTGCCGGAATACATGTCCAGCGTTTCCGTGCCCCTGGCGCCAAGCAGCCGGTCTATCATGGAGGCCGCCTTTATGCCTGCCTGTGAAGACTCCGAGTAATTCTCCAAACTCAGGACGGCAACCTGGGCCTTGGGTTCCAGTTTCCAGGCGTTCCGGTCGTACTGGGCGGTGGAGCAGGCTGAGAACAAAACTAAAAGAGGGAGCAGTGCGATGATTTTCATGTAACTTCCTTTACCTGTGAGTTGGCCGCGTTAACAGCGGCCCGGACCAGGCCAGCCGCCTTTAGAAGCGCGGCAGGCCGGCTGGCTTGCGGCTGCTTATTTAAGCAGCGTGGCCTTCCGCCTGCACGCGGCCCTGGTCGGGGCCGTTGCCGTAGGGCGCGCCCTCGCCGTAGCCGGAGTAGATGCTCTCCACCACGCTCATCCCTTTGGTCACCCTGCCGAAAGGCGAGAAGCCCATGCCGTCGAGGTGGTTGTTGTCGCCGTAGTTGATGAAGAGCTGCGTGGTGCGGGTGTTGGGGCCGGCCATCGCATAAGCGATGTAACCTTTCTTATTGGACTGCTTCACGGGGTCGTCCTGGATGCGGGCGGGGCGCCAGGCGGCGGCCACGGCGGGGTCGCCGTGTATGCCGAACTGCAACATGAAGCCGCTGATGACGCGGAAGAAGGCGACGTCGGTAAAATAGCCGTTCTTAACGAGGTTGTAGAAGCGGTCGGCGCCGAGGGGGGACCAGTCGCGGGTGCCTTCCAGGGTGAAGTCGCCATTGGTGGTGGCGAACTTTACCTTGAAGGCGGCGGGGGCTTTCTCGGTGAGGGTGGCGGGGTTCTTTAGTCCTTCCATGTTTACCTCGTTCTCCTTATTTGGGCTGGACGGCGGCGGCTTTCTTCTCTGACGGGGCCTTTTTCGGGGCGGCGCATTCTTCTTTCGGGGCGGCCGCCAGCAGAACGGCGGACATCACTTCTAGGGCGAGCGTTTTCTTCATGTATCGTCCTCCTATTTTGTTATATTATATAAACTTAAAGGAGGGGCCATGCCCGTTAAGATAACCGCGGTGTATTCCGGCGACGACAGGGTGGAGTTGACGCACGGCCCCACCGGCAGCAAGCTGGTGACGGACTTGCCGCCGGATAACGGCGGCCGCGGCTTTTCGCCTGCCGACCTCTCCGCCGCCTCCATAGCTTCCCGCATACTCGCCATCATGGCTAAAATAGCCGAGCGCGACGGCATAAAGTTCGAAGGCGCCTCCATTAGAGACAGAGAAACATATGCAGGAGAACCCGCGGCGTATAGCCAAATTGTCCGGCACCATAAAATTGCCGCCCGGTTTGGAGCCCAGGCAGCGCGAGAAACTGCTGGCCTGCGTTAAGGCCTGCCCGGTAAGCAGCAGTTTGCTGCCGGAGATCCCGGTGAAACTAAGGGAGGAATGAGGCGGGCGGCCGCCTTGCTGGCCTGCGCCGCCCTGGCGCTGGGTTTCTGCGGGGTGCAGGCGAAGGGGAAAAAGAAAATGGACTCTAAACCTAAACTTGAGACCGCGGTATTGGCTGGCGGCTGCTTCTGGGGGATGGAGGATATTCTGCGTGCCCTGCCGGGCGCGGCAGAAACAACTGTCGGCTATGCCGGCGGCACGCTCGACAATCCCAGGTACGACGACGTGAAAACAGGCCGCACCGGCCATGCCGAAAGCATTGAAATTAAGTTCGACCCGGCAAAACTCGCCTACGGCGCCCTGCTGGATATGTTCTTTAAAATGCACGACCCCACAACCCCCAACCGGCAGGGCAACGACGTGGGCTCGCAGTACCGTTCGGCGATCTTCTACCTTAATCCAATCCAGAAAAACGAGGCAGAAGCGGCTATAAGGCGGGCACAAACTTCCGGCCGCTGGAAAAAACCCATAGCCACCGAGCTGGTGCCCTTTAAAAAGTTCTGGCCCGCCGAGGATTATCACCAGGACTACCTGAAGAAGAACCCGGGCGGCTATACCTGCCACTATATAAGGGATTAACGGCGCGCGGGCAGTGTTTGTGCAGTATCTCGAACTCCCGGTCGGCGGCGAGCTTCTTCATCTCGGTCGCGAACGCGGGGTTCTCGGCCACCACCTTGTCGAAGTCGTCCACCATGAGCACGAAGTCCCTGGTGTCTGCCTCGCAGGTGACGGTGGCGTTGCGCGGCGCGCTGGTGAGCAGCGCCATCTCGCCGAAGCAGTCGCCGGGGCCGAGATGCGCGAGCGTGCGCGAGAAGAGGAAAGCCTTCCGGATGCTGACCGTAAGCTTGCTTGCGCTGACCACATAGACGGCGTCGCCCGGGGCGCCCTGCTTGCAGACCTTCTCGCCGGCCTTGCAGCTGAAGTGATAGACCCGGTTAAGGACCTTCTCCAGCAGCCCCATGTTCATGGAGGCGAACAGCTTTATCTTCTGTACTGTCTTGGTGAAGCGGACCATGTCCGCGGCGGTGACAGACAGTTTGTCTATGCCGCTTTCCCCCGCGCCGCTGCAAGGCGTTAATTATTCTACGGATTATGGACGGAACACGCCGTTTTGCCAACAGGAGCTTGATTTCAGGCTCATCTTGCGTTGGATAATTCTCCGGGATAATTCTCCGGTGTTGCAAGCAAATAGAAATGTCCGGTAGTAGCGGCATTTAGAAATGTCCGCT
>CAZVWK010000048.1:0-15595 GCA_964631475.1 uncultured Elusimicrobiaceae bacterium | reverse complement strand
GCCGTTTTGGCAACAGGAGCTCGATTTCAGGCTCATCTTGCGTTGGATAATTCTGAGATTGGGTATTATGTCCCCGAATTTGTTACAATCGTTTTAATATAGTTAACGAATCAAGGAGAAAGCGCCGATGGAACCCAATTCCCCCATAATGCAATTCGTTCCTTTCATAGCCGTACTTGTCATATTCTATTTTCTGCTCATAAGGCCCCAGCAGAAGCAGATGAAAGAGCGCAAGCTCATGCTGGACGGGCTCAAGGCCGATGACAGGATTCTCACGCAGGGCGGCATAATAGGCGTCATAACCGCCGTCAGGGGCGAGGAACTGGAGGTGGAGATCGCCAGGGGCGTAAAGGTCGCGCTGGCAAAGAACGGCGTGGCCTCGGTGCTTAAATCCGCCTGAGGGACACGGGAGACGGACGATGAACAGACTTCAATGGAAACTCGGCTTGGCGCTGGGCCTGCTGATATTCTCGGTGTGGCTGCTCTACCCGACGATAGAATGGTACACCAAGACGCAGGACGAGCGCGAGAAGCTCGAATCCGTGCGCCTGCGCCCCAAGCGCATCCTCAACCTCGGCCTCGACCTGCGCGGCGGCACGCACATGCTGCTGGAACTCGACGTCGACAAACTCGACAAGAAGGAACCGCTGCCCGACGCCATGGCCCGCGCCATCGAGATCCTCCGCAACCGCGTCGACCAGTACGGCGTGGGCGAAGTGCCGATAGCCCGCCAGGGCGACCGTTGGATCTCCGTAGACCTGCCCGGCATCTCCAACACCGAGGAGGCCGAGAACCTCATCGGCAAGACCGCGCTGCTGGAATTCCGGCTGACAAAAGACGGCCCCGAGGCCGGCAAGGTCCTGGAGAAGGTGGACTCTTTCGGCGAGTCCCCGCTGGACAAGGCCGGCAGGCTCCACCCCGAGATAGCCAAACTAATGCCCAAAGGGGCGATCCTGGCCCGGGCCGCCGCCGGCGAGGATACCCGCCAGCGTTATTATGTGCTCGAGGCGACGGTGCCGCTGACCGGCGCCTACCTGGAGAACGCCAGGGTAGAGACCGACACCCAGTTCGGCTACCCTACCATCGGCTTCACGTTTAATAAGGAAGGCGGCAAGATATTCGAGCGTTTCACCGGCGCCAACGTCAACCGCCACCTCGCGATAGTCCTAGACGGCGTGGTCCATTCCGCGCCGGTCATCAAGACCCGAATAGGCGGCGGAACCGGTGTCATAGAGGGCAACTTCACGATGCAGGAGGCCCGCAACCTGGCGATAATCCTGCGCGCCGGCGCGCTGCCCGCTCCAGTCAACATAATCGAAAAGCGCGTGGTCGGACCCAGCCTCGGCGAGGACTCCATCAGGAAGGGCCTGACCGCCGCGCTGATAGGCTTCGTCTTCGTCTTCGTCTTCATGATGATCTACTACCGCGCCGGGGGCTTCGTGGCCGGGCTCGCGCTGGGGCTTAATTTCGTCTTTCTGGCGGCCGCGATGAGCTACTTCGCCGCCACGCTGACGCTGCCCGGCATAGCCGGCATGATCCTGGCGCTGGCCATGGCCATCGACGCCAACGTGCTGATACTCGAACGCATGCGCGAGGAGATGGCGCTGGGCAAGCCGTTGGCGATGGTAATCCCGACCAGCTACGATAAGGCCTGGAGCGCGATCTTCGACTCCAACGTCACGACCTGGATAGCGGGCATCTTCCTCTTCCAGTTCGGTTCCGGTCCGGTCAAGGGCTTCGCCGTTACGCTGACCATCGGCCTGCTCGTCGGCGTGTTCACCTCCGTGTTCATAACGCGGGCCGTCTACGACTTCTGGCTCACGTCCAATCCCAAGGAGCTCAGTATATGATAAGGCTCGTCGGCAAGACCAACATCGACTTCGTAGGCAAGCGCTTCGCCTTCTTCGGGCTCTCCGCCGCCATCATACTGGCCGGGATAATCTCCCTGTCGGTCAAAGGGCTGAACCTGGGCCTCGATTTCACCGGCGGCACGATGCTGCAGGTGGCCTTCGAGAAGCCCGTGGCCATCGCGGAAGTCCGCAAGGCGATGTCCGACGCCGGCGTGGAGGCCGTCATACAGAGCTATGTCGGCCGCAACGCCTACTCGGTGCGCGTCAAGGGCAAGCAGGAGAACGTCAACGAGGTCGCCAACCGCATCATCAAGGGCTTCGAGACCGCCTTTCCCGGCAACAGGTACATCGAGGAAAAGCGCGACTATGTCGGCCCCGTGGTGGGGCGCGACCTGGCCAAGAAGGCCATGTTCGCCATCATACTCTCGCTGTTCGGCATCATCATCTACGTCGCGTTCCGGTTCTCCAACCCTGTCTGGGGCGCCGCCGGCGTTCTGGCCCTGGCGCACGACGTTTTCATAACGATGACGGCGTTGTCGCTGACCAACAGGGAAATAGACCTGGTGATCGTGGCGGCCCTGCTGACGATAGCCGGCTACTCGATCAACGACACCATCGTCATCTTCGACCGTATGCGCGAGAACATCCGCAAGTTCCCCAAGATGGAGCTCGGCAAACTGATAAATGTCAGCGTCAACGAGACCATCTCGCGCACCATCATCACCAACTTGACCGTGCTGACCGTGGTGCTGATACTCTTCGTCTTCGGCGGAGACGTGATCAACAACTTCGCCTTCGCCATGCTCATCGGCAGCATAGCCGGGACCTACTCCACCATGGCCATCGCCACCCAGACGGTGTACCAGTGGGAGAGCAAGGGCGGCAGGGCCTGAGAAGGAAAGGCGCCGGGGCGCCGGCCCCGGCACAAGCGGGACAACAGTGAGAAAGATCAGGAAATTCAGGATACCAGTGTACGCGCACGAGGTGCAGCGCAAGGCCCGCAAGGAGAAGATAGACCTCTTCGCCATAGGCTTGGCCGCGCCAGAACACCTCAAGGAATTCGCCTCCTCGCTGTTCCATGATTGCGAACCCGCTACCGTGTTCGACCACTCCCGCAGCGACCTGCCCGAGATGAAAGAGCGCCCCCTGCCGGGCCTGACCAGCGGGATAATAACCCTGGGGACGGGCCTCGAGACCAAGGCCGCCGCCATGCAGGGCGACACCGCCCGCCTGGCCGAGATAGCGGCCGGCGTATTCCTTGAGACCGGCCTGAAGGTGGTCGCGGAACTGGCGGCCCAGGAAGCGGGCAACGAAGGCTTCGACCTTGGCGAGCCTGAGATCAAGGCCGCCCCGTGGCTGGAAACCTCCTCCGACGCCTTGGCCGGCCTCCTGGGAAATCTTGACGCCTCCAAGATTGGCGTTTCGGCCGAAGGAGGGACGCTGGCGCCCCGGCACACTCTCGTTTTCTCCATACCGTGGCTCACCCGCAAGAAGAAGGAAAAAGAGAAGCAGGCCGTGAAGCCCCCGCAGGGCGAGGGCAAGCCGGGCGACAAAAAATGAACCCCGGGCCAGCCGAAGCGGCCGTCCCACTTTCAAGCCGCCTCCTTTCGTTCCTGATTTATCTTTACATGCGCCTAGTGTACTCCACCGTGCGCCTGGTCACCCCGCCGCCGCCTAGAGAGTTCCCCCGGTCCGTACTCGTACACTGGCATCATCAGCTGGCCTATTGCATCTGCGCCCATAGGGGCAGGCGGGTCGCCGCGCTGGTCAGCCGCAGTTCCGACGGCGAGGTGATAAACGGGGCGCTGCGCCTGCTTGGATATGAGACGGTAAGGGGATCGAGCAGCAAAGGCGCCGCCAGGGCCCTCATACTGCTGCTGCGCAAAGCGGAGGAAGGCTTTTCCCTGGCCATGACCCCGGACGGCCCCAAGGGTCCGGCCCGCAAGGCGCAGCCGGGAGCCCTTTATCTCGCACAGAAAACCGGCCTGCCCATACTGCCCATCTCCTGCGCCACCGCCTGGCGCATAGTCTTCAATTCGTGGGATAAATTTAACTTTCCACTGCCTTTCAGCCGGGCTGCCATAGTTTACGGAGAACCGCTTAAAGTCTCCCCCGGCGACGATCTTGAGGCCGCCGCCCGGGAACTGGAGAAACGCCTCGACGGAGCCTGCGCGGAGGCGGAAAGAGCGCTCGGGAGGGCCGGATGACGGCCAGGGCTATGTATCTGCTCTACAACCTGCTCTCGCCGCTGCTGGCGCTGGCCTTCCTGGCGGGCTTCGCCCTCTCTCCCCGGCGCCGCCTGCTCGGCAATCTCTTCAAGGAACTAGGTGAGAGACTGACCCCCTCGATGGAAAAGCTGCCCGGCAGGCCGGTCTGGATACACGCCGCCTCGGTCGGCGAGGCGCGCTCCCTGCCCAAACTGGCCGCCGCGCTGAAAGAGAGGATGCCGGGCGCGCCGCTCCTTGTAACCTGCTCCACTTGGGCGGGGCGCGCCGAGGCGCTGAAGCTCACCCCGCACGTCCGGCTACTGCCGCTGGATTTCTACCCGCTGATGCGCGCCTTCTGCCGCGCGGCCAACCCTTCCCTGCTCCTGATAGCCGAGACCGAAATCTGGCCGGGTCTGGTCCTGTGCGCGCGCCAGCGGGACGCGAAAATCTTCTTCATGAACGCCAGGATGTCCGCCAGCAGTTTCCGCTCCTATCGCCTGCTGCGCCCCATCCTTTCATGGACGCTCTCCATGGCAGACGGCGTCCTGGCCCAGACCGCCGACGACGCGGCCCGCTACGCGCATTTCCTGCCCGCAGACAGGAAGCCGGCCGTGACCGGCAATATAAAGTACGATCTCGTCGAGCCGGACGCTTCCAACGAGCCGGAGATACGGGAGGGGCTGCGAAAGGCCGGCTTCGCCGGCAAGCCCGTTTTCTGCGCCGCCAGCACGCACCCCCTCGACGAGGAGGCTGTCCTGAAAGCTTTCATTGCAGCCAGGGAGTCCCGGCATGAACTCCGGCTCCTGCTGGCTCCCAGGCATCCGGAGAGGGCCGACGACGCGCTGAAAAACGCGGCCAAGTCGGGTTTAAAATGCCTGCGCTGGAAGGAGAGGGCCGACTGGACCGGTGAGGCGGACTGCCTGCTGATGGACGAACTGGGCTGGCTGCCGGGATTCTATCCTTTCTGCGAGGCGGTTTTCGTGGGAGGCACCATTGCCCCCGTCGGCGGCCACAATCTGCTAGAGCCCGCCGCCGCCGCAAAACCCGTTTTTTTCGGCAGGAATTACTCTAATGCCCTGGTCGGCGGCAAGGCGCTGCTGGCCTCAGGGGGCGGCTTCCTCTCCGCCGACGGCGACGAACTGGCGGCCCGGCTTAAAGTCCTGCTGCACACCCCCACCTTCTCGGCCACCGCCGGGAAAAAAGCCCTGGAAGCCTTGCGAGGCCTCCAGGGCGCCACCGAAAAAACGCTGCGCAGTATCTCCCGTTGATCAGGGATTACAATTCGCGTCCACGGCCCCTGTAAGAATTCCGTTCGTAAAGGTCAACTGCCGGCAGTTTTGGGCCGGATCCGTGGACTTTGCAACCGTAAAAGACTGAGAAAGCCCGGAGCCAAGCCCAAGGTTGGTCCTCGCGTCGGCCGCCGTGCTGGCGCCCGTGCCGCCGCGGGCGACGGCCAGCGTCCCGCTGGTCAGGTCGCCGGCGCTGCGCGTAGCCAGGTCGGCAAGGGAAGAACCGGTCTTGTTGACCGAGTTCCATGTCACATTGTTAGTACCGTTGATTGTGATATTGTCCGGTACGTCGGCGTCGGCTATCGCGGAGACCGTAAACCCGGCACCGGACGCGCCCTGGCGGACGAACTGGTTCGCCCCCCCGGTCGAAGACAGGTCGGCGCCCGTGCCGCCGTTACCGACTGGCAAAGTGCCTGTGACCGCCGCTGATTGATCAAGGTTGACGCTGCCGAAGGCCGGTGTGCCGCCGGCGCCAGCTCGCAGGACTTGATACTGAGAGCCGGCCGCCGTAACCTGTACCACGCCCGTCCCGTTGCCGTAAAGCATACCGTTGGAGGCCAGCGTCGCCACGCCGGTGCCTCCGGAAACCACCGTCAGCGGGGTGCGCAGGTTCAGGGCGCCGGCCGCGGTAAATGTCGATTTCTGCGCCCCGGTCCCGAACTGGGCGTCGCCGTTTACGTCCAGCGTGGTCTTCGGGTCGGAGGTGCCCACGCCGGTCTTGGCGCTGGTGGCGGTGGAGAGATATACGTCGCCGTAGATGACCGCCCCGGCGAACTGCACGGGAACGGCCGAGCGCTGGACTATAGCATTATCCACCACCAGACTCCCGCCGACAAGAAGATCCTCCGCCCCGTTGGTGGCGTAGCCCCCTTGGAAGGGGCTGCCGACGACCAGGTCGCCGCCGCGGACATTGAGTTTGGCAAGCGGCGAGGTCGTTCCCACGCCCACGCGGCCGGTTATGTCCACCAGTATGCCGTCGGCGGCTCCAGATTTTATTATTACGCTGCCGCTGCCGTCCGTGCCGGCCTGGACGAGCGCGTCGGAGAGGCTCGAGACCGAGGTCGCGGATGTGGCGCTGCTGGAGGTCATGCTGGACCCGTCCGGGAATATCAGCGGTCCGGACAGCAGGCGTATGCCCCCGTCGACCGTAAGCCTCCAGGTCGGATCGGTCACCTGTTCACCGAGCCCCACGCTGCCGGCCGCGCTGACGAAAAGCGCGGGGTCCCCGCTACCGGAGGGCGAGACCCATACTGGGCTGTTCTGGATTGTGAAGTAAGAGGGGTTTATCAGCGCTCTCGTTGCGCCGCCGGTCACCAGGGCAAGGGTGTTGGCGCCCTGGGTCTCGACGCGCGCGGCCTGCACGCCGCCGCGGTAGAGGTTCAGCTTGGCGTCGGCGTTGGTGCCGCCAACCACGTAAACATGCGCGTTGAACGCGTCGTAGGCCGGGATATTGTCGCCGACCTGAAGGTAGCGGTCATCGGCCGCGAGCCCGAAGTCGAAGCCGGACATGCCCACGCCCAGCCGCGGGCTGATCACGACGTCGGAAGAGACCGTGACCAGCGAGGTAAACGTGTTCCGGCCGGTGAAGATCTGATTGTCGGAAAGATAGGCCGGAGTTCCGCCAGCCGAGCCGAGTATGCCTCCGGTAACCTGCAGCGTGCCGTATACGACGGTGGAGGAGAGTTCCACCGTGTTCCCGAGCCCGGTATTGGCGCGCAGGTTCCCGCGCACGTCCAGCGTCGGGTTGGACCCGGTTATGCCCGAGCCGCTGAAGTGGCCCGACGAGGCGATGACGCCGTAGTCGGCGCGCACCGAGCCGCGGACATGGAGCTTTTCCCGAGGAGTATCGGTGCCTACGCCCACATTGAAAGAGTTGGTCTGCTGCAGCAGGAGATGGGTGTTGTCCTGCGAACGCACCTCGTTCCAGAGGGCGTTCCAGGTGGTGTAACCTCCGATAGAGACGCTGCCCCCGCGCACCCCGTAATTGGCGTAGGCGTTGGCTCCCACGTGCAGCCGCTCGGTGGGTGCGGTGAGGCCGACCCCCAGGTCGGCGTTGGCCAGGCGCACGCGCTCCGAACCGCCCGCGAAGAGGGATATCCGGTCATTGGTTTCGCCTATGCGTATCTGCTCGGAATTGCCGCCTATTACCCGCCCGTTGGCGACATAGAGGCTGCCCATGACGTTGACGGTGGAGGCGTCGCGGGAGTATATGCCCTCGTCTCCGACATAGAGCGAGCCGTCCACGTCGAGCTTGCCCATCGGGGCGGAAAGGCTGAAGTCGCCGACGCCCATATTGCCCAGATAATTCATCCGGGCCAGTTCGCCTACCGGCGAGTTCTGGAAAATAAAATCCCCGTCGGCGCCCAACCCGTTGGAGTCCGCGAGCATTATGACTTGTTCGCTGGCGGATACACCGGAAGCCGAACCCACACCGGCGGAGGTCATATAAGAGGCGTTTGGAAAAACTATCCCTCCGCTGAGTATTTCGATTATGCCGTTAACGGTCAGTTTGTTGCCCGGCGTCATCGTCCCGATTCCGACGTTTCCCGATACCGTAGCCAGATAGACGCTGTAAGCCGAGGTAAAAGTGCTTACGGCTACGCTCGCTCCGTCCTCCAGCTTCTTGGCTATATAGGAGTAGATTACGCTGTTTATCTTCTCGCGCGGGGACAACGTCTCGTTCTCGATCTCCACTTCCAGGTACTTATCGGAGGCCGAGGAGAAGACGCTTATGGGCGGCGCTATGGCCGCCGTGAACATGCCCTGCACCGCCTGCACCGTTATCTCGGGGCTCTGCCAGAGGCAGGGATTGGCGGCGGGCGTGCCGCAGGTCCCCAGATTGGCCCCGGTCGGGGAATTGAACACCCTGAAATAGATGTGGACGGTCCCGGTGACGGGCGAATTGTCGCGTTCCAGGCGGCCCTGGTAATTGATGGTGCCGGGCGTGGCCCCGATCGAGATGTCGCCGGCCCCGGCGGGCGAATGGGCCGCCAGGATGGTTACGAGTACCGCCATGATCATTTTCGCCATAAGTGTAGACCCCTGTTCCTTATGTATCAGCGCACTATGACAAGTTTGCCTATCTTGACGCTGCCCTCGCCTTCGAGATGATAGATATAGAGTCCGCTGGCGACCGTGCGCCCGGACTCGTTCTTCAGGTCCCAGCCCATGCCGTCGAGATTCCCGGTCTTTATTATGGTCCGTACCAGCTCCCCGGATATAGTGTAAATGCGTATCCTGCCGGTAAGCGTCAGCCGGGTGAAATTCACGCCGTCGCAGCCCAGTTTCTTCTTGCAGGGATTGGGGTAAGCGTGGGCGGTGTTCATGTCGAGCTGCGGCGGACGTGAAGCGTTGACCACTCCCCACGCCACGGAATAGCGGGAGCCCGAGGAGATGGACGAGCCCACCGCGGAAACGGTGCCGAGGAGAGAATATCCGGCGCCGGTCTTGGCCTGCGGGTTGGCCAGGCCCACGATCTCGGTCATCATCATCCGGTAGGAGTCGCTGCGCATCATCGAATAGGCGGAGTGGAAGAGCAAAAAAAGGGCGCCGGCTACTAGGAGGGCGGCGGCCGGTTTTCTGGTCCTTTCTTCAGGCATATGCTTCCCCAGCCATTCTATAATATTTTGCCAAGTCAAATGATATAATTTCCAGACCGTGCGGACGCGGCTGTGGCGCCACCCCCCCCCGCAGACGCGGCTATGACGAAAACACCCAGAATACTCCTCGTCCGCCTCTCCTCCCTGGGGGACATCATACTCACGGCCCCCGCCGCGCGGGCGCTGAGGGAAAGGTTTCCCTCCGCCGATATAAGAATGCTGGTCAAGCCGCAGTTCGCGCAGGCCGCGGCCGCCAACCCAGCGCTTTCGGGCGTCCTTACATTCAGGTCGCTGTCCGCCTCCGCAGCTGAAATAAACGGGCTCGGGTTCGACGTCATCGTGGACCTGCACGCGACGCCGCGCACCCGGCTGCTCTGCGCGCTCTGCAGTGCGCCGCGCAAGCTCCGCTACCGCAAGGATTCGCTGGCCCGCCGGCTCTTCGTCAGTTTCCGCTTCCCGAGCCCCTCGCTTCAGCGCCATACGCTGGACCGCTACATGGCCGCCCTGGAACCGCTCGGCGTGAAAACCGGCTCCCACGCGCCGGCCCTGGGAGACTGGGGCCCGGCGGCCGCGGCGCGGCCCGCGGACCCAGCGGAGCCGCGCAGGATACTCCTCATGCAGGGAGCCTTCCTGGGCGACTGCGTGCTCACGCTGCCGCTTCTCAGGCAGCTCAGGGAACTTTTTCCCTCCTCGTCCATCTCAGTCCTGGCCCGCCCGGAAACCGCGGGGGTCTTCGCCCAGGCCGATCCCTCCGCTGCCGTCATCGAGGACAGAAAGCGCTCCTCCTCCTTCTTCGCAGAATTCTTCCGCCTCAAGCGCGAACTGCGAAAGGGGTCCTTCGACCTCGCCGTAATCCCCCACCGTTCGCTGCGCAGCGCCCTGCTCGCGCGCCTGGCCGGCGTGCCGCGCCGGGTCGGTTTCTCTTCCAGCGCCGGGGCTTTTCTTCTGACTGACAAGGTCCCTTTCTCCTGGCTCCTGCACGACCTCGAGAGGAACCTGACCCTCCTGCTGCCGCTCAAGGGCAGCCCTCAGCCGGCTTGGCCGGGACTGGCCTCGCCTCCCGACCCTTTCAAGAAATTCGGCCTGCCGGAATCAGGGCTTTTCGGCGTCAATCCCGGCTCCGCCTGGCCCACCAAATGCTGGCCCGCCGCCCGCTACGCGGAAGTCATAAAGCGGCTTCACGGGGAACTGGGACTGCGGGCCGTGCTGGTCGGCGGACCCAAGGAACGGGAGGTGGCGGCCGAAGTGGAAAAGCTCGCCGGCGCCGGGGCCTGCTTCAACCTGGCCGGGCGCACCGACCTAGGCGAGCTGATGGCGGTCATAAAGCGCCTGAGCCTGTTCATCACCAACGATTCCGGGCCGATGCACATCGCCGCCGCCTACGGCGTCCCCACCGCGGCCGTCTTCGGGCCCACCACGCGCGAGCTCGGCTTCTTCCCCTACGGCGAAAGGAACGAGGTGCTTGAAGAATTCCTGGAATGCAGGCCGTGCGCGCTGCACGGCTCGCGCAGCTGCCCCCGCGGCCACTTTCTCTGCATGAAACTCATAACCGCGGACAAGGTCCACGCGGCCGCCGTCAGGCTGCTGGGGCGGTCCGCCTACGCCGGAGGACAACGATGACTTCTCTTATCGCGGGAGGGGCCCTGGCCGCGGTCGCGGCCTTCAGCGCCCGCTGGGCCTGGTGGCGGCCTTCGAAGCCGGGGCTGCCCGTTCTCTGCTATCACAAGGTCGGCATCCCTCCCGCCGGCTCGCGGCTCAAAGACCTCTGGGTCAGCCCGGAGAATTTCCGGCGCCAGATGCTCTACCTCAAAGAGAAGGGCTATGCTACGCTGCTTTTCTCCGAGCTGCTCGCCATAAGGCGCGGCAAGGCCCCTATGCCGGAGAAGGCGGCGGTAGTCACCTTCGACGACGGCTACGAGAACAATTACGTCCACGCCTGGAAGATAATGGCCGAGACCGGCACAAAAGGGAATATTTTCGTCGTCTTCGACACCATCGGTAAAGCCAATCTCTGGCACGACCCCGCCTCCGAGCCCTGGATCAATATGGCGGACCTGGCCATGCTCAAAGAGATGCAGGAGAGCGGGGTGGTTGAATACGGCTCGCACGCCATGTCTCATCCGAAACTCCCGAAGCTGCCGCTCGAGGATGCCGACTGGCAGATGCGCGAATCCAAAAAGCGGCTAGAAGAGGCGCTGGGCCGGGACTTGTGCGCCTTCGCCTATCCCTACGGCGCAGGCGCCTATGTGCCGGAAGTGCGCGCGCTGGCCCTCAAATATTACGAGTTCGATTTCAGCTTCACCCAGGGCAAGACCGCCTGGCCCTGGGACAGGGACGCGGGCCCTATAGACCGGCTTTTCATAAAGGGCTCTGACACGATGCTGGACTTCGCGCTGCAGCTGAGCAGGGGCGCTTCGCGGCTTTGACGCCCCTCTTTTGTATAATCATCTCCGGAGGACATCCAAAATGAAAGACCTCGGAATAGGCAAACTCGTCAGCGAACTGGCCATGACCAACACCGAGCTGTGGCACGAAGAGGACAAGGCCCGCGTGGGCGACGTCCCCGCCATCGCCGCCGCCAAGAAGAACATAGACAGGCTCAACCAGAAGCGCAACGACCTCATCGAGCGCATAGACGAGAAGGTGCTGGAGGCCGTGCACAATGGCTGAGACCATAGGCAGCCTCGCCGACAAGATCAGCATCATCCGGCTTAAGATATTCCACATGCGCGAACAGTTGGAGAGGCCTGACGCCTCCGAAGAGCATAAGGCGGCCTGCGCCGCAAAGCTGGAAGTCATGGCGGTCCAGCTCAAGGACCTAGAGGAAGAGCTGACCCAGCTCGCCGCCGACGTGGCCGCGGGCAGGGTGAAGCTCAAGATCTACCGCCAGTTCAAGATGTACAACGATCCCCGCTACAGGACCGGCTCCCCCCGTTAGCCCCGGGGTATTCCCGCTGAAGCGCCCCGGCCGCGGGGTGCCCGGAAAACAGGATGCAGCAGAAAGAATCTCCAGGCATACTGGTCATAGTCTATAAAGGCATAGGGGACGTCCTCCTTACCACGCCGCTTCTGCGCGCCCTCAAAAAAAGCATACCCGGCTGCCGCCTGTATTTCCTCAGCCGGCGCCCCTCCCGGAAGATACTGGAGAGCAACCCGCGCCTCTCCGGGGTATTCTACCGCGAAGACAGGCCGCTGCGCGCTATCCGGGCCGCGGGCATAGACATCTCGTTCGACTTCATGCATTCCAGCTCCTCCGGGTTTTTCGCCCTCTTCTCCGGAGCGTCGAAGCGCGTGGCTTTCGCCGGCAACGCCGCGCGCCTCTACCACAATATCACGCCCCGCGTAAAGCCGGAGGTGATGTACACCACCCTCACTAGGCTGCAGTTGCTGGAACCGCTGGGGATACCCCACGACGGCCCGGAACTCGAGCTTTACCCTGGGCCGGCCAACGAGGCCAGGGCCGAGGCTTTCCTCGCGGAGAACGCCATAGGCCCGGACACGCCGCTCGTCACCATGGATGTCACCAGCCCCAGGGCCCACCGCCGCTGGCCGGCGGAACATTTCGCCGATCTCGCGGACGGTCTGGCGGAGAAGTTCGGCGCCAGGGTGGCCTTCCTCTGGGGCCCCGGCGAGCTGGACTATGTCCGCTCCGTCATGGCCCTCTCGAAAAAACCGCACCTGCTCTGCCCGGACTTCGACCTGCTCGACCTGGGCGCGCTTCTTAAAAAGTCCTCTCTTCACGCCGGCACCAGTTCGGCCCCTATGCACATCGCCGTCAGCCAGGGCGCGCCCACTTTCATAATCTACTCCCCCCATGACGATCCCCGGAGCTGGAGCCCCCCGGGCACCCGCCACGCCTGGGCGCAGGGGGACCTGGCGGAGCTCCAGTTCGACATCGTGTGGGAAAAGCTCTCCTGCCATATGGTCGCTCTAAAGGAGCCGGCGAAGTGAGCCTCTCCCCCGAGAAGCTGCGCGACGCGCTCCGCTCGGCGGCGCCTGGAAAGTTCTTCCTTTGGCTCCTCTCGCTTGTTTACGCGGGCGCGATGGAGGCGAGGCGGCGCCTTTACGCGGCGGGAGTATTCCCTTCCGCCCGGCTTCCCGTGCGCGTCGTCTGCTTCGGCAATATCTCGGCGGGAGGGACCGGCAAGACTTCCACGGTCATAGCGGCCGCCAGGGAGATTAAAAAAATGGGCTTCCGTCCGGCCATACTGCTGCGCGGGTACGGCCGCAAAGCCCCGCCGCGCAAACTGGTACTGCTGGACGGCCCCGGGGACTACGACGCGGCAGAGTGCGGCGACGAGGCCGTAATAATACACAATGCGCTCAAAGACCAGTCGATCCCGGTTTCAGTCTCCGCCGACCGGGCCGCCGCGGGCCGGGCCGCCGTCGAAAAGCTCGGCTGCGATATCCTGCTCATGGACGACGGCTTCCAGCATTTCGCCCTGAAGAGGGACGGGGACATCGTCATAGTAAACGCCGCGGCCCCGTTCCACAAGGACGCCCCGCTGCCGCTTGGCAACCTGAGAGAAAGCAAAGAGGGTCTGGCGCGGGCCTGCATGGTCATAATCTCGCATTGCGAGCGCTCCAACGCAGCGGGGCTGGAAGAACTGCACGCCGAGATCAAGAAGATAAATCCCCGGGCGCCGGTAGCAGAAAGCATACACGCGCCCGAACATTTCATAGACGCCCGCCGCCGCCTGCCCGTCCCGCTCGCCACCGTCAAAAACAGGGCCGTTTCGGTCATCTCCGCCATAGGCGACCCGGAGTCCTTCGAACGCAATCTGCGCGAGCTGGGAGCCTCGCTGGAAGGCGTCTGGCGCTATCCCGACCATCATCGCTTCACCGCGGAGGAGATGAAAGCCCTGGCGGCGGCTTCGGGCGACCGGCCGGTGATAACGACCTACAAGGACTTCTCCCGCTTCCCGCCGGAGTGGGAGACCATACTCGCGGGCCCGCTCTACATACTCTCCGTGCGCATAATTTTCCTCTGCGACGGCTACCGCCTCATGATGGACCAGCTTATCCCGCCGGGCGGCCGGTCATGAGGGCCTGGCCCGTCCGCCGCCCGTCCGCCGACGGCCTGAGACCCGCCGTCTTCCTCGACAGGGACGGGGTGCTGGTCCATAACCGCGCAGGCTATTACCTTACCGATCCCGCGAAGATGCGCGTCTATCCTTTCGCCGCCCGCGCTCTCCGGCTGCTCTCCGGCGCGGGGTTCCGGCTTATAGTCGTTACCAACCAGTCCGCCGTGGCTAGGGGCTATATGACCCTCAGCACCGCCGCGGAGATAAACCGGAACCTGGCCCGCTGCCTCCGGAAAGAGGGCGCCCTCCTGGACGCGGTCTATTTCTGTCCGCACGGCCCCGACGGCGGCTGCGCCTGCCGCAAGCCGGGGACCGGACTGCTGAAAGAGGCTTTCAGAGACTTCCCGACCCGGCGCGACGGTTCCTGGATGGTAGGGGACAAGTTCCTGGACCTGGCGCTGGCCCGCGCCGGGCGCCTGAAGCCGGTCCTGGTCCTGACCGGCCAGGGCAAGTCGCAGCTGCGCAAAAAAGGGCGACTGCCCGCCGGCGCTTCGGCCGCGGCGAACCTCCTTGCCGCCGCCCGCCTCATATTACGCGCCGTCTGTTTTTCGATAGCCGTCTCTCCCTGCGCGGCGGAACCACCGATGCTCCCCCACCCCCTGGCGGGCTCTCCCGAGATAACCCTCCCCTCTTCCGTCCCGCTGCCGCCCTGGGCCGGGGAGAGGCTGGAGTTCGAGCTAAAGTGGGGCGTGATGGGGGTGGGCGAGTCGCATCTCTCCGCCGTTTCTCCCGTCATGGCTTCCGGAGAGGCTGCCTGGCATCTGGTTTCCGAGGCCGTTTCGGCCTCCTGGATAGACGCCTTCTTCAAGGTCCGGGACCGCAACGACGCCTGGCTGGCCGTGTCCGACCACCGCTCCCTCGGCTATTCAAAGGACATACGCGAGGGTTCCTGGCGGCTGAAAGAGTGGGTCTATTTCGATTATTCCGCCATGACGTTCCGCGGCCAGCGGCTGAAAAAGGAAGGCGAGCCCTACGCCGTCGGGGGCTCGCTGCCAGGGAGGGTGAACGACATACTCTCGGCCCTCTACGCCGCGCGCCTCATGCCCCTGGAGCCCGGGACGGTCTACTCGATGGACGTCAATACTCGAAAGAACTGGAAGCTGGACATCGCGGTCCTGAAGAGGGAAAAGATAAAGACCGTGCTCGGCAAAAAGAAATGCCTGGTGGTGGAGCCGCGGGTAGGCGAAGAGGGCATCTTCGCCGCGAAGAAAGGCAAGCGGCTGCTCGTATGGATCACCGACGACGAACTCAGGGTCCCGGTGCTACTCAAGGCCGAGGTCTTCATCGGCGCCGTCACCGCCGAGCTTAAGGGCCGCACCGTCGTCCCTGCGCCCTCCCCCGCGCCCTGACCGGGCCGCGGCCGGGCGGCAGAACTCCCGAAAGCCGCAGTCCCGCTCTGCCGGGCTATTCGGACGGCTTTCAGCCCTCCCCCCCCATGTTTTTATATAATATGGCATGCCTCGCCAGAATCTACCCAGGCTTAACTCCATAATAGACAGTTTCAAGAACACACGCGTAGCCGTAATCGGCGACATCATGCTGGACCGCTATATCAAGGGTTCGGTG
>CAZVWK010000047.1:0-16214 GCA_964631475.1 uncultured Elusimicrobiaceae bacterium | reverse complement strand
GACCTAGCCGCCGGCATAGAGAAGGCGGAACTGACCGGCATAGCCCGCGAACACGACCTGAAGAAGCTTAAAGCGATGGAAAGGCAGCTCGAGGCCATCGTCGCCGCCAAGCGGCTGAAGTATCCCCTGGCCGAGATAAAACTTTCTTTCCGGGAGCAGTACCGCAATATGGGCATTGTGATGGCGAAGCATCCGGAAGTCATGGAGAAGCTCAAGAACGCCGTCCGTGCCGCCGGACTGGAGCCGAAGATTAAGCCCGTGCGGGGCGGCACGGACGGGGCGCGGCTTTCCTACATGGGCCTGCCCACGCCCAATGTTTTCACCGGCGGCTACAATTACCACGGCCGCTACGAATGGGTCTCGCTCGACGGCATGAACAAGTCCGCCGAAGTCCTTATCGAGCTGGTCAAAGAATGGGCCAAGTGAGGCCGATGAAAATACTGCTGACCCTCTTCCTGCGCGCCGCCGCCCTTCCCGCCGGGGCCCAACAGGCCGCGCCGCGCGCCGGAACGCTAGACGAGGCCTACCAGCTGGCGCTGTCCCTCAGGCTGACGGAGAGAAGCGCCGCCGACGAGATCAGGCGCGCCCATTCGGCGCTGAGCCGCGCGATAGCGGTAGCCGATTCGCTGGAAAGGGCCCTCGTGCTGGTTCTCGAGAACTCGGAACTCCAGGCCGCCGACTATACGAACGGCCTGGTGACCACATAGACGTGCTTAACGCCCAAAACTCGGTGCTGCTGGCCGCCCTTTCGCTGCAGCAGGCCGGGGCCCGCGCGGCCTACGCCGCCGTCGAGCTTGAGATCGCTGCCGGCACGGAGAAACGATGACCCTTTCCGACCTCTCGATAAGGCGCCCGTCTTCGCCTAGATGATAATGGCCGGGCTCATCACCTTCGGCGCCATCAGCTTCTCGCGCATGGGGATCAGCCAGCTGCCGGACGTGGATTACCCGCTGGTCAACATCAGCGTATCTCTTGAGGGCGCCGCGCCGGAGGTCGTGGAGACCCAGGTCACCGACGTCCTGTAGGGCGCGGTGATGACCATCGCCGGCATCCGCTATATCTCGTCCACCTCCCGCCGCGGCTCGGCCAGCTGGCGCACCTACCGCATAGGCGACGTGGCGGCGGTGGGGAACGGCCTGGCCACCGCCCGCCTGGTCAAGGAGAAACTTGAGGTCATGAAGAAGGACCTGCCGGCAGCCATGCGGCTGGAGATAGTCAACGACGCCACGCGCTTTATAGAGGAGTCCACGCACGAGCTCAATTTCACCCTGTTCCTCTCGGCGCTGCTGACCGGCGTCGCCTGCTGGCTTCTCCTCGGCTCCTGGTCTTCCACGCTCAACGTCCTGCTGGCCATACCGACTTCCATCGTCGGCGCCTTCATCGTACTCTATTTCACGGACTCCACCCTAAACGTGTTCACCCTGCTGGGCCTGACTCTGGCCATCGGCATACTGGCGGACGGCGCCAGCATGATGCTCGAGGACATCGTGCGCCACAACGAGAAGGGCGAGGCGCGCGGGAGATGACCTTCCCGGCTATGGCGACATCCATCGCTATACTGGCCATCTTCATCCCGGTCATCTTCATGGAATGCATCATCGGCAGTTCTTCTTCCGGTTCGGCGTGACGATGACGGCCGCCGTCATGCTCTCGCTGCTCGAGGCCCTGACGCTGACACCGATGCGCTGCTCGCACTTCTTCGCGGCCGAGCGGACGCCGGGATAGGCCGCGCGATAGACGCCCTGATGGAGAAGGCCCGCCGCGGCTACGCGGCCCTGCTGCGCCGGCTGCTGGACCACCGCTGGACCGTCCTGGGCGCCGCCGCCCTGGTCTTCTCGGCCTCGCTCTCCCTCGTAAAGGTCATTCCCAAGGAGTTCTCCCCGGCGCAGGACCAGAGCCGGTTCCTGGTGCGTGCGCAGACCCCCCGTCGGCTCCTCGCTGTAGCACACGGCCAAGGTCGTGGAAGAGGCCGAGAAACGGGCTATGGCCCAGCCGAACATCCGCACCTTCATGGCCAATACCGGCGGCTTCGGCGGCGGGCAGGTCAACCAGGGCATGCTCATGATAGCGAGGAAGCCCCGGCCGCGCGCGCGCCTCTGCCCGGGGAGTCCCGGCCCCCGACGCAGCAGGAGTTCATTCGCTACGCCCGCAAGCCGCTCAATTCCATCGCCTCATCATGGAGCGCATGGCGGCCTCCGGAAAGATGACCGACGTTGACACCGACTACTAGGAGGGCATGCCCGAGGTGCGGGTCATCCCGGACCGCGAGAAAGCGGCCGCCCGCAGCGTCAGCGTGTCCTCCAGCGGCGACGCGGTCAACGCAATGATAGGCGGCGTGCGCGCCGGAAAGTTCGCCCGCGGCAGCAAGCGCTACGACATACGGGTACAACTGCTCGACAAGGACCGCCGCGCCTCCGGCGACATACGCAAGATCTGGGTGCGCAAGAACCGCGAGCGGGCCATCGCCGTCTTCGCCAACGTGGCGCAGGAGTCCTCGCAGGAGCAGTCCCTGAAAGAGGTGGACCGCGTCGCGCGCGAGGTCCTGCCGGAAGGCTACCGGGTGGTATTCTCGGGCACCTCCAAGACCTTCCAAGACTCCTTCGCCAGCCTGAACTTCGCCCTAGTACTGGGAGTGCTGGTCGCCTACATGATACTGGCCTCGCAGTTCAACAGCTTCGTACATCCCGTCACCGTGCTGCTGGCGCTGCCGTTCAGCGTCACCGGGGCTTTCATCGCTCTCAAGATGGGCGGCTATTCGCTGAGTATTTACAGTATGATAGGCATCATACCGCTGATGGAAATCGTAAAGAAGAACTCGATACTGCTGGTGGACTTGACCAATCACCGCCGCCGCGACGGCGGGCTGGGCGTCAACGAAGCCCTTCTTGAGGCCTGCCCGATAAGGCTGCGGCCGATACTGATGACCTCTTTCGCCACGATAGCGGCGGCCATACCTCCGGCGCTGGGCTACGGCCCCGGCGCCGAGACGCGCATACCGATGGCGCTGGTGGTGATAGGAGGGGTGTTCTTCTCGACGCTGCTGACGCTGCTGGTGGTGCCCTGCGCCTACAGCCTGATGTCTAACCTCGAGAGCCGCCGCCATGAACAGGCCCTGAAAGTCGCGCTCAAAGAGCTCAACGAGGCGGGGGGAGGGGGGAAATAGGATGCCGATGGAAAATATCCCGGGGATCGCTTTCTTTTCTTTGTTCGTCGCCGGCGCCTTGTTCATGCTCTACCGTTTCGCCAGGTACGGCGGGCTGCGCGGCGCGATAACGGGCGCGAGGATAAAGCGCACTCCCGGGGAAGTGAAAGCCGCTCCCATGGGCATGATGAGCTCCGGGATCAGGGTTCACATACTGGACGGTTATGCCGAGGGGAAATCCGTAGCCGTGGAATTTTTCGCCAAAAGCCCGCTCAGCTGGCAAACAATGCCGGTGGCCCTGTCGTACCACGAAGCGGAGCGCCTCGCGGCCCTTCTCAAGGAAGCCGTCGAAGAAGCGCGCAATTCAAAGGGATTTTAGAAATTCCAGCAGCCGGGGCCGGAATTCCGGCCCGTGGGCGCCGAAGGCGTCTATGTGGCCGGACGGGGTGGTCCAGAAAACTTTCGGCTCCGGGGCGGCGTCGAAGAGTTTCCTGCCCTGGGAATACGGGACCGTCGTGTCCTTCTCCGAGTGTATGAACACTTTGGGGCAGTCCAGTCCCCCGATATTGTCGGCGGGAGAATGCCGCCCGCTCACGCCCAGCTTCGGTATCCAGCTGAAAGGCCAGGTAAGCCACCTTTCCTTCAATACCGCCGCGCCCACGCCCCGGTAAGAGTGAAAAGTCCCCTCCAGTACGAGTGCGGCAGGCTTTAGCCCGCTCCCGGCGGCCGCGGCCACCGCGACCGCCCCTCCCAGGCTCTGACCTAAAACTATCATCCTGTCCGGCGAAGCGCCGGGCAGCTTGAGCGCGTGCTTCAGCGCGGAGTTGCCGTCCATCACCACTCCGTCGAGGTTCGCCTTGCCGCCCGAAGCGCCATAGCCCCTGTAATCGAAGATGAAAACGTTATAGCCCTCTCTGGCCAGCCAGGCCGAATAGGGATAATGCGAGGTCATGTTCTGGGCGTTGCCGTGGAAATGGACGATCGTGGCCCTCGGCTCGCCTTCGGGGGGGAAGAACATACCGGTCAGCGGCGTCCCGTCGGACGACTCGAATTTTATCGCCTCGTATTTCAATCCCAGCTCCGCCGGGTCCGAATGGATATGCCTGGTCGGCTGGAAGAACAGGTGAGTGCACCCGCCCAGCATCCCCGCCGCCAGCAATACCGCCGCTCTGACCTTTCGCATATCTACATTATACTTTCTCGTACACCCACAAAATAGGAGCAACTATGCAGGGGGCAGGTCGGGGCGGCAGCCCGCAAAACACATCGTCCTCGGCTCCCCACGGAATAGTTTTCCTTAGTTTAAGGCGGGAAGACGAAGTGTTGGAAGTAGAGGCCGAGCTCGCGGTAGTCGGCGCCGCGCCAGGCGAATTCGGAGCGCAGGGAACTGTTGCGGGCGAGCCTGAGCGAGACGGCGCCCGTGCCGGCCCAGAGCGGCCGGGAATCGCCGAAGGCGTAGCCGGTATAGCGGGCCTCCAGCAGACCGCGGAAAGGCCCGCGCGAAGCCAGCACGCCCGCCTTGAGGCCGCCGCCCAGCCGCCAGTTCTCCCGCAGCGCGCCGCCGAAGGCCGTATCGGCCTGCCCCATCAGGTACCAGACCTGCCGCACCGGCCCGTCCCATTCCGCCGCCAGCCCGGCCCCCGCGTTCATCGCCCAGACCGTGGCGTGACCGGCGGCGCGGCCGGTTTCCGGCGCCTGCTCAAGTCCGGCGGCGACCTCCCAGGACTGCCGGCGCACCCAGTCGTCCCAGGGATTGAGGCTCATCACCCGCACCAGCCGCCCCTGCTGAACGAAACCCCGGCCGGAATTTTTGTCATAGCGCAGTTTTAACGATCCCATCTCCAGCGCCGCGTCGGGCAGGTACCCCTCCGGGTCGTCGAGCAGGTCTTGCAGCGCGAACCGGGCCTGCAATTCATAGGCCGGGCCTTTCTTATGCGACACCAGCCCCGCGCCCAGACGCATGCTCTCATGCGAGGCCATTATCGAGGGAGGACGGGCGGGAGCGCCGGGGAAGGTGGCCTGGGGACCCAGAGCGGCCCGTTCGGCCAGCAGGGGGTCGCTGCGGCCGTCCAGTTCCTTCTGGTCTATCTTGCGCGCGTGGTAGCGCCAGTTCAGGTAGTCGGCCGCCAGCTCAAGCACGGGCGCCTTGAGAGCAGGGTGGACGGGGGCCAGCCGGTCGAGCTCCGCCCGCTGGTCGCCGCGCGACAGTTCCAGGACGGAGGCGCGCTGCTCCGCAGAAAGCTGCGAGCGCTTCCACTCCACCGTCTTCCAGAGCGAAGGCCGCCAGCCGGGTTCGGCCGCCGGCGAGGCGGCGACGGCCGCGCGCGCCGTATCGGACGGGATCACCCATAAATTGAACCTGCGGGCTAGGTCCAGTTCCGGCTTGACTATGTCCAGCAGCGGCATCAGCTGCCAGGAGCAGTTGCGGGTGAAGAAAAAGTAGGGGAAAGACGCTTTGCCCAGTTCCCAGCAATGGCGTAGGAGGCGGTCTATCTCCTCCCGCGTCAACCCCAGCGGGAATTCCCAGAGGTCGCGGTTCTCTATATTTCGGTATTCCTGTATCTTCAGGTAATACGGGATGGTGGAGAACTGCCCGGGATAGGCGCCCACCAGGCCCTTTATCGCGTAGAAAAGCCCGCCCCGGGCGTCGGTGGTCGCGGCGTAGTTTATGGTGTAGTCGAGCAGGTCCGCGCCTTCCCCGCCGCGCCTGTGGAGGCGCAGGAAAGTGTGGCCGTAGAGAGTGGAAGGGTTGTTGAGATAGCCGGCCGCGAAAAGGAGGGTCACTTTCTCCGGGTCCAGGGCGGTCTTCCAGTCCTCGAACTTTCGGCAGTAGGGCGGGGGGAACTCTCCGCCGCCGCGCAGCGCTTCGCGCAGCCACCTGTAGCGCTCCGGGAAAGCGCAGGCGGGGGAATCGTCCGCCTCCCCTTCAAAAAAAAGGCCGTCTATGGCGGCTTCCAGCTCCAGCCGCGGGTTTATGTGCCCCCATTTATGGAGAAAGAACTTGGGGCTGGTACAGTGGCTCCTGCGACCGCCCAGCAGCCCGTCCTCATAGTAGAGGAGCTTGAGCCAGTAGGGGTCCTCCCAGAGCTGCGCTTTCAGCGCGGCCTGGCGCAGCGCCAGCCGGCGCAGGTCCTGCTGCGGGGTCAGGGCGGAAACGGAAAGCGGGAGCAGGAGAAGGAGGGGGAAAATAAAGCGGACCGGGCGCTTACTTAACCCGGTCCGCCTTATGTCCATCATCAAGCGCCGCCGCTATCAGATGTTGCTGGCGAGCCTGTCTATCGTGGTGACGGCGGTCTTCGCGTCGTTGGCGGCGAAGATCGTCGTGTGGTTCTTCTGCAGGAGCTGCGTGAACTGCCAGGCGTTCTGCGGGGTGTACCCGTAGAGCTTGGCCAGGCTGTTGACGTACTCGCCCTTGCCGGCCGCGACGTCGCGGGACAGGTCCTTGTAGTTGGCCTCGATGAAGCTCTGGCGGGCCATGCTCAGCTTGACCAGGCCCTCGTTGTTGCAGTTCGAGGTGCCGAAGGTCATACCGAACGTCTGGCTGCCGAACGTGCCGTTGGTGGTGGCCGCGAGCACCTGCGTCATGTCGTTCTTCTGGAACGCCAGGCTGCCCAGACCGCAGCCCGCGCTGCCGTAACCGGCCGCGAAGGCGGTGGAGCCCAACGCCATGGCTACTACCGCTATGAGTACTTTTTTCATTATTTTCCTCCCCGTCGCTGTGCTGACTTAACCGCACCGATTGAATTGTACCACTAATCACCGATAGATGTCAATATTGCTCAATGAAGGCCTATGCGGCAGTTATGTTCCCTGGAATACCTCTCCAGCGCGGCGCGTTCCTGCTCGCGGTAGGCGGCGGCGCGCTTTATGAGCTGGTCGAAGTTGACCTGGTGGGCGTCGAACATCGGTCCGTCGACACAGGCGAACTTCGGCTTGCCGCCGATCTCGACGCGGCAGCCGCCGCACATGCCCGTGCCGTCCAGCATGACGGGGTTGAGGCTGGCGAAGGTCGGCGTGCCGTGGGGGCGGGAAGTCTCGCCCACGAATTTCATCATGATTATCGGGCCGATCGTGAAGATGGCGTCCGGAGCCTTGCCCGCGGCGTAGAGCTCCTTCATCGCGTCGGTGACCAAGCCTTTCTTCCCGGCGGACCCGTCGTCCGTGGTCACCATAATCTCGCCCAGTTCGGCCATCTCCTTTTCCAGTATCAGCAGGTCTTTGGACCGCGCGCCTAGGATGGAGACGATCTTGTTGCCCGCCTCCTTGTAGGCCCGGGCGATGGGATAAAGCTCGGCTATGCCCACGCCGCCGCCCACGCCGAGCACCGTGCCCCATGTCCTGATTTCCACCGGGGTGCCCAGCGGCCCGGCCACGTCGGTGAACGAATCGCCGGCTTTCATGGCGTTCATCTGCGCCGTGCTCTTGCCTATGGCCTGTATGATGACGGTCACGGTCCCGTCCTCCGGGCTCCATTCCACCAGCGTGACGGGGACGCGCTCGCCGCCCGAACCCGCGCGCAGTATGACAAAATGGCCCGCCTTCGCCTTGGCGGCGATGAGCGGCGCGTAAACGACGTGCTTCGAGATGGAGGGGGAAAGGTCCGTCTTCTCCGTTATCCGGTAAAGTCCTTCGGTCGAATAGATATCGCGGCTCATTTGGCGCTCCCTGCGGCGAGTCTTTCGTGTATGGCTTTGGCGGCCGCCTTGCCGTCCTTCATCGCCAGCAGCACGGTGGCGCCGCCGCGCACCACGTCGCCCCCGGCGTACACGCCGTCGAGGGAGGTGGCCGCTGTGGCCTCGTCGATGACTATACCGCCCCACTTGTTGGCGTTCAGTCCCGGCGTGGTCCGCTGTATGACGGGGTTGGGGCTCTGGCCTATGGCTACCACTATGCTGTCCGCCTCCAGCCAGAAATCGGAACCTTTTTTCGGCATGGGGCGCCTGCGGCCGCTGGCGTCGGGCTCGCCCAGTTCCATGCGTATGCATTTCATCCGCTTCAGGACGCCCTTGTCGTCGCCCTCCAGCTCCACGGGGGCGGTGAGGAACTCGAATTTTATGCCCTCTTCCATGGCGTTCTCCACTTCCTCGGCGCGGGCGGGCATCTCAGCGCGGGTGCGGCGGTAGAGAAGCGTCACGCTCTCCGGGCCAAGGCGCATGGCGCAACGGGCCGAGTCCATGGCGGTGTTGCCGCCGCCGACCACTATCACTTTTTTGCCTATATAGTAGGGAGTGTCGGTCTCGGGGAATTTGTATGCCTGCATCAGGTTCACCCGGGTGAGGAACTCGTTGGAGCTGTATACGCCGACCAGGTCCTCGCCGGGCACGTTCATCGGGCTGGGCAATCCGGCCACGGAGCCTATATATACCATGTCGAAGTCCTTCTTGAGTTCCTCTATGGTTATGGACTTGCCCACCAGCACGTTCTTGAGGAACTTCACGCCCATTTTTCGCAGCATATCCACTTCGAAGCAGACGACCTCGCGCGGCAGACGGAAAGTGGGGATGCCGTAGCTGAGGACCCCGCCGAACTCGTGCAGCGCCTCGAAGACGGTGACTGAGTGGCCCAGCTTGCGCAATTCGGCGGCCACGGCCAGGGAGGTCGGGCCGGAACCCACGCAGGCGACCTTCCTGCCGGTGTCGGGAGCGCAGGACGGGGGAACTATCAGGCCGTTATCGCGGGCGTAGTCGGCCGTGAACCGCTCCAGGCGGCCTATGGAGACGGGGCCGAACTTGTCCTTTATGACGCAGGCTAGTTCACAGTAGGTCTCCTGGGGGCAGACCCGGCCGCAGATGGCGGGAAAGAGCGAGGTCTCGAAGATCTTGGAGGCGGCCTCGCCGACCTTGCCGCGGTAGATCAGGTCGACGAATTCCGGGATCTTTATGTTCACGGGGCAGGCCAGTTCGCAGGGCCTAGTCCGGCAGTTGAGGCAGCGCGCCGCCTCGGTGACGGCCTCGTCCTGGCCGAAGCCGAGCGCCACTTCGTCGAAATTGGAGCGGCGGACGGCGGGATCCTGGTGGCGGCCTAGGTTCTGCTTTATGGACGGGGCCGGTTTCTTGGGGGTGTTTTCCATGCGTCAATTATACAAAAAGGCGGCGGCAAGCCCGCTACTCCCCGCTCCCCGCCCAGCAATTCAAGCGCCCTGCCGCCGGGCTGCCGTTATATTTTAACGACGGGTTGGGAGGCGGCCGTGCCAAAAATGCTATACTCAAAGCGTTGCAGAGAACCCGCTTTCCGCAGTAACCTATCAAGGAGATGCTGACAATGTCAAAGAACAGAGTTGCGATGGACGGCAATACGGCCGCGGCTTACACGGCCCACAAGACCAACGAGGTCATAGCGATCTACCCGATCACCCCTTCCTCCGTGATGGGCGAACTCTCCGATGCCTGGAGCGCCAAGGGCGACAAGAACATCTGGGGCACCGTTCCGTCCGTGATAGAGATGCAGAGCGAGGGCGGCGCCGCCGGCGCGGTGCACGGCTCGCTGACCGCGGGCGCGCTGACCACCACATTCACCGCCTCCCAGGGCCTGCTGCTGATGATTCCCAATATGTACAAGATAGCGGGCGAACTGACCAGCACCACCTTCCACGTCAGCGCCCGCGAGGTAGCGGCCCACGCCCTCTCCATCTTCGGCGGCCACAGCGACGTGATGGCCTGCCGCCAGACCGGCTGGGCCATGCTCTCCTCGGCCAACCCGCAGGAAGTCATGGACTTCGCTCTGATAGCCCAGGCCGCCACGCTCAAGACCCGCGTGCCTTTCCTGCACTTCTTCGACGGCTTCCGCACCAGCCACGAGCTGAACATGGTGGAGCCGCTCTCCACCGAGGTCATGCGCAGCATGATCAGCGAGAAGCTCATAGCCGAGCACAAAGCCCGCGGCCTCAACCCCGAGCACCCCGTGCTGCGCGGCACCGCCCAGAACCCCGACGTCTTCTTCCAGGGCCGCGAAGCCTCCAATAAGTTCTACGCCGCCGTGCCCACCATGGTCAAGGAAGCCATGGGCCAGTTCGAGAAGTTGACCGGCCGCCGCTACAACCTCTTCGACTACGTCGGCGCCCCCGACGCCACGCGGGTCATCGTCGTGATGGCCTCCGGCGCGGACGTGGTGGAGGACACCGTCAACTACCTCGTCTCGAAGGGAGAGAAGGTCGGCGTAATAAAGGTCCGCCTCTACAGGCCCTACTCCGAGGCCGACTTCATAAAGGCCCTTCCCAAGACCGTCAAGTCCATCGCCGTGCTCGACCGCACCAAGGAAGCCGGCGCCCTGGGCGAGCCGCTCTACCAGGACGTGGTAACCGTCTGCGCCACCGCCTTCAAGGCCGGCGCGCTCAAGGAGTTTCCCGCGATAGTCGGCGGCCGCTACGGCCTCGGCTCCAAGGAATTCACCCCGGCCATGGCCAAGGCCGTCTACGACAACCTCTCGGCCCCGGCCCCGCTCAACAGCTTCACCGTCGGCATCAAGGACGACGTGACCAACCTGTCGCTGAAGTACGACGAGGCCTTCATCACCGAGCCCGCGGACACCTTCCGCGGCCTGTTCTTCGGACTGGGCTCCGACGGCACCATCGGCGCCAACAAGAACACCATAAAGATAATCAGCGAGGAGACCGGCCAGTTCGCGCAGGGCTACTTCGTCTACGACTCCAAGAAGGCCGGCTCGATGACCGCCAGCCACCTGCGCTTCGGCAAGAGCTACATCCGCGCGCCTTACCTGGTCTCCAAGGCCCGCTTCGTCGCCTGCCACCAGTTTAGCTTCCTAGAGAAGTACGAGATGCTCAACCGCGCCGAGGACGGCGGAATCTTCCTGCTCAACAGCCCGTTTCCGGCCGACCGGGTCTGGGACAAACTGCCAGTTGAAGTGCAGTACGACATCGTCAAGAAGAACCTTAAGATGTACGTCATCGACGCCTCCAGGATCGCTAATGAGACCGGCATGGGGGCGCGCATCAACGTCATCATGCAGACCGCCTTCTTCGGCATCTCCGGCGTCCTTCCCAAGGACGAGGCGATAGCCGCCATCAAGACCGCCATCAAGAAGACCTACGCCGCCAAGGGAGACGAGGTGGTCAACAAGAACTACGCCGCCGTGGACCAGACGCTGGCCGCGATACAGGAAGTGAAGGTCGGCAAGGCCGACAGCAAGATCAAGCGCACCTGCGAAGTTACGGGGTTCCCCAAATTCGTGCGCGAGACGCTCTGCGAGATGATCGCCTTCCGCGGCGACCAGTTGCCGGTCAGCGCGATGCCCGTCGACGGCACGTTCCCGACCGCCACCTCCCAGTACGAGAAGCGCAACATCGCGCTGGAATCCCCGGTCTGGGAGCCGCACCTCTGCATACAGTGCGGTTTCTGCTCGCTGGTCTGCCCGCACGCCGCCATCCGCCTCAAGGCCTATGACGGCAAGGGCCTCGAAGGAGCTCCCAAGACCTTCAAGTCCTCCGACGCCAAGGCCCCGGCGCTCAAGGGCCTCAAGCTGACCGTGCAGGCGGCGGTAGAGGACTGCACCGGCTGCGGCGCCTGCGTCTACAACTGCCCCGCCAAGGAGAAGAAGGACGGCGCGGAAACCGGACGCAAGGCCATCAACATGTCGGACCAGTTCCCGCTGCGCGAGCCCGAGCGCGAGAACCTGAAGTTCTTCATGGCCCTCAAGGACGAAGGCTCGTCCAAGGTCAACCGCAACACCGTCCATGGCAGCCAGCTGGTGCGCCCGCTCTTCGAGTTCAGCGGCGCCTGCGCCGGCTGCGGCGAGACCCCCTACGTCAAGCTGATGACCCAGCTCTACGGCGACCACCTGACCGTGGCCAACGCCACCGGCTGCTCGTCCATCTACGGCGGCAACCTGCCGACCACGCCCTACTGCGTCCGCGAGGACGGCAGGGGCCCGGCCTGGAGCAATTCGCTCTTCGAGGACAACGCCGAGTTCGGCCTGGGCATGCGCCTGGCCTACGACAAGATGGGCGGCGAAGCCCGCGAACTGCTGGCCGCCATGAAGGAAGGGCCGCTCAAGACCCAGGCCAAGCTGGCCGAAGACATACTTAACGCGAACCAGGAAGACTGGGCGGGCATAGAGCAGCAGCGCGCCCGCGTGGCCGATCTCAAGAAGGCGCTCGTGAGCGTGGGCGGAGAACAGGCGGCCCGCATGGGCACTCTGGCGGACTACCTCATAAAGAAGAGCGTCTGGATACTGGGCGGCGACGGCTGGGCCTACGATATAGGCTACGGCGGCCTGGACCATGTCCTGGCCAGCGGCCGCAAGGTCCGCATGCTGGTGATGGACACCGAGGTTTACTCCAACACCGGCGGGCAGATGTCCAAGGCCACCCCGCTGGGCGCCGTGGCGCAGTTCGCCGCGGGCGGCAAGCCCATACCCAAGAAGGACCTGGCGATGATCTCGATGACCTACGGCAGCATCTATGTCGCCCAGGTCGCGATGGGCGCCGACTACAACCAGACCGTCAAAGCCTTCGTCGAGGCGGAGGCCTACGACGGCCCGTCCATCATCATCGCCTACAGCCACTGCATAGCACACGGCATAGACATGCGCTCGGGCATGAACGCGCAGAAGAAAGCGGTGCAGAGCGGCCGCTGGCCGCTGTTCCGCTACAACCCGGCGCTCAGGGCCCAGGGCAGGAACCCCCTGACGATAGACAGCAAGCCGCCCACGATCTCCGTGGCCGACTTCATGACCAGCGAGAACCGCTTCCGCACTCTGCAGAAGACGAACCCGGAAGCGGCGGCCCGCCTAGCGCGGCTGGCGGAAGAGTCGTACAAGTGGAGGCTCAGCGTCTATCAGCAGATAGCCGCCATGTCCTGCGACACCGGCAAGAAAGAGGAGAAGGTCGGCGCCGCCGCCTGACCCCTCCGAACGACAAAAAAGGACCCGGGCCGCCGGCCCGGGTCTTTTTTTGCCGGCGCGGCTCATTGACGAAGGTCAACTCTTTCTGGGTCCTTTGGCTCATAAAAAACCTGGGCCCTCAGTTCGCTAGGCATGGGTCCGCGGACACTTATGGGTTTCCAGTCGGGGAACTATAATTTATACGCAGGACGACAGGACGGTCCGAGGAAAACATGAACAAGAAAACAATCGCAGCAGCGCTCGCCGCAATAGCCGTCTTCTTCTCTTTTTCCGCCGCCGCCTTCTCCCAGGTGCCGCTTGGCGAGTTCACGGATTCCGAGACCAAGGCCGCGCAGCGCAATCCCGATTACTACACCATCAACCCCGCCTCCGTACGGCTGGTCCGCATCTCCGAAGGAGAGGACTTCGAACTCCTGGAAAAGCAGCGTCGGGCGGCGCAGTCCAATCCGGGCGAGGGCCTCGTGCTTATAGAGAAGATAATAAATATCGCGGAGAAGATCTGGGCCATAATAGAGCGCAACGCCCCCGTGGTCAACATCAATACGCAGTACGCCACCGCGGTGCCGGACGGCATAACCTCTTGGACACAGCTGCAGAGCTGGAGCAGGCCCCGCTCCTACACCTACGGCTTTTACGCGGAGAACCTCTACGGCATTACCGTCCTGGACGTGCAGTACAAGGTCGCCTATTCCTACGGCGGCAACTACAGGGGAAAGGGCAAGTACCTCACCGGCGTCACCGTCATCCCTGAGAAAGTGGACCTAGCCTGGGGCTACAAGTTCAACATGACCGCCCAGGTCCACGACAGCACGGTCGTCAATATCGGCACGCACGCCGACCCGCACGCGGCCCTGCAGCTCAAGCTCAACTGGCGCGTATCCACCCCGATCAAGTCTTCCGACGGGACCAGCGTCTACTACATACAGGCCAACGGCTCATTCGCCGAGATAGCCAGCCCTTGGAAGGCCGCGGACGCCCGGTTCGATGACATGGACGTCAGCGGCTACCAGGCCGCGGCCCCGCTGGCCTCGGACGCCAAGATCTTCGAGTAAGGCAGTAAAAAAGGAAGGAGGAAAGATGCACAATATGACAAAAGCGGTATTCGCCCTTATAGCGGGCTCGCTGCTGGCCGGGAACGCCTCGGCCAACGGCTTCGACGCGAAGTACTTCGAAGTGGACGAGAACTCCATAATGATAGAGGAACTCGCCATAGAGAAGGGCGGGAACATACAGATCCCGCTGAGCACCGGCCCGGTGGTGGGCGGACCGGTAAAGCCCGGCCTGCCTACGCCCCCGACCGGCCCGGTGATTAACCCGCCCGGACCCGGCCAGACCGGCGGTCTCTGGAGCACCGGCATGCAGGACGCCGACCAGGCTGTCGACCTTCTGGACAAGATAGTCAACCTCGCCGAGAAGGTATTCGGCATCATCGAGAAGAACCAGCCGGTCGTGAATGTGACCACGAACTATGCCAACGCCGTCCCGTACGGCACCAGCCACTGGACGCAGTTGCAGGGCTGGAGCAGGCCGGCCACCCGCCGCTACGCCTTCTCCATGAAGAACGGCTACGGCTCCGAGGTGGTAAAGGTCACCTACCAGGTGCACTATACCTATAACGGCAACTTCCAGGGCAAGGGCAAGTTCCTCACCGGCGTGACCGTGGAACCCCTCAACATAGAGACCGCCTGGGGCTACAAGGTCAGCCTGGTAAGCGAAGTCCCGGATTCCACGATAGCCAACGTGGGAACCAGCGAGGACCCGATAGCGGCGATGCAGGTCCAGCTGAAATGGAACGTGCATACCGTCATCAAAGACATAACCTCCAAAGCCGTGTACTATGTGGAAGGCAACGGTCACCTGCAGGAGATAGGCACCCCCTTCAAGAACGCGCAGGACGCCAAGTCGGCCGCCGCGATCGAGAGGGCGACGCTGCAGATAGAGAGCGCCCGCTTCTAAAGCGGTAAAAGAAACCTCCTTTCTCCCCTGTCCGAAGCCGAAAGGCGTCGGGCAGGGGTTTTTTCTTTGGATGGCTGCAAAGAAGGCCCGGCTCGCGGCCGGGCCCGGAAGGCGGGGCCTCAGGCGATATCTTTAAGCTTGCGGAACAGGTCGAGCTGGGCGGGGGAAAGTTTCTCCGGAAGCGTTATATCCAAGACGGCGTACAGGTCGCCGCGGCCGCCCTTATGCGGCAGTCCTTTGCCGGGCAGACGCATGCGCCTGCCAGAGAGTGAGCCGGGGGGGATCTTTATCTTTAACGAACCGCCGGGGTAGAACACCTGGGCCTCGCCGCCCAGGGCGGCGTCCCAGGGATATATCTGTACCCTGGTTTCCAGGTCGCGGCCGTTCACAGTAAACCTCGGGTCCGGCTCCACCGCGATCTTGAGATAGAGATCGCCGGCACGTCCCTGCGCGGCGGCGCCCTGGCCCTTAAGCCGTATCACGGCCCCGTCGCTTATGTTCCTAGGAAGATTAACGGAGAGATTCCGGGTCTCGGTCCTGCCGCCCGCCCTGTAGGAGAAAGAGATATCCTTGCGGCCGCCGGCGATGAGTTCGCCTAGGGTTAGCCTGAGCTCGGCCTCCATGTCCAGGTTGGAACGCCGGCCGCGCGGGGGGGGGAAACCGTCCTGCTCCTCCCGGAAACCACCGCCGAAACCGCCCTGCCCTCCGGAAAAACCTCCGAGGTTGCCGAAAACGGATTTAAAGAACTCGCTGAAGTCCCCGAACTGCTCGAAGCCCTGGCCGCCCTGGTACTGAAAGCCGCCGGGACCGCCGGAGAAGCCGCCGCCGGGAGGGGGACGGAACTCCTGGCCTTCGCGGTAGTTCCGGCCCAACTGGTCGTAGAGACCGCGTTTCTTGGGGTCGGAGAGCACCTCGTAGGCCTCGTTGATCTCCTTGAACTTATTCTCCGCTTCCTTGTTGCCGGGGTTCTTGTCGGGATGATACTTCATCGCCAACTTGCGGTAAGCCGACTTTATCTCGCCGTCGCCGGCGCCGCGGGCGACGCCGAGCAATGAATAATAATCCTTATACTTCAGGGACATCCGGCCTCTTCTTTTTGCGCGTCAGGAAAAGTATCAGAACGCAGAAAATGGCGAGCGGCAGCATCAGCCAGCGTTCCAGCCGGGCCTCGCTGACATTGGTGAAAGACTCAATCCCCCAGGTGCCAAAGAGGAGGGCTGCGATGAAACCCCAGAAGACGAGGATGAGGCCGGAAGGG
>CAZVWK010000046.1:0-16806 GCA_964631475.1 uncultured Elusimicrobiaceae bacterium | reverse complement strand
CCGGCCGCTCCTCCGCCAACTGCGTCGCCCGTTCCGGCGCGGCCGCAGGCCCCGGCTCCGGCTCCCGCCCCGCCTCCGCAGGCGGCTCCGGCCGCTCCTCCGCCAACTGCGTCGCCCGTTCCGGCGCGGCCGCAGGCCCCGGCTCCGGCTCCCGCCCCGCCTCCGCAGGCGGCTCCGGCCGCTCCTCCGCCAACTGCGTCGCCCGTTCCGGCGCGGCCGCAGGCCCCGGTGCCTGCCATGGTTCAGGCCGATAACCCAAAATTTTCAGCGCCTTTCGGCCCGCCGCCTACGGTCAGCGTCAGGCTAAAGCAGCCGGTCGCCGCCCCGCCCCCCGAAGAGAAGAAGGAGGCTCCCAAGGAGCAGCCGCAGGCCCCGGCCTCCATTTCTTCCGCGGCCGTCTCTTCCCGCACGCGCCTGAAATGGGGAGTGGAGATGCCGCTCGTCCCCACCTATACTTTCGAGAACCTGCAGTCGGGGTCCTACAACCGCTTCGCCCACGCCGCGGCCATGGCCGTGGTCGAGAGCCCCGGCACCATGTATAACCCGCTGCTAATCTTCGGCGTGCCGGGCACCGGAAAAACCCACTTCATGCATTCGGTATCCTACGGCCTTTCGGCGGCGCTGGGCCAGGACAAGCTGTTCGTCACGGACGGAATCCGCCTTTCAAAGGGCGTGGAACTGGCCATCCGGGACGGTTCCATCGACAGGCTGGACAAGATGTTCTCGTACATCAAGGCCCTGGTGATCGACGACGTCCATCTCCTGATGCTTTCCAGTGAGAACAAGAAATATATCGCCAAATGGCTGAACGATTTCATGTCGGCCAATAAACAGATCGTGGTCTCCTCGGTCTTCCCGCCAAAGGCTCTTGCCGGCCTGGAGGATTCTCTCGGCTTCCAGCTTTCGCAGGGCTGGATGGTGGACGTGAAGGTGCCCCCGCAGGCGGCTTATAAGACCATACTGACCGGCCTTATAGGGTCCATGGGCGTGACGCTGTCGGACGAGGAACTGCACCGCGTCTTCATCGATAAAATGACGGCTTTCGGGGACGTCGCCC
The DNA here is from genome assembly GCA_964631475.1 of uncultured Elusimicrobiaceae bacterium. Taxonomy (GTDB): domain Bacteria; phylum Elusimicrobiota; class Elusimicrobia; order Elusimicrobiales; family UBA9959; genus UBA2231. The sequence continues at coordinate 15,749 of CAZVWK010000046.1, read as the reverse complement.
GCACGCTCGAGCAGATGAGGAAACTGGAGAAGTACGTTATCGGCGCCATGTCGTCAAAGGGCAACAGGGAAATGCTGGATATGCTCCTCGGCATATCTGAAACCGCCATCGCCGGCGCCGTCTCCGACGCCGACTACTCAGCCGCGATTGGCTGGAGGCCCGCGGAAAATCAGTGGTTCAAATGGGGCCTTTTCTATCCGAAAGGCTGCGAGAGGGAGGCGAAGTTCGCCCTTTACAGCGCCGCGGCCAGGGCCAAGGAGATAGGCGTGAGCGTCGCCTGGAGCCAGGTATTCACCGAGGCTTACGACCCCGACGAGCTTTACGGCACGCCTTTCCGGATAGGCAATTTTACGGCCGATAAGGCCGTAAACGGCCTGATAGTGCTCGGCCCGCAGCCCTCCTCGGCCCTGGGCGCGCAGGAGTCAGAGTTCAGGCACATAACCGAAAAGATATTGCGCAGTTATTCGGTGAAGAACGCCTGGCTGAGCAGAAACAGCCTCAAATCCCCTTCCGCCTATGTGCGGCTGCTGATGGACCTGATGTGAGGCAACGTAACTCATGCACGACCTTCTCGCTTCACTGATCTTGGGCGCCGTATTGGCTTTCGCCTCCTGGTGGTACCTGAAATTCCGCCATCTCCTGCCCGCCGAGCGCCGGCTGCGCCGCGCCGAAAAGGAACTCTCGGGCTTTGCCGAGTTCGCGCGGGAGTCGCTCGAGCATTCTTCCGTGCCGGACTCCCAGGAACATTACTGCGACATCGCGGAGTACTATTTCATAAAACTCCACGCCCTGTTCCCCGGCAGCGCGCTGGCCGCCATGGAGCGTTCCGGCGGCGGCTGGAGGGTGGCCGGTCTCTACAGCGACAGGAAAAGCTCCCAGTCGGCCGGCGCGGTCTTCGCCTGGGACCAGCTGGACCGCTGCGTCAACGAGGGGGAGTTCCTCTTCCAGGCGCCGCTGGAGCCGGCCCCGCCCGGCGATATTTTTTCCGGCATGGGCGCCGCGCTGCTCTGCCCTTTCATGCCTTCGCAAGGCGGCCACAGGCGGGTGGTCGTCTTCGCCCATCCCGTTCCAGGCAAGGCGGAGGAGGCTCTCCCCTACCTGCGTTTCCTTATGCCTTACCTGAACTCCGTCTGGCGCATGGCGGAGAAGAATTTCGCCCTGAAGAAGGAGACGGAGCAGCTTAAAGGCGAGCTCTCCGCCGTCCTGCAGGAGCTCGACGCCGCCGGGTCCCGCCTGATCCAGCGGGCCAAGGAGCGCAAGGCCCTCTATGAGGTGGTCACCAAGGCCACGGGCGTGGAGAAGGACATGAGCCTGGGCTGCTCGGCGGTGCTCAATATAGTGGCCAAGATCGCCGAGGCCGACGTGGCGGCCGTGCTGCTTTACGACGAGTCCCGCAACGAGCTCGTCGCCCATCCGGGTTCTTACGGTATCCCTGACGACGAGAGGCTGCATTACAGCATACCGATAACCAACACCTCGTCCGCCTCGGTCAGGGCCTTCGTCAACCGCGAGGCCTTCATGAGCCCCGACGCCCAGAACGCCCCGGACGTCATAGGGCATCACGCCAGGCTCTGGAACATACGTTCTCTGATGATAGTCCCGATAATCCTCGGCGACAAGGTGATCGGCGTCCTCCGGGTCGGCAGCCTCAAACCGGACTTTTTTACGCCGGACCAGCTGGAATTCCTTACGATCATAGCCGACGAGCTGGCGATGATAATAGAGATGACCACCCTCTACGAGAACGCCACCAGAACCGCGCAGGAACTGGCCCAGCTCAACAAGCTCAAGGACGAGTTCCTCGCGACCGTCAGCCACGAACTCAAGACGCCGCTGACCACCATAAAGGGCTTCGTTTCCGTCATCCTCAGCGGAGAGGTCGGGGCGCTCAACGAACAGCAGTCCAACTTCCTCTCGGTGGTCGACCAGTCGGCCAACCGCCTGACGCACCTGATCTCCAACCTGCTCGATTTCTCCCGCCTCAACGGCAAGGTAGAGATGGAGTTCCAGCCCGTAAATATAAAGGAGCTGGTCTCTCATTCCATCGGCAACATGCTGCTCAAGGCCCGGGAGAAAGAGATAGAGATAGAGTCCCGCTTCGCGGGCAGGCTGCCGGACGTCTACGCCGACAGCCGCTGGATAACCCAGGTGATAGACAACCTCCTGATAAACGCCATAAAATTCTCCCGCCGCGGCTGCACCGTCAGGGTCAGCGGGCAGGACAAGGGGGAGGCGGTCGTGATCTCGATAGAGGACGACGGGCCGGGCATCCCCGAAGAGGAAAGGAAGCTCGTTTTCGAAAAGTTCTACCGAGGGAAGAACGGCGTCAACCAGGTGCCGGGCACCGGCCTGGGCCTGGCCATCTCCAAGTCAGTCATAGAGAAGCACGGCGGCCGCATCTGGCTGGAATCGCCCTCGGGCTCCGGAGCCAGGTTCAATTTCGCCCTGCCCGTTCATAAGGTCAAGGCGCAGCCGTGCTAGGAGGGCCGATTGATATGCGAAGAGCCAGGATGATAATTCTGCTGGCGGTCTCGGCCGCTTTGGGCGCCTGCGCCGGCCCGGGCCGTTCCGGCGGCTCCGGACCGGTCGAGGCCGTGGAGGCCGAGGGCTACGCCGATACGGGCGGCAGGGACCCTTCAGCGGCCCGCCCCTCGGCGCTGGCCGCCGCCGAGCGCGCGGCCCTGAAAAAAACCGCCGCCCTTTTTTCGGACGATCCCGCCGCGGCCGAAGCGGTCCTCTCCAGGCACTCGTACTATGTCAGGAAGAGCAAGGTCCTTTCAGAGAAAAGAATCGATAATTTCCTCTCCCTTCGCGCCAGGGTCTGGATATACATAGACAGGGTGAGGCACGCCGTAGCCCCTTCCTCGGCGGCCTCGGCCGGGCCGAGGCTGGTGCTCTCAGTTTCCGGCGACTCCGGGGCCGGCGGCGAAACGGCTTTAAGGGCCGCCGCTCTGTCGTCCATCGGGGCTTCTTTCGTGCCCGCGGCCGGGGGCGAGGACGCGGCGGCGCTGACCGGCCGCGCCGCGGCCTCCGGCGCAAGGGCGGCCGTAAGCGCGCGCTTTTCCGTCCGTCACCTGGAGGCGGCCGTGGGAGGGGGATTGTCGCAGGCCTACTCGGAAGCCTCCGCTGTCGTGATAGACGCCCGCGGAGGCGGGACCCTGGCCGAATTTTCCGTCTCGGCCGCCGGCATGGGGCCGGACCGCGGTTCCGCCGCGGCGAAGGCCTTGGCCGAGGCCGGGACCGCGCTGGGCCGCGAACTCGGGGCCCGGCTGGGGGGGCGCCTCAAAGGGGAGGACAGGGGCTTCACGCTCCGGGTCTCCGGCGCCCCGGGCATAGACAGCGTTTCTTCGCTGGCCGCCGCCGTGAACGGCATATCTTCCGTGCGCCGGGTGGCGGTGGTTTCCTACGCCGAAGGCGAGGCGGAGCTTGCCGTTTACGCGGACAGGATGAGCCCCGAGGAATTCGCCAGCGCCGTGCTGCGCGCGGCCGGGGATTCGCTGGCAATAGACGGCATAGACGCTTCAGAGGTCGCTTTCAGATACATGAGATGACGCTTCGGAGAGCCTTCCTTTTCCCGCTGCTGCTGGCCGCCTGCGCGGTGAAGCCGGTCTATTTTCTGGCCCCGGGCTTCTCCCCCACGGCGGAGCCGGTGGCGCTGCTGCCTTTCGAGAACGAGACCGTGGACCTGGCGGCCGAGGATTATCTCTACAAGCTGGCCGCCGAAAGGCTGGCTGCGAGGGGATATACGCTGATAAAGGGCGAGCCGGTCGTGGAGGGGCTCAAGGGCATAGGGATAACCGACGCCGGCCAGATGGCTTCCGCGACGCCGGAGGTGATCGGGCGGGCGGTCGGCTCGGGTCTGCTTTGCTACGGCGTGATAGAAGATTTTACTTTTCAGAACCTCGGCTTCGTGGTGAGGAAGAGCGTCAAGCTGCGCCTTAAGCTGGTGTCGGCCGCCACCGGGGAGGTCCTGTACGAGGGCGAGGGGACCGGCAGGGACGTCAAGGTCTACCTGGACAAGGACGAGGCCAGGAAGGCTTTCGTTGAGCAGACGGCCCTGAAATTGGTGCAGAACATGCTCAAGTCCCCGCTCGCCAAAGAGGCGGAGCGCGCCGCGACGGACGCCGTGTCAGGGCTGCCCGCGCGCTGAGGGGCGTACCGGTTTTCAGTTCATATATCAGGAGGGGTCTTATGAAAAAAATGTGGATGATACTGCCGCTGCTGCTGGCCGCGGCCTGCGCGCCTTCGCGTTCCGTCAAGATGGACCACGCGCTGACCGTCAAGGAGACCGAGAAGGTGAAGTCGGCCTACACGGGCCCGAAGCGCCGCATCGGCGTGGTCGAGTTCGAGAACAAGTCCGCCTACGGCCAGGGCCGCCTCGGCGGCGCCGCCTCCGACGTACTGATCACAGAACTGGTCAAGTCCGGCAAGTTCATCGTGGTCGAGCGCGACCGCATGGAAAAGATAATGGCGGAGCAGAAGATGCAGTCGCAGGGCACGGTGGACCCGCAGACTGCCGTCAAGCTGGGCCGCATCATGGGGCTGGAAGCCATAGTCGTGGGCGCGGTCTCCCAGTTCGGCGTCAACAAGCAGGGCTCCGACTATCTCATACGCCAGACCAAGCAGCAGGTGGCCGACGTGACCGTGGATATCCGCCTCATCGACGTTCAGAGCGGCCAGGTGCTGATGGCCGATTCGGGCAAGGGCCAGGCCAAGTCCAAGTCCGGCAGCTTCCTGGGCATGGGCACCAAGGGCGGCTACGACGAGACGCTCGAGGGCGAGGCCCTGCGCGGCGCCATCGTGAAGTTCGTGGACAATATCGCCAACCAGATGAACGCCAAGCCCTGGTCCTGCCGCATAGCTGACGCCTATGACCAGGACATCTATCTCAACGCCGGACAGGAGTCGGGCATGAAGACCGGGATGACGCTGTCCTGCTTCAGCCAGGGAGCCGAGATACGCGACCCGCGCTCCAACCTCGTCATAGGCCACAGGGAGTCTTACCTGGGCGACGTGGAGATAGACCGCTGGTGCGGAGAGTCCGGCGACTGCTCGGTGGCGAAGCTCGTCAAGCGCGGCTCCGCCTCGCCGAAGGCCGGGGACATCTGCCGGCTGGCGAAATAATAAGCCGGGCGCCGGCGCGGCCGGCGTACTTTTACCTATGCTGGCCAAGCTTAATAGCCTGGGGCTGAAAGGGATAGAGGGTTACGCCGTGGGGGTGGAAGTGGACATCGCCTCCGGGCTCCCCTCGTATTCCGTGGTAGGCCTGCCCGACGCCGCGGTCAAGGAGTCAAAGGACCGCGTCGTCGCCGCCATCCGCAATTCCGGCTTCGAACTGCCCTCGCGCCGGGTCACGGTCAATCTCGCCCCGGCCGAGATACGCAAGTCCGGCACCCATTTCGACCTGCCCATAGCGCTGGGCATTCTGACGGCCGCCGAGGCCCTGGAGGGCCGCGACGAAAAGGCGTCCGGGGCTTTCTTTCTCGGCGAACTGGCGCTGGACGGGGCGCTCAAGCCCGTCATCGGCGTGCTGCCGATGCTGCTCAGCCTCAAGGCTTCGGGCCACTCCGGGCCGGTAGTGGTGCCGTCCGCCAATTCGGGAGAAGCCGCTCTTTCCGGCCTCGACGCTTTCTCCGCCGCCACGCTGTCGGAGGCGGCAGCCTGGCTGTCCGGCAAAGGGGAACTGCGCCGCTGCCTGCACGCCGCGCCGCCGGAAAATACGGGTTCGACGGGCGACATGTCCGAGGTGAAGAGCCAGGCTTTCGCCAAGCGCGCGCTGGAGATAGCGGCCGCCGGTTTCCATAACGTAATAATGGTCGGTCCTCCCGGCTCTGGAAAGAGCATGCTGGCCAGGCGTTTCTCTTCCATACTGCCGCCGCTGACCGACGAGCAGTCGATGGAGACCACCAAGATCTATTCGGTCTGCGGCCTGCTGTCCCGGGCCAGGCTGATCACGGAGCGGCCTTTCAGGGAACCGCATCACAGCATCTCCGACGCCGCGCTTATCGGCGGCGGTTCCACTCCCCGGCCGGGTGAGGTTTCGCTGGCGCATAACGGCGTCCTTTTTCTCGACGAGTTCCCGGAATTCTCCAGGGCTTCGATAGAGTCCCTCCGAGAGCCGCTGGAATCCCGCCGGGTGACAGTTTCCCGGGTCAGGGACAGCGTCTCTTTCCCGGCGCGCTTCGCGCTGATCGCCGCCATGAACCCATGCCCCTGCGGCTACCTGGGCCATCCTTCGCGCCAGTGCGCCTGCGCACCGCTGCAGGTGCAGAAGTACAGGGCGCGCGTTTCGGGGCCGGTGCTGGACCGCATAGACCTGCACGTGCAGCTCTCGGCCCTGAAGTACGCCGACTGGTCGGCGCTGCCTTCCGGGGAGAGCTCTTCCGCGGTCAGGGAGAGGGTCCTGGCGGCCGTCACACGGCAGCGCGAGAGATTCAAAGACGGCCGGGTCGCGCCCAACGCGCTCATGACGGTGCGGCAGATTCGCGAGCATTGCCGGCTCCCGTCTGGCGCCTCGGAACTGCTCGAGAAGGCCATGGACAGGCTGGGCTTTTCCGCGCGCAGCCTAGACAAGATCATGCGGGTGGCCAGGACCATAGCCGACCTGGACGCCGCCGCGGACATAAAGAAGGAACATGTGATGGAGGCGGTGCAGTACAGGTCGCTTGACCGCGTAGCGGAGACGGCTTAGGCCGAAATAACGGAGTCCGGAGGAGCGAAGATGAAAATAATCATAATCTCGGCGGCGCTGGCGCTGGCGCCGGTCTGCGCGGGGGCGCAGGAGACGGCCCGGCAGGGCGACGGCGTGCTCAAAGCCGCCAAGCGCCACCAGGTGGCGGACGGCGACACGCTCTGGGACCTGGCGGCGAAATACTACGCCGACCCCTTCAAGTGGGGTACGATATACAACGCCAACCTGCCGCTGGTGTCCGATCCCGACCTCATACTGCCCAAGTGGGAGCTCGTCATCCCCGGTCTTACCGAAGAGGTAAGGGCCGTTAAGCCGGCCCTGCCGGCCGGTGCGGAGAAGGTGGCGGAGATGCCGGCTCCGGCGGACGAGTCCGGAGAAGATACGGAGTTCGCCTCCGCTCATCCTGAGCCCGCAGCGGCGCCCGCCGCCCCGAGGGTCCCAGCCTCTCAGGGCCTCGGCACGGGTCAGAAACTTCCCGATCTTTCGGAAGAAATGCCGGAGGACCAGAAGGAATGGGGCTCTTTTCTCCAGACCCGGCTTGCCGGCCCGGACTGGCGGGACGACGGGCGGATAACGGGAGTAAGTAAGGACGACGGAGACGAGGACGGCCTCTCTTTTACGGGCGAAACCGTGGCGGTCCGTATGCGCTCCGGCGTCCTGTGCAAGGCCGGCGATTACCTGGAGGCTTACAAAGTCGGCTCCACGGTCTCAAGGGACGGCAAGGTGATCGGTACCGAGATACAGCGCGTCGCCCTGCTTGAGGTTATCAGCTCGGGCGATCGCGACCTGAAGGCGCGCGTGCTGGATGCCAACAGCTCCGTGTATAAGGGGCTTTCGGTAAAGAAGAAGTAAGGTGTCGACGGTGGAGGCCGAGACCATTACGGACGAGGAAAAAGCCGCCAGACTGCGCCTTAACGCGGCGGCCTGCCTCAAGGGCGACTGGGCGCTGCGCCTGATAAACCTTTACGGCAGCGCGCGGGAGGCGCTGCTGGTCAGCCCCGGGGACCTGGCGGCCGAGGGGGGGCTGACCTTTGTCGGAGCCCAGCGCGCGCTGCGCGAAGCCGCGGCCCACGATCCTGAAAAAGAAATCTCCCGCTGCGCCGGACTGGGCATATCCCTGGTCTTCGACGGCGCTCCGGAGTACCCGGCCGCGCTCAAAAACCTCCCCGACAGGCCGCTGGTGATTTACATGAGGGGGTCGCTGAAAGGGGGCGCGCCCCTGGGCATGGTCGGCACCCGCCTGCCCACTCCTTACGGACGGCGCATGGCCGCCCGTATAGCGGCCGACCTGGCCGGCGCCGGAGCCACTGTCGTAAGCGGCCTGGCCCGCGGCGTTGACACCATTTGCCACGAAGCGGCCGTGAAGGCGGGTAAGCCCACCTGGGCCGTGGTCGGCACTGGCCTCGATTCCTGCTATCCTCTCGAGAACCGCCGGCTGATGGAAAGAATACTGGAGACCGGGGGCGGCGTGCTCAGCGAACTGCCGCTGGGGTCGGGCCCGATGCCGGCCCATTTCCCGCGCCGCAACAGGATCATAGCCGGGCTTTCGCTGGCGACCGTAGTGATAGAGGGCGGCTTCGCTTCCGGCGCGCTGATAACGGCGCGTTTCGCCCTCGAATACGGCCGCGACGTGCTGGCCCTGCCCGGGCCGGTCGATTCCGATATGAGCCGCGGTCCGAACAAACTCCTCAAGGACGGCGCGGCGCCCGTGGAGGGGGCGGCCGACATCATCGCCGCCCTGCCGCCCGAAGTCCAGGACGGGCTCAAGGCGGCGCGTCGCCGGGCCGCGCGCAAGCCCCGCAAGGGGCCGGAGGGCGACGCGGGCGAACTGTTCGCGCTGGTCCTGGCGGAGAAGGACTCCGGCCTTACGGCGGACGCCCTGGTGGAGCGGCTGAGCTGGACTGTGCCCCGCGCCGCGGCCGCCATCTTCGAGCTCGAAGCCCTCGGCTTCATCCTTCAGTCCGCCGGCAAGTACTTCCCGCAGGGATAATCGGAATAACTATTCCGGAGGCCCCCGGTTGTCTACCCATGGCGATAATAGGATTGCCGGACGAGAGATTTTGCGATAAGGGTAACAATAAAGATACAATATGTAACTATATCATGGCACAAGAAAAAAAAACCAAGACCGAAACCCCCAAAGCCGCTCCCAAGGCGGCCCCCAGGACTTCAGCCAGGGCCGTCAAGACCGGGCCGGGCAAATATCTGGTCATAGTCGAGTCTCCCACCAAGGAGAAGACCATCAGCCGCTTTCTCGACGCCAATTATGTCGTCAAGAGCTCTTTCGGCCACGTGCGCGACCTGCCCAAGGACGAGCTCGGCGTTGAGCCCGAGAAAGGCTTCGAGCCCAAGTACGTCCTGATCGAACGCGCCCGGCGCATCAGCCAGGAGCTCAGCGCCATGGCCAGGACCTCCGAGTATGTCTATCTGGCCACCGACCCCGACCGCGAGGGAGAGGCCATCAGCTGGCATCTCAGCCAGGTCATAGCCGCCGCGCCGGACAGGTTCAAGCGGATTTCTTTCCACGAGATCACCAAGACCGCCATCGCCGCGGCGCTCAAGAGCCCGCGCGACCTGGACATGAACCTGGTCAACGCCCAGCAGGCCCGCCGCGTCATAGACCGGCTGGTCGGCTACAAGCTCTCGCCGCTGCTATGGGACAAGGTCAAGAGCGGCCTGTCCGCCGGCCGCGTGCAGTCGGTAGCCGTGCGCCTGGTCGCCGAGCGCGCCAAGGAGATAGCGGCTTTCACCGAAGAGGATTATTACACCCTCTTCGCCAGCCTGGGCAAGGAGGGGGGCAAGGGTTTCGACGCCCGCCTGGTGCGCTGGAAAGGCCAGCCCGTCGAGCAGACGATAACCCTCAAGCTTTTCGCCGAGGACTACCGCTACCGCACCACGCCTTTCAAGAAGCTCGAGGATACGGCCGAGGCCGCCACGCTCCTGAGAAGTTCGGAGCTGAAGATCTCCAGGCTTGAAGCCAAGACGGCGCGCCAGAAGCCCAAGCCGCCGTTTATCACCAGTTCCCTGCAGCAGGACGCCTACAACAAGCTCGGCTACTCCTCCGACAGGACCATGCGCATAGCGCAGAGCCTCTACGAGGGCGTGGACATGGACGGCGACCGCGCCGGCCTTATCACCTATATGCGCACGGACTCTTTCAACGTCTCCGCAGATATGCAGGCCGAGACGGCGAAGTTCGTCGCCGAGACTTACGGCAAAGACTTCGCCCCCGGGAAGCCGCCGGTTTACCTCAAGAAGGTAAAGGGCGCGCAGGAAGCGCACGAGGCCATCCACCCCACCTCCGTCTACAAGCGCCCTTCGGACGTCGCCCGGTTCCTCACCGCCGAACAGGCCAAACTCTACGAGCTGATCTGGAACCGCTTCGTGGCCAGCCAGATGGCGGACGCCGTCTTCGATTCCGTCACCGTCGAGGTTTCCGACCCCGGCCAGCAGGCCGTCCTGCGCGCCACGGGCCGCACGATGAAGTTCGAGGGTTACCTCAAGGTCTACATGGCCGAGAAGGAGCAGGAGGTCGCCGGCGACGAGGACGAGGACGATTCCGCCGTACTGCCGCCGCTCAAGGAAGGGGAGGTCGTCTCGCTCAAGGACGTCGCCCCCAAGCCCCACCGCACCAGCCCGCCCCCGAATTACAACGAGGCCAGCATCATCAAGACGCTGGAAAAGCACGGCATCGGCCGCCCCTCTACCTACGCCGTGATTATCAAGACGATAATCGAGCGCGGCTACATCAAACGCGAGAAGGACAAGCGGCTGCTGATAACCGAGCTCGGCTCGGTGGTCACCGAGAAGCTCAAGGATTTTTTCCGCGAAATCATGGAGCTCTCCTACACGGCTTCCATCGAGGACAAGCTCGACGATATAGCCGACGGGGCGCTCAAGTGGAACGAGGTCATCACCGAGTTCTACGGGCCTTTCTCCACGAGCCTGACCAAGGCCCAGGCCGACATGACGCGCACGCGCCCCGGCGTGGTCAAGACCAACGAGAAGTGCCCGCTCTGCCTCAGCCCGATGGTACAGCGCGAGAGCCGCTTCGGCAAATACCTGAGCTGCTCCCGCTTTCCCAAGTGCAAAGGCAAGGTCCCGCTCGACAAGGACGGCAACAAGCAGGAATACTTCGCGCCGATCAAGACCGAGAAGATCTGCTCCAAGTGCGGCACGAACGCCATGCTGCTGCGCAAGAGCGCGCGCGGCTACTTCCTGGCCTGCTCGGGCTTTCCCAGGTGCCGGAGCATAGACCCGGTCACCCCGGAGGAAGTGGAGAAGCTGGTAGCCGCCGATAAGCCCGGGCAGAAATAGGGCGGCCCGGCCTGGCCGGGGTAATACGGACCTTATGAACCTGCGCTGCGACCTCCATCTCAACGGCGGCAACAGGCGAGTGCTGATAGCGGGCAGGGACGAGGAGACTCCCGACCACCTCGCCCTGCGCCTTTCGGCCGCGGCCCTGTTCTTCGACCGCGAGCCCATCCTGGAAGTCGGCCCCAAAAAACCCGCCGCCGAAGGGTTCGAATACTATCCCGACCTGCTGATTACCGACCCCGACGGCTACCCCGAACTCTGGATTGAGTGCGGCAATACCGCTACCAACAAGCTGACCAAAGTTATGCGGAAATTCAGCCGGGCCCGCGTCATAATCGCGCGCGAAGGACACGAGGAGGCGCGCCGCTTCCGCAAGCTGCTCGCGCGCGACGTCCCGAAGAGCGAAAAAATAGAGATCTGGGGCTGGCCGGGGGAGAGGTTCCGCGACTGGACGGCCGCGTTGAAGGAGTCCAATTCGCTGATAGGCGAGGCCTCGGGCCGCTCGATAAACGCCGTCCTCAACGAAACTCCTTTCGACGTCACGCTGGAGATCTTCTGAAGGCCCCCGGATGAAGGTCCTTATCGAGCGATTCCTGCTGCACATCAAGTCGCAGCTCAATTTTTCCCGGCACACGGTGCGGGCCTACGCCGCCGACCTGGCCGGGTTCGCCGCTTACGCCGATTCCGAGGGCGCGGAGTTTCCGGGCGGTTTCGACCGGCACCTGATGCGCGCCTACATGGCCATGCTGCAGGAAGACAGGAAGAACTCCCGCAATACCGTAATAAGGAAGGTCTCGTCGGCCCGCTCTTTCATCCGCTGGCTTATCGCCGAGGGAAAACTGGAGTCCGACCCTTTCGCGCTGCTGCGCGCCCCGAAAAAAGAGAAGCGGCTGCCCCGCTTCCTGACCGAGGGCGAGGTGCGCAAGCTTTACGACTATAACGCCCCGGCGTCGGCGGGGGGCGCTGTTAGGCATGGCGTTATCGGTCAAGCCGGCGTTAAAGCCGCCCTGGCGCCGCGCGATTACGCCATACTGGCCCTCCTTTATTCGGCCGGGCTGCGCCGGTCCGAAGTGACGGGCCTTAATATCGGCGACGTGGATTTTTACTCCGGATTCGCCCGCGTCATGGGCAAAGGCTCGAAAGAGCGGCTGGTCCCCGTCGGTGACAAAGCGCTGGAATCCCTGCGCGCCTACCTCTCCTCCCGGCCGGAGGGCCGGGCCCCGGCCAGGCCGCTTTTTCTAAACGCCCGCGGAGGCCGGCTCTCGGGCCACGGCCTGGCGCTGATAGTTAAGAAGCTGGCCCGCCAGGCCCGGTTCGCCAGGAGCCTTAACCCGCACGCCTTGCGCCATTCCTTCGCCACCCACCTGCTCGACCATGGCTGCGACCTGCGTTCCCTGCAGGAGATGCTGGGGCATAAGAACCTGGAGACCACGCAGCTCTACACCCATGTCTCGCTGGAGCGCCTGAAAGAGGTCTACGATAAAGCGCATCCCCGTTCGCCGAAGAAGGGAAGAGGCTGATGTCCTTCGACCCCTCGATGGATAATTCGGCGGACAGGCTGGCCGCCATGGCCCGCGCCGCCGGCGCCGGCCCGGACCTGACGCAGGGCGGCGGGGGTAACGTTTCGCTCAAGATAGGGCCGGAGCGGATGCTGATAAAGGCTTCCGGCACCCGGCTGGCGGAAATGACCGCGGCCGCCGGCTACGCGCTGGTCAACAGCGGGAACATCAGGCGCCAGTTGGCCGGCTGCCGTATGGGCGACGGGGAACTGCTGGACTACATCTGCTCCCAGTCGCTGCCCGTGAAAGGCGGCGCGTCCGGCAAGCCCTCGGTGGAGACCGGCTTTCACGCGCTCCTTAATACCGCCGTCGTTCATATCCACTCCGCCTATGCGAACGTCCTTAATATGACCGCCGAAGGCCGGGCCGCCGCCTCCCGGCTTTTCCCGGGCGCGGCCTGGATAGATTATGTGCCGCCGGGCGCCCGGCTCTGCTGCGCCGTGGACGGCCCAGGCAGGGCCACGGGAACGCAGGTCCTTTTCCTGGCCAATCACGGGCTGGTGGTTAGCGCGCCGGGGCCTGAGGCCGCGCTGGAGCGGGCCCTGCGCGTCAACGGGGAGATCCGCTCGGCCCTGCGGCTGCCGGCTTACCCGGCGGCCGACTATCCCCCGGCGGGGCTTTCGGCGCATAACAGGGCGGCGCTGGCCCGGCGGGGAAAGGCCTTCATGCTGGACAATGTCATCTCGCCGGACCAGGCGCTGTACTGCGGCCAGGCGGAGCTCGATGGCTCCGGCAAGGACATGGCCGCGGTCAACGAAGTGCTGACCGCCCTGTTCTACATACTTGATTGCGCCGCCGCGCTGGGCTGGACCCCGCGCTTCCTCACGAAGGGGGAGAGGGACTACCTGGAGGGGATGAAGGGCGGGCGTTACAGCCGCAAATAAAAAACCCCCGGAGCCGGGGGTTTTTCATCCAGGCCGTCGGGCGGCCTCTCAGGGACGCGTGACCGGCTGCGTCCAGACGGCCCAGCGCTCGCCGCTGGCTTCCAGCCGCCAGTCGTGGCCGGGCTGCCAGCCCCAGTTTTTGCCGAGCTTGAGCACCACGTACTTGTTCTGCCCCGTTATCATGGCGGCGTAAAGTTCGTTGTAGGCGGCCAGTATCTGCACCAGGCTGACGGCCGTGATACCGGCGGACTTGCGTATATTCATCAGGGACTGCAGTTTGTCGCGGTACTCGGAGCCCCAGTCGAAGAAATGCGGCCAGAAAACGCTGGGCGTGCCGGGGTGGGTCAGGATATAGGCGTAGGCCATCTGGCGCTGCACCCGGTACTCGCGCGGGGCGTTCTGCAGGAACTTGGGGTCCCGCGGCGAGGTGTCGTGGTTCTCCACGAAGGTTACGGACTTGGCGGGCCACCAGCCGATAGCGCCCGAGGGGCGGCCGTTGTCGCTCAGGAAATCGTAGCGCTCGCTCTCCACCGCGGCTACCAGGTTGTAGCGGGTGGTGAAGTCGAAGAAGGTCGAGGCTTCCGACTTGTCGCCGTCGGCCGTGCCGTCCGCCCAGTTGACCAGCAACTGGCGGTTGGTGTCGTAGTATTCGCCCACCGAGAAGCCCGGCGCCGAGGCGCGGTTGTAGTCCTTGATCCTGTGGGGATGGAAGCCTTTGACCATGTCGTAGCGCCAGCCGTCGAAGCCGATGGTATAGCGGAGCCAGCGCAGGAAGACCGTGGCGTCCTCGCGCACCAGCGCGTTGTTGTGGTCGAGGTCCCGGCAGCCGCGCTCGCCCTGGCCCTCGTCGTAATTCGGGCCCTTCATGCCCTGCCACTCGTCGTCCTTGACGATTGCCGTGGTCGGCCAGTCGGGGGTGGTGAAGTCGGCCCAGTCGAGGGTGCCGTTGCGGTGGTTGAGGATGATGTCGGCCACCGGGCTGACCCCGTGCGCTTTCATGGCGCGCACGGCAGCCAGCAGGTCTTCTTTTTTGCCCCACTGGGAGTCGAGATCGTACCACTCTGTCGGATAATAACTGCCGCGCGAGACCGGGGGGAACCAGACCAGGTCGAAGCCGGCCGCGCCGACCTCCGGGGCCTTTTCGGTCAGCTTGCCCCACCAGCCCTTCGGCAGGTTCAGCCAGTAGTTGTCGGCGTACCAGTGGAAGCCCTGCAGCATGACTACCGGTGAGATCTCGAGGTTCAGCCGCCGGGCGGGAGTGGGAGTGAAGTTCTTTGCGGAATAGAGGGTTATGGCGGTCCGCCAGTCCTGGCGGGCCATGGCACTCGGGGTATACGCCGCCTTGGGTTCGGCCGGGAGCGGGAGGAACGCTTCCTGAGCGGGAGAGACTTTTGCCAGGTCCGCTATCGCTGACTGCGCGCGCAGCGGGTATGCGCCGATGAAGAAAGCCGCGGCAAGAGAAAGGAGCGGAATTGTTTTGAACATCTGTCCTCCACCGATTGCCCTTAATCTTGGTCAATACTATCATATTATGGCACTCCCGGTTAACCTTGGCGAGAGCCCCCGGGTAAGTGACGGTATAGGCCTTTGGGGCAGGTCAGAATTCGAGGTTGGGGCGGAGCACGAAGCTGAAGCCGGCCGGGTCGCCGGAACTGCCGGCCAGCCTGCCGGTATACTTCTTTTCGGAAGTCCAGACGAACCCGGCGCCCAGGGAGAGCGCCCGCTTGTTCCTGAGGGGGAACTTTTTTTCCAGCACCAGCGAGTGGCTGATAGGGGAGAGCGTGCGGAAGTCGAAGTCTATGCGGGCGTCGAAGCCGCTGTTGTGCAGCCAGAAATTTTCCGCCCCCGCGAAGTCGGTGCGGCTGCGGCGGAAGCCCAGGAACAGCGAGTCGGTCACGCCCGGATTGTCGTGCAGCTTGAAGCCGCCGCGAAAGCTCCATTTAAGGGTTCTGTCGTCGAGGAACTGGTCTCCCTTGAGCTTGCCCTCCGCCTGCAGCCAGCGGTCCGGCACCAGGACATTGTCCTTGATGTGGTAGTCGCCGAAGTCGAAGAGGATGCCAGAGTAGCCGGTCCTTTTAGAGAAACTTCCTTTGGCCGACTCGAAGTTGAGCACGTTGCCGAAGAAGAGGGACAGGGCCCAGGGCTCCTCGAACCCGGCCGTTACGGCCTTGACCATGTTGAAGTTTTCGGAGAGCTGGGTGTCGCGGTAGAAGGCCGGCCAGTTCCGCCTGATGAAAGTCCCCGCGTAAGGCATTGGGTTGAAGCTGGCTTCCAGGACCATAATGCGGGGCTTGTAGA
>CAZVWK010000045.1:0-16899 GCA_964631475.1 uncultured Elusimicrobiaceae bacterium | reverse complement strand
ATGAGCCGGGCCTTGAGCAGCGCCGCCGACCGCTCCTGCTCCCGGCGTCTGACCTCGGGAGCGCCGCCGACCCTGCCGTCGGAGAGCACCAGCATGCCCAGTTCATGTCCGGACCTAGCCAGCCTGGCCAGAAGTCCGCCGCAGCCGAACTCCAGATCGTCCGGATGCGGCCCTATTCCCAGTATCCTCATGGAAGTTCCCCTTTACTGCCTGGCGCTTTCGGCGCCTTCCGCCACCAGCGCGGCGTCTATCGAAGACGCGCCTTTTGAGAAGGCGGCGAGCAGGCTCATATTGGCGATATTGTTTATCCAGCGCGGGATGCCGCCGGAACGCTCGTAGATCAGGCCGAGCGCCTCCGGCAGGAATATCCCTTCTGCGCCGCCTGCCACGCCCAGCCGGTGGCGCACGTAGGCGGCGGTCTCCTCGCGGTCCAGCGCGGGCAGGTTGTAGCTGAGGGTTATCCGCTGGCTGAACTGCTTGTTGGAATCCAGCTTCTCCCTGAGCTCGGGCTGCCCCGAGAGCAGCAGGGTCGCCAGGAACCGGGTCTCGGTCTGAAAATTGAGCAGAAGGCGCAGTTCCTCGAACACGTGCTCGTTGTCTATAAGCTGGGACTCGTCTATCGCTATGACCACGTGCTTCCCGTCGTTGTAGGTCTCGCGCACGAACTTCTCAAGGCCCATCAGCACGTCCTCCTTGCTGCGGGGGACGTTGTAGCCGGTGAAGTTATGGAGTATCATGCGCAGCAGGCCCAGGTCGTCGAGCCGGGGATTGTTCACGAAAGAGAAGACGCAGCCCTTCTTCTTGTACTCCCTCTCGAGCGCCCTCAGCAGCAGCGTCTTGCCGCAGCCGTACACGCCCGTCAGAACGGCGCAGGCCTTGCGCTCCTCGACCACGTACCCCAGGCGGGAGGAAGCTTCGCGGTGCTTTTCCGACTCGTATAAGAAATCGGTGTCGGGCGTGTTCTCGAAAGGCAGTTTGCGCAGGTTCCAGTGTTTGAGGTACATGGGGTATATTTAATTATAAATGGCGCGGCAAATCAAAGCTCAGCCCAGCCGCGACCTGACGAACCCGGCCCGGGCCTCGTCCCGGCTCTCGGGGGAAAGCTCCCTGCCGGCGCGGACGGAAAGATGGGCCGGCTGGGCCTGTATGGTCATCTGGTTGAGACAGTCCAGGTCAAGCCCCGGGCGCAGCCCCATGGCGAGCCCCATGCGGGCCAGCGACGAGTTCTGCATGAATTCCTCGTAGCTCATGAGCCTGGCGCCGGACAGGAGCGCGCGGGCCCGGTGGACGGCGTCCTCCGTCTTCACGCGGAGGCCGGGTTTCAGCAGGTCTTCCCTGGCCTTTATCTCGAAATTTATGAGGTTGCGTATGACGCGGCGAACGTTCCCGGCGAACTCGTCCTCGCCGCGGCCCAGGCATACCGAATTGGATATCTGGTAGAAGTCGCCCAGGACGTAGGTGCCCTCGCCGTACATGCCCCGCGAGGTCACGCCCAGCTGGGAAAGGCTCTCCAGCGCGGCGCCCAGCCGCCCGGCGCGGCCGAGCGCGGGAAGGTGAACCATGCAGGAGACTCTCATGCCGGTGCCGGTATTGGTGGGGCAGGCGGTCAGGAAGCCGAATTCGGAGCCGTAGGCGTAGGGGAGCAGTTCCCCCAGCCCGGTCTCCGCGGAAGAGGCGAGCTCCAGGCACTTATCCGCGGAGAAGCCGGGCAGGATGGCCTGCAGCCTCAGGTGGTCCTCCTCGTTTACCATGACCGAGAGCGTCTCGTCGGCGGCGATAACGACGGCCTGCGCGCCGGCGGCCGAGGCGAGGTTATGCGAGATGTGCCGCCGCTCCACGAGGAAACGCTTCTCCAGCGGGGAAAGGGTCTCGAGGTCGGCTTCTTTGGCGCGGGGAAAGAGACGGGAGGCCTTTATCGCCTCCAGAGCCCTGCGCCTAAGTTCGGCCTGGGACTGCCGGGAGGCCCGGCCTGGAAAAGGAAAGCCGTGAAGATTGCGGGCGAAGCGCACGCGGGTGGAGAAGACTATGTCGGGCCAGTCGCCGGAGGCGGAAGCCCAGTTTATCCTATCCCGGAACCAGGAGAGCAGCTTACCTGCCATCGCCCAGCTCCTTGACCGCGTCGCGCAGCCGGGCCGCCGCCTCGAAATCCTCCCGGGCTACGGCGGCTTTAAGGGCGGCGCGCAGCGCCGCCAGCTTCTCCCCCCGCTCGCGCTCCGAAAGGTCCGAGAGATTGTCCCGGTACCGGCGCCCCGCGTGGGAGCAGGAGCCGTGTATGCGGGTCAGCAGTTCGCGCAGCTGAACGCCGAAATACCTGTAACAGGCGGGACAGCCCAGGCGCCCGCTCCCCCGGAACTCGGCGTACCTGAGCCCGCATTCTCCGCAGGCCAGCGGCTTGCGCTCGCCGGGGAGCAGTTCCTTGACGAAGCCGCCCATCGGCCCCAGGCCGTGCGGCTCATGCTCCCCCGCGTGGCGCTCGCTGCGCTTCAGGGCGCAGGCTGCGCAGAGGTGCATCTCGGTCACCTTGTTGTTTATCGCGGCCTTGAGGAAAACGGTGGCCGGCGCTTTATGGCAGTCACGGCAGATCATCAGCGGACCTCCGAGAGCTTGCCGCCCTCGAGGCGCAGTATCCTGGAAGCGCAGCGGGCGGCCTCTTCGTTGTGGGTGACCATCAGGACGGCCGTCCCGCGCGCGCCGATCTCCCTGAGGTCGTCGAGGACTATTTTGGCGTTGTGCCGGTCCAGGTTGCCGGTCGGCTCGTCGGCGATGAGCAGCTCGGGAGAGTTGCGCAGGCCGCGCAGGATGGCGGCGCGCTGTTTCTCCCCGCCGGAGATCTCCATCGGGACCTTGCCGGCTATCTCGGCCAGGCCGAAGCGCTCCAGCAGGGCCAGCGCCCTGGCCGGGTCCGGCCGGCCGGCCAGCCGCGCGGGCATGTCGATGTTCTCCAGGACGGTGAACTCGGGCAGCAGCGAGTCGAACTGGAAGACGAAGCCGAGCTTGCCCAGGCGCAGGCGCGAGCGCTCCGCCTCGTCCAGGGAACCGGCGCCGCGCCCGAAGACGCGCAGCGTGCCGCTGAAAGAATCGTCCAGAAGGCCGATGAGGTGGAGGAGCGTGGACTTGCCCGAGCCGGACGGCCCCGTAAGGGCGACGAACTCCCCCCGGCGGATATGCATGTCCACTTCCTCCAGGACCAGCATCTGCTCGCGGCCCTGGGTGTAGCTCTTGCTGACGCTCTCGAGCTCTATGATTTTATCCATAGCGTATGGCGTCCACGGGGTTGAGCCTGGCCGCGCGTGAGGCCGGATAAAGCGCGCTCAGCGAGCAGAGGGCGAAACTGGCCAGGGCCGTCAGGCATATGTTCAGGGCGTCGAGCTTCACGGGGACCTTTGTCACGTAGTAGATGTCCGACGGCAGCTCTATCACCGGGTAATGCCCGATGAACAGGGAGACGCCCACGCCGAGCAGGACCCCGAGCAGGGTGCCGGCCAGGCCGATCAGGGCCCCCTCGAGGAGGAAGACGCGGCGTATCAGGCCCGGCCCGGCGCCCATGGCGCGCAGGATGCCGATATCGCGCATCTTCTCGACCGTCATCATGAGCAGGTTGGAGGCGATGGTGAAGGTCGCCACCAGTATGATGAGCGCCAGCACCAGCGACATGACGAATTTTTCCAGCTTCAGCGCGGCGAAGAGGGTGCGGTTCATGTCGGCGAAAGTCTTGACCGTGAACGGGAAACCCAGCGACCCGCGCAGGTCCTCCGCCGCCGCCTGGGCCAGGTCCATGTCCCTGAGCCTGACGCCGAAGCCGTTGGGCTCGCCCTGCAGGCCGAAGAACTCCGACGCCTCCTTCAGGCCGCAGTAAGCCATGGTATTATCGTACTCGTAATAGCCGGTGCGGGAAAGACCGGCGACGCGGAACTTCTTCATGCGCGGCAGCAGGCCCAGGCCCGAGTCGGCCGAGCGCGGCGAAACCAGTATAACCTCGTCGCCGGTCCAGGCGCCCAGCCCCTTGGCCAGTTCTTCGCCGAGTATTATGCCCGGAACTCCTCCGGCGGACGCGAGGCCGTCCCAGGAACCGCGCACCAGCGAATCCTTGAGGGAGTTGATCCTGGCCTCGGCGGCCGGATCGACGCCCCTGACCACGGCCCCGGTGGAGCGGTTGTCGAAAGTTATTATGCCCTGCCCCAGCGCGAAGGCGGAAACGGCCTGCACTCCCGGCGCGGCCGCTATCCTGGCGGCGGCGCGTTCCCCGTCTCCCGGGCGCATCTGGCCGTAGACCACGATATGGGCCTGCGCGTCCACTATCTTGCGGCGGATGTCGGTCTGGAAGCCGTCCATGATGGACAGCGTGACGATAAGGGCGGCGACGCCGAGCGAGACGCCGGCCACACCGATGAGCGTGGTGACCACGGAGAACAGCCCCTTGCGCTTGGCGCTGAGGTACCTGAGGGCGATGAAAGTCTCTGGAGCCATATTTCGCACCGCAGAAAGAAGCCGCGCCCGCCGCTGTCCGGCGGCTACTGCTGGTCGCCTAGCCTGAGCAGCGGGAAGAGTATCACTTCCCGTATCGAGGGCTTGCCCGAGAACAGCATGGCCAGGCGGTCTATGCCTATGCCGATGCCGCCCGTCGGCGGCATGCCGTACTCCATGGCCTCGATGAAATCCCTGTCGAGCACGTCGGCCTCGGAGTTCTTCTCCTCGCTGCGCTGGCGCACCTGCTCGAGCAGCCGGTCCTTCTGGTCCTCCGGATCGTTGAGCTCGGTGTATGCGTTGGCGAGTTCCATCTTGGCGACGAAAAGCTCGAAGCGTTCGACGATGGACTCGTCCCCTTCCTTGCACTTGGCCAGCGGCGTGATGGCCGTGGGATGGTCCATGACGAAGGTGGGCTGCTCGAGGTCGGCTTGCACGAGGGCCTCGAACAGCCGGTCGAAGATCTTGGCCGAGGGGGTGTCGTCGGAAAAGCCGACGCCCTTCCCGCGGGCCAGCGCGCGCAGGGCCTCCCGGTTGAAGGACTTGCCGCTGAGCACCTCGTGTATATCGCGCCCGGTCTTCTCCTTCCAGATTTCCGGCAGGCAGACTCGGCGGAACGGGGGCTTGAGGTTTATCCTCATCCCGTTATAGTCGACCTCGGTCACGCCGGTGAGTTCGGAGCAGCGGGCGAAGATCTTCTCGGCCAGCTCGGCCATGGTGTTATAGTCGCCGTAGGCCTTGTAGGCCTCGAGCGAGGTGAACTCCGGGTTATGGCTGGTGTCCACGCCTTCGTTGCGGAAGATGCGGCCTATCTCGTAGACGCCGTCGAACCCGCCGATTATGAGCTTCTTGAGCGGCAGCTCGGTGGCGATGCGCAGGTAAAGCTCGTTCTTGTAGACGTTATGGAAAGTGACGAAAGGCCGCGCCGAGGCGCCGCCGGCCTGCGCGCAGAGCACCGGCGTCTCCACCTCGAGGTAGCCGTCGCCGTCCAGGACCTGCCGCACGCCCGAGACTATCCTGGCGCGGTTGACGAATATCCGCCTGACCTCGTCGTTGGAGATGAGGTCCAGTGAACGCTCGCGGTAGCGGGTCTCGGGGTCGGTGAGGCCGTGCCACTTCTCGGGCAGCGGGCGCACGGATTTGGAAAGGATGGTCAGTTTCTCGACGTTGACGGTCAGTTCGCCGGTCTTGGTGACGAAAAGAGGCCCTTCGACGCCCAGGAAGTCGCCGACGCCCACGAATTTCTTGAAGGTCTCGTAATCCTTCTCGCCGACGGCGTCCTTCTTAACGTAGATCTGTATCTTGCCGCTGCCGTCCTTGATATGGGCGAAGGCGGCCTTGCCCATCATGCGCAGCAGCACCACCCTCCCTGCGCAGCGCACGCGGGTATCGGCCGGCTGCTTCAGCGCGTCCGCGGCGGAATGCGTGATCTGGAAGCGCCGCGGATAGGGGTCTATCCCCTGCTCGCGGAGGGCCTTTATCTTGCCATAGTTGTGGCCGACTATCTCCTGGAGGGTGTTGCCGCTCATTGCCTGGAAGCCAGCGCGTCGCGCACGATCTTGACGAGGTTCTTGGGCTCGAAAGGCTTCTCAACGAAGGCGAAGATGTTCGAGGAAAGTTCGAAGAGGTCCTTCATCTGCCCTTTCGCCGTAAGTATTATTATCGGGATGTCCCGGAGCCCGTCCATCTCCTGCAGTTTGGACTGGAAGGTGTAGCCGTCCATCTCGGGCATCATGATGTCGAGTATGATGGCGTCCGGCAGGACCTTGTTTGGGCCGTCCTCGGTGAGCTTATTGTAGGCCTCCAGGCCGTTGTAAGCCTCGAGCACCTCGAACTTCTCCCTCTCCATCAGGACCTTGATAAGGTAAACGACGTCTTTTTCGTCGTCAACCACCATAACCTTTGACATGTATCCTCCGGAAATGACCTGGGCGGCCGGATCCACGGCCCCGCTGCGCAAAAATTTTACAATTATATTATTAGCGGGGCAAGACGCGGCGCCACACGCCGGCGCCACAGCAGCAAAGCGGACATTTCTAAATGCCGCTACTACCGGACATTTCTATTTGCTTGCAACAGCCCTGAACCGGCGCCGGCCTCAATGGAACCGGCGGTCCAGAAAGGAGCCGGTCCAGGCGATCATCTCGCCCACGTTGTCGGAGTTCAGCTTCTCGGAGTAGCAGTGCTCGGCCAGCTTTTTGAGGCTGAACCTGAGCATCAGCTGCCGGTGCTCCTCCCGGTCCAGCGAGCCCCTCGAGAGCAGCGCCTCGCAAAGCCTGGGGAAATCGCAGGCGCCGGCGGCCAGCCCTTCGGACTCGCAGATGCGCCGCAACGCGCTCTCCAGTACGGCGCCGCACATGACGGCGGAGGAGAGGAAATTCCCCTCTTCGCGCAACCCGGCCGCGCGGGCCAGCAGGTCGCGGGAGATGGCGCGGAAAGAGACGCGGTCGGAGGTCGGGGGCGCGGCGGGCGCCGGCCGCGGGGCCGGCGGAGCGGCTTCGAGCGCCGACACGGCGCTTTTCAAAGCGTCAAGGTAGCGGTCGAAAAGCGTGCCCGGGGCCGACTGTGAGTAGACCCGCTCGCAACGGTCGAGTTCGAGCACCCTTGAACTGTTGGCGCCGAAGGCCCGGACCAGCTGGTCGCGCACGTCCTTCTTCCACCGGGCGTAATCGGGATTGAAAGGCGAGAACCTGAACCAGGTGTACTGGTAGCAGGCGTCGAAATCGTCCCTCAGGCGCTCGGCTACCTTCAGCAGCTCGCGGCAGCGCCCGCACAAAACCTTGCTGTCGTCCATAAATTCCCCCGGGATATTTTACCACGGCGCGGGTCCGGAATCAACGGACTCCTGGTCACACCAGCGCGCAAAATATGTAGAATTAAAAAAAGCGATTGCGACAAGGAGAACCGACCATGGCCGTAGAAAGGACCCTCGTACTCATAAAACCCGACGGCATGCAGCGCCACCTGGCCGGCCTGGCCATAGACAGGCTGGAGAACACGCACATGGAGCTTGTCGGCGCCAAGCTAGCCTCGGTTACCGATAAGCTGGCCAGGGAGCATTACGCGCTCCTGGAAGGAAAGGGCCCCTTCGCCGACAAGGGGCTGTTCGAACGGCTGATAAATTTCATCAGGGGCGAATACCACGGGGACCCCAAGCGCCGGGTCCTCGCGCTGGTCTACCAGGGCGAGAACGCCGTGCAGAGCATAAGGGCCGCGGTCGGAGCCACCAACCCGGAGGACGCCTCGCCCGATACCATACGCGGGGCTTTCGGCCGCGTATGCCGCAAGCACGGCTACTACGAGAACGTGGTGCACGCCTCGGGGAACCTGGAGGAGGCGGAGCGCGAGATAGGAATCTGGTTCAAGCCCGAAGAGATCATTCCCTGAATCGCGTCCGCGCGGATATACCGATGACCCTGCTGCCCGCACTGTGCCTGCTGCTCCTGACTGCTCCACCCGCCGCGGCGCAGCAGCCGCGCGCCGAGGAAGCCGTCACCTTCCAGGCCGCGGACGGCTGGACCATACACGCAGATTACCTCCCGCCCGCGGAAGGGGCGCCGCTGCTCCTGCTCCTCCACGCCCATAAAAGTTCCGCCGCGGAATGGAAGACCTTCCAGGCCCAGCTCAAGCGCTACGGCTACGGCTGGCTCGCCCCCGACCTGCGCGGCCACGGCCGCAGCGTCTCGGACCCGTCCGGGTCGACCGTAACGTGGAGGAACTTCAGGCACAGCGGCTCGGACAACGAATACAACAAGATGATACGCGACGTGGACGGCGCGCTGGTGTTCCTCTCTACCCGCTCGATAGCCACCGAAAGGATCGTGCTCGCCGGCTCCATACTGGGCGCCAACCTCGCCATAAAGACCGCGGCGATCTATAAGGAGATCCCAAAGGTGATCGCCGTCTCGCCGGTCCTCAACGTGAACGACGTGCTGGTCGTCAACCCGCTGCGGGCCTACGGGCGCAAGCCGCTGCTCATGCTGGCCGGGGCCAACAGGGAGCGGCAGTTCAAGGAATTCCAGCTCCTCAACGACATAGCAAAACTCTCGTGCGGCGCCGAGAACGTCATAACTCTCGTCGAAGCAAGGGGATTCGGCGCGGAACTGATAAACCGCTACAGCGCGCGCAGGATACTGGACTGGATTAACAACAGTTCTTTTCCGCCCGTGGCGGCCTCCTCCGATACTTATGTTTCCGACGGCCTGGAGCCGGCCCCGTGGAAAGGAGGAACCTCTCTCGAGGATTATGCGGAAGGTGAAAACAATGAATAACAGATTTTCCCGGTATTCCAACCTGCCCACGGAGCGCGAGAACCCCCGCACCCTCGACCTCGACAGGATACCGCTGCGGCGCGTCCTGGAGAAGCTCAACCGGGAGGACGCGGGCGTTCCCCGCGCTGTGGCGCGGGCCATCCCCGCCATAGAGAAGGCCGCCAGGGAGATCTCCCTGACCTTCCTGAAAGGGGGGCGCATCGTGTTCATCGGCGCCGGCACCAGCGGCCGGCTGGGAGTGCTGGAAGCGGCCGAACTGCCCCCGACTTACGGCGTGAAGCCGGGCACTTTCAAGGCGCTCATGGCCGGCGGCGACAGCGCCGTCTTCCTCTCCAAGGAAGGCGCGGAGGACAGCCGGGCCAACGGCTTCCGGGAGATAAGCCGCCGCGTCAAAAAAGGGGACGTGGTCGTGGGCATAGCCGCCAGCGGCGTCACACCTTACGTGCTGGGCGGACTTGAAGCGGCGAAAAAGAAGGGCGCCTTCGGCGTCCTGCTGACCTGCAACTACCGCGAGAAAGTTCCCGCGGCCCGCTGCGTCATAGCCATAGACGCCGGCCCGGAGCCGATCTCCGGCTCCACGCGCATGAAGTCCGGCACCGCGACCAAGCTGGCGCTCAACATGCTCACAACCTCGGCCATGATAATCTCGGGCAAGGTCTACCGCAACTGGATGGTGGACGTGCGCACGACCTCCCGGAAGCTGGAACTGCGCGCGGCGCGCATCGTCTCCCGCCTCGGCGGGGTCGGCCCTGAAGAGGCGGCCAGGCTGCTGGCCGAGACCGGCGACGAGGTCAAGACCTCGATAGTCATGGCCCGCAGGGGCCTTTCCCGGAAAGCGGCCTGCGCGCTCATAAGGAAGCATGGGGGCTTTCTGCGCCCCATACTCGGATGAAGAGGCTCCTTTCTTTCGCCGGCAGCCTCAGGGTGTTCTTCCCCCTGCTTTTTCTCATATCAGCGGCTCTTGCCTGGGAGACCGCTTTCAACCGCGGCGAGCCGGTCTACGGCCGCTGGTGGTTCATGGCGCTCGGTGCCGCGTTGCTGCTCGACACCGCGGCCTGCCAGGCGCTGCGCTTCGCCTCCTGCCCCCGCCGGTCGCTCCTGCTGCACGCCGGCGTACTGCTGGTCATCGGCGGCGGTTTCGCCAGCGGCGCCTGGAAGTTCAGCGCGCAGATGCAGTTGACGACCGGCTACGAAGCCCGCGAGGCCCGCGCCGGGACCGCCGTTTACCGCCTGCCTTTCTCCGTGAAACTCATATCCTTCCGCGTCCTCTACGACGGTGAGCCTGAATATTCCCTGGCGGCCGGAGGAACGGCACTGCCGCTCCTGCCGGGCGACTCTTTCGAGCTGCCGGACGGGACGGGAGTCAGGGTACTGCGGCTTTTCCGCGACCTCGGCATCGGCCCGGACGGGAAGCGCGAGGAGAAGTCCCATTTCTATTTCAACCCCGCCGCGGAGCTGGAGATAAGTTCCGGCGCTAAGACGGAAAAGACCCTCCTTTTCGCAGGCCTGCCGTCCCCTCACGGCGGCGGGCGCCCGGACCTGCTGCTGCGCGTGGAAGGGGCGCGACCCGCGGGCTACGAAAGCGAAGTGGAACTCAAAGCCGACGGAGAAGAACTGCGGACGGTGATAGGCGTCAACAGCCCGGCCTCTTTCTACGGCTACAAACTCTACCAGCACGGCTATGACCCGGCCGACCCGGCCTCGTCGACGCTGCTGGTCAAGCGGGATCCGGGAATCTGGCCGGTTTACGCCGGCTTCGCGCTCATCGCCGCGGGACTGATTTTATGGATACTTTAAGCCTGGCGCAGAATATTTCTTTCGCGGCCGCGCTGGCGGCCTTCGCCCTTTCTCTCTCCGCCCGCACCGCGGCCTGGTGGCGTCCGGCCGGCTGGACCGCCCTGGCCGCGCTGACCCTGCTCCTGGGCCTCATCTGGAAGGAAACCGGGCGCCCCCCGATGTCTAACCAGCACGAATCGCTCCTGGTCACGGCCTGCTTCACGGCGGCGGCAGCCCTCTGCGCCCGGGGCAGGGCGACGGCCGTCCGACCCGCCGCCCTCTTCCTGCTCTGCGCCCTGCTGGCCGGCGCCTCGCTGGCCCGCCGCGACCTCTCCCCACTCATGCCGGCGCTGCGCTCCAACTGGCTGATCTTCCATGTCCTGACGGCCATGGCGGCCTATGCGGCGCTGGGCGTGGCCGGAGTTTACGGGGCCTGGGCTTTCCTCACGAAGAAGGAGCAACAGGCCGCGCCGGCCGTGCGCTCGCTGATAAAAGCCGGCTTCCTCCTGCTTGCCGCGGGCATAATAACCGGTTCGGTCTGGGCGGAAGCCGCCTGGGGCTCGTACTGGAGCTGGGACCCGAAAGAGATCTGGTCTCTCATCACCTGGCTTTTCTACGCCGGGCTCCTTCATATGAATAAAACGGGCGGGGCCGGCGCGACCGCCCTCTGCCGCCTTGCCGTCCTTGGGCTTTTTCTTGTAATCTTCACTTACCTCGGGGTGAATTTCCTCCTCGGCGGGCTGCACAGTTACGCGTAAAGGACCGGCGGAGATGGACGCGCTTGAAAAGGTAAAGGCACAATTGCTCCGCGCGGCGGAGAGGCTGCCCCGCTCCCGGGACGGCTGGCTGGCGCCGCTCAAGAAGAACCAGGAACTGGTATTGCGGCTGTCCGCCCTGGCCGTTTTCGCGGGCGGGGGCGCGCTCTTCATGCTTTTCGGCCCCCCTCGCCTGGTCACGCTGACCGAAACCCCTTCCTTCTGCGGTTCCTGTCATTCGATGAAGGAACAGCATAAGGACTGGAGACTTTCTTCCCACCGTCAGAACTGGTGCATCGACTGCCACCTGCCCAACGACAATCCCGCCAACCATTATCTCTGGAAAGCCATAGACGGCGGCAAGGACGTCTTCTTCGAATTTTCGGGGCTGCGGGAGCATGACGAGATAAGCCTTACCGAACACGGCAAGCGGGTACTGCAGAAGAACTGCATACGCTGCCACGGAGAACTTATGGCGCGCATGGACACCACCCGCGCCTGCATAGACTGCCACAGGGGCCTCGCCCACAGGCGCACCGGACTGCGGGGAGAAAGACACACGGAGGAGAAATGAAAAGAATATTGTTCGCGGCCGCGGCCGCCCTGGCGCTGGCCGCCTGCACCAAGCGGGCCGAGCCGATAAAGATAGCCGAAATAAAGGAAGGGACCTACGAGCCGGCGGAATGGGGCAAGGTCTACCCGCTCGAATACGAACTCTGGCGCAAGACCGCCGAAAAGACGCCCGCCGGCAAAAGCCGCTACAAGCCGGGCTGGGACACCGACGGGAAGATCTACGACAAACTCTCCGAATTCCCGTTCATGGCCCTGCTCTACAAGGGCTGGGGCTTCGGCATAGAATACAACGAGCCGCGCGGCCACTGGCATATGCTCACCGACGTGCTGGAGATAGACGAGTCACGGCTCAAGGCCGGCGGCGTCTGCCTCACCTGCAAGACACCCTACGCGCAGGAACTGCAGGAAAAGCACGGAAAGGATTATTTTTCCAAGCCCTTCCTAGAGGCCCATTCCTGGCTGCCGAAGGAGCACCGCGAACTGGGCGTGGCCTGCATACAGTGCCATAACCCGGCCGACATGTCGCTGAGGCTGCGCAACCAGTTCACTCTGGGCAAGGCGCTGGCGGACCTCAGTGTGGACCAGTCCCGGCTTTCGCGGCAGGAGATGCGCTCGCTGGTCTGCGCGCAGTGCCACGTGACTTATGTGGTGCCCAAGGACAAGGACATGAAGTCGCAGGGCGTCTTCTTCCCCTGGCAGAACTCGAAATTCGGCGCCATCCGCATAGAGGACATCATAGAAAAGATAAAGAGCGACCCGGCGCACCTAGAGTGGACGCAGCAGGTCACCGGCTTCAAGCTGGGCTTCCTGCGCCACCCGGAGTTCGAGCTGTTCTCCAACGCCAGCACCCACTGGCGGGCGGGGCTGGCCTGCGCCGACTGCCATATGCCCTACACGCGCGTCGGCTCTGCCAAGATCTCCGACCACCGCGTCATGAGCCCGCTCAAGAAGGACATGAAGGCCTGCATCACCTGCCACTCCCAGGGCGAGGGCTGGCTGCGCGAGCGGGTCTACCAGATACAGGACAGGACCGTCTCTCTGCTCATACGCGCCGGCTACGCCACGGCCGAGGCGGCCAAACTCTTCGAACTGGCCCACAAGGCCTCCTCAGGCGGGAAGAAAATAGACAAGGCGCTTTACGACGAGGCCAGGGAGAACTACGAGCAGGCCTTCTACCGCGTGGTGTTCATCGGAGCGGAGAACTCGATGGGCTTCCACCACCCCGACGAGACGCTGCGCGTGCTGGGCGACGCCGGCGCTTTCGCCCGCAAGTCCGAGGCGCTGCTGCGCCAGGCGCTGGCCCGGGCCGGCGTGGCGGCCCCGGCGAAGACCGACCTGGAGCTCAGGAAATACCTGGAGAACAGGGGCGCGAGGAAACTGGGCTTCGACAGGAGCATGGAATTCAAGGACCCCTACGCCGCCAGGGAAAGCATCTGAGCGGCTGACGGCGCCAATAAAAAGGCCCGCGCGCTCCGCGGGCCTTTTTATTCGCCCGACAGGCTAGTATTTGCCGTGTATCTCCAGCAGCAGTTCCCGATGGATCTCGTCGACAGCGGCGCCGGAAGCCGTGTAATTGTTGACGATGGAGCAGAAGGCCAGGGTCCGGCCTTTTTTAGTCTTAAGGTAGCCCGCGTAAGCCCGCACCCCGCGCAGGGAACCGGTCTTGAGGCGCAGCGCCCCCTCGAGCGGGGTCCCCACCCCGAGCCGACGCATGCTCCCCCCGGCGTCAGGGTCTCCCGGGAAGGGCAGAGAATCGTAAAAAACCGGGAACCAGGGCTTGCCGTAGGCGTAGGCCAGCAGCCTGGCGAAAGCGCCGGCCCGCGCCAGATTATTGCGCGACAGGCCGCAGCCGTCCGCCACCTGGAAGGAATCCGCCGGCGCGCCCCCGGCCGTCAGGAAGGCGGCGACGGCTTTCCGCCCCTCCTGCGGCGTCCCACCCGCGCCTTTCTCAAGCCCGATGTGGCGCAGGAGCATCTCGGCGTAGAGATTGAAGCTGCGCTTGTTGAGCGCCCTGACTATCTCCGCCAACGGCGCCGAGGTGGACGAGGCCAGCTCATAAGCCGCCGGCGGAGCCTTGCCCCTGGCCGGAAGCCCGGACACCTTTATCCCCGAAGCGGAGAGGCTGTCCGTAAGCGCGCCGGCGGCGAAAACAGCCGGATCGGGCAGCGCGGCCTTTATCGCGAACTCCGCCTGCCCCATGGGGACGGCGCCGCGCAGCACGGCGGAACGCTGGCCCGGAAAAGCGAAGACATAGCCGTTGTCGCCGGAGCCCTCGGGGCCGGTCAGCATCCGGTTGTCGAAAGCGATACCGGGCATCGGGGGATCGGTCCTGACCACCTCGGCCCTGGCGCCGGGCTCCGACCCGGGCCTGAAGTATATCCTGTACTGGTTGTCGTTGGCCGTAAGGGCGGAAGGGCTGGCGGCATAGTAGTTGCCGATGTCCTCCCAGGACCAGGAGCCGGGCTGGAAACTATCGAACAGGCTCTCGTCCGCCAGGACGCCCCCCCGCACCGAAACTATACCGCGGGCCTTCAGCCCCTCCGCCCATCCCGAGTACACCCCGGACAAGGAGGGGGCGTTCCGTATTATTTCCGACCCCAGCGAAGGATCGCCGCCGCCGATCAGGTAAAGATCTCCGGCCAGGACGCCTCCCCGGGGTTTTTCCACGGCGGCCAGCCTGGTGACAAATCTTTTTTCGGGGCCGAGGTATTCCAGCGCGGCCGCCGTGACCGGCAGTTTCATCGTGCTCGCGGGGACTAGGTTTAGATCGGCGTCCCGGGAGAATATCTCCCTCCCGGTGGCGGCGTCCACTACGGCAAGCCCCCAGGAGGCGCCCGAGAGCGCGGCCGAGGCCCGGGCCTTCTTTACGAAGTCGGCGGGCGAAGCCGCCGCAAAAGCGGGCAGCAGCAGGAATAAAACAAGACTCTTCATGCGGAAAAGTATACAAAAATAGGGCGCGCGCCATTTTTTGTACAATTCTCTCTACGGCGCGCCGCCGCCGGGACGGAGAACGCAATGGCTGCGAAAAAAAAGACCGAAGACATACGGGCGCTGAGCGACCAGGACCTTTACCTTTTCAACGAGGGCAACCACCTGCGGCTCTACGACCGCATGGGTGCCCATCCCGCCAAGGACGGCACACGCTTCGCCGTCTGGGCCCCCAACGCGAAGTCCGTACACGTCATAGGGGATTTCAACGGCTGGGACCGGGGAAGCCACCCGCTGACGCAGCGCGGTTATTCCGGCATCTGGGAGGGGATCATCCCCGGGGTGAAGCAGGGGCAGAACTACAAGTATTTCATCGCCTCCCGTTACGGCGGCTATTCCTGCGAAAAGGCCGACCCTTTCGCCTTCGCCGCAGAAGTCCCGCCCAGGACCGCCTCCGTCGTCTGGAGCCTGGACTACAAGTGGGCCGACGGCGACTGGATGAAGTCGCGCGGCGGGAAGTGCGGCCTCAACAGCCCGGTCTCAATCTACGAGATGCACCTGGGCTCCTGGCGGCGCAAGCCGGAGGAAGCCGACAGGCCCCTGACCTATCGCGAACTTGCCGCCGAACTGCCCGCCTACCTCGCGCACATGGGCTTCACCCACGTAGAGTTCATGCCGGTGGCCGAGCATCCTTTCTACGGTTCCTGGGGTTACCAGTCCACCTCCTATTTCGCCCCGACCAGCCGCTACGGCACGCCGCAGGACTTCATGTTCCTCGTAGACAGCCTCCACCGGGCCGGCGTCGGCGTCATCCTAGACTGGGTCCCGGCCCACTTCCCCTCCGACCAGCACGGCCTGGCCTTCTTCGACGGCACGCATCTCTACGAGCACGCCGACCCGCGCCAGGGCTTCCACCCGGACTGGAAGAGCGCCATCTTCAATTTCGGCCGCAACGAGGTGAAGAGCTTCCTGCTGAGCTCCGCGCTTTTCTGGCTTGACAAGTTCCATATAGACGGCCTGCGCGTGGACGCCGTCGCGTCCATGCTCTACCTCGACTATTCCCGCAAGCACGGCGAATGGGTGCCCAACCGCCACGGCGGCAACGAGAACCTCGAGGCCATAAAGTTCCTGCGGCAGTTCAACGCCGTCGTCTACCAGAATTACCCGGAGGTCCAGACATACGCGGAGGAATCCACGGCCTGGCCCATGGTCTCGCGCCCGACCTACCTTGGCGGACTCGGCTTCGGCCTGAAATGGGACATGGGCTGGATGCACGACACCCTGCGCTATTTCTCCAAAGACCCGGTGCACCGCAAGTTCCACCACAACGACCTGACCTTCCGCATGCTCTACGCCTTCGGCGAGAACTTCGTGCTGCCCCTCTCGCACGACGAGGTCGTGCACGGCAAGGGCTCCATGCTGACCAAGATGGCCGGCGACGACTGGCAGAAGTTCGCCAACCTGCGGCTGCTCTACGGGTGGATGTTCACCCAGCCGGGCCACAAACTGCTCTTCATGGGCGGCGAGTTCGGCCAGTGGAAAGAGTGGAACCACGAACGCAGCCTCGACTGGCACGAGGCGGGTTTCCCCCCGCACTCCGGCATGCAGGCCTGGCTGCGGGACCTCAACTCGCTCTACAAGTCCGAGCCGGCTATGCATGAGCTGAGTTGCTCCTCCCATGGCTTCGAGTGGATAGACGCCAACGACTCCCAGCAGAGCGTGGCCGCGGTGATTCGCAAAGGGACCAAAGAAGAGGACGCCGTTCTCATGGTGGCCAACTTCACGCCGGTCCCGCGCTACGGCTATCGCGTGGGCGTGCCGGACGGGGGCTTCTGGAAGGAGCTCCTCAACAGCGACGCGCCGGCCTACTGGGGCGGCGGGCTGGGCAATTTCGGCGGCGTCGAGGCCTCGCAGGAGCCCGCCCACGGACGCCCGTGGTCGCTGCGGATAACCCTGCCGCCGCTCTCGGCGGTATTCTTCAAGCGCACATGAAACCCCTCTGCGCCGCGCTGATACTCGCCATGGCGCTGCCGGCAGCCGCCGGTGAGGAGAGCAAGGTCACCCCGGAATTGCAGTTCGACCCCTATTACGCCTCGGCCGGGCTTTCCATAAGCCTTACCGGGAAGCCGATC
>CAZVWK010000044.1:12628-17057 GCA_964631475.1 uncultured Elusimicrobiaceae bacterium | reverse complement strand
ACCGAGCCGGTCACGATATAGGCCGCGCCC
The DNA here is from genome assembly GCA_964631475.1 of uncultured Elusimicrobiaceae bacterium. GTDB lineage: Bacteria > Elusimicrobiota > Elusimicrobia > Elusimicrobiales > UBA9959 > UBA2231. Next base: position 17,027 of record CAZVWK010000044.1, on the reverse strand, counting down.
ATCATGAAGGCCGCGGCCGCGGATTCGGGGGTGGCGATTCCGCCGCCCGCGCCCACGCGCGGGGGCCGCGAATAGCCGCGGACGGCCTGTATCCTGTCGCGCAGGGCTATGATTGTCGGCAGCAGGTTGACCAGCGGGCGGTTGTCGGTGTGGCCGCCGGAGTCGCCCTCGGCCGTCACGTCCTCGGCCACGGGGACGAGCGCCGCCAGTCCGGCCTGCTCCTCGGTCAGCTCGCCTCGCGAGACGAGTTCCCTGAGGAACTTTTCCGGCGGGGGCGAGAAAAAGCGTTCGGCCACTTCCACGCGCGATATCTTCCCGATGACGCGGTTGGGCGTCTCTATGGACCCGTCCGCCGCCCGGCGTATGCCGGCCGTGCGGAAGCGGATAAGGGGGAGGGTGAGGCCGATGAAAGCCGAGGCCTCCACCAGCCGGACCCCGCGCTTGAGATACAGGTCTACCAGGGCAGCTTCGAGAGCCGGGTCGGAAGGGCTGTGTATGAGATTGAAGCCGTATGGAATGTCGCCGGCGGCCGGAACAGCGCCACTGGCGCCGCAGGTGCCGGAGGCTATGCCGACGGCCTGCAGGCGGTCTATCGCCTTTTCGACTTCCTCTACCGGCTGGCCCGCGGCGCCGTAAAAGCCCAGCATGCCCGCTTTTCCCAGGGCCTCGGCCATGGCCGTCGAGCTGATGCCGTTGGCCATGGACCCGCCCACATACGCGAAGCGCAGTCCGTGGGAGGCCAGGAAGGCCGGGTCGCCGAGGTGCGCCGGCAGGCAGGGGGGGATGAAAACGCCTTCAGGGGCGCGGCCGTCCCTGAAAGCAGGTCCGTGCTCCCCCGCGGTTACCGTGCAGGGGGCTCCCAGATCGCCCAGCCGGGACTGGGCCTCCTCGGAAAAGGGGAGGTAAAAGGTCTGCCTGGCCTGTATTGCGGGTGTGGTCAAATTAAAACTCCGTTTCCGGGAATGACAAAAACGCCTCCATAGGCGCTATGGAGGACATTGCTAATATTATAGTTATTATTCAGCCGGGCGGTCCAGCTGTCGGTCAGGAGCATCTGCGGAGCGCTGGAGCCGGCTTATTGGCGCTTTAATTTACGGCTTAGCGGATCACCGGTACGGTCCCGTATTTCCTCTTGCCCGCTTTCTGACTGACGGGCGGAGTTTTTCGCGGTTTCAGGGTGGCAAGGATCAGCAGATAGGTCTTGTAGTTGGGTCCGCCGTTACCGGCCTGCGTGAGGGCTGCTGGCGGGGGCATGTCCTCACGGTAGGAGACTTCATAGATGTAGGAGGTTTCTATCCGGTCTATCGTCCCGTATTTCCCGGAAACGGCCTCCACGGCGTAATTATGCTCCATGCATTTTTCCCCGCGATCGGTCTTTTCTGAAAGCACGGTGAATTTCCTGGTCGGGATGCCGTAATGTTTCCCTTCGGTCACGGGCGAAACCCTGATCCTTTCCGTCGCGCCGCCGGACTTTCCGCTACCGGGGGGGCAGCGGCACGGCCCCGCAGCGGGTGTTCGCGGTCCTGCCGACAGTTACCGTTATCCTTTCACTATAAGATACCCATCCCTCCGCGTCGGGACGTGACAGGTACTGCTTGTCCCACTCGCGTGACCACTCCCTGAAGCCATTCCCTATCCCGTTCTGCCTGAAGCCGAACCCTTCGGGCGTGGAAATTTCCCAGGAATCGAGTTTGTGTACCACCCAGTCGGCCGTTCCGGCGGGTTTGCCGTCCGCGGACCACGTCGCGGCCGCTATGAGCAGGAGGACGGAGCAGATCAGATGTGCCGTGAAATCGCGGTAGACCCCTGCTGCTGGTTTATTCCGGACGATCACTGTCATAGTTTAGCAGATGCGGTTGCCTGTTTTCTTGCAAGCGACCCCCTCCGCCGCTGGGGCTGTTAAGAAGCACGGGAGGCATGCGCACGACCGTTTTTTTGCCGCCGCCGAAAGATCCTCGTCGGTCCGCGGTCCCTTCAATGGCCCCGCCGAAAGGCCGGAATGAAAAAAGTCGCCGGGTTCCAGGGGTTTCCGCCGGCATAATTTTCGCGTCAAATTTTTGTTATCATATTGCGGCTGAGTCGTGCGGCGCCATATAGTCCCGCAAAGGAGCGCCGCCGGGGGATGTCCCATGCGAGCAGAATTTCTAATTGCCCTGTCATTGGCGGCGCAGGTTATGCCGGCCAGTTGTCTGGCCGCGGAGCCGCTGTCGTTGCAGAAAATGGCCGTTTCCGTGGCGGTGGAACTTAAGCAGAAAGGGGTCGGTGGGGCGGGAAAGGCCCCGCTGGCCGTCCTCGATTTTCCGTACTACGACGGCAAGCTTTCCGTCGCTTCCGTTAAGATAAGCGAGGCCCTTATCGTGCATCTCGCCGGCCAGGGTGTCGCCATAACGGAGCGGAAGCTGGTGGAGCAGGTCCTGCGCGAGAAAAAGCTGGAAGCCAGCGGCGCTTACGACGAGCGGACCGTCGCCGACCTGGGGAAGCTGGCCGGTGCCGGTGCGATGATAACGGGCACCGTAGAGGACCTCGACGGTTCGGCTTCTCGCGTGAACCTGCGGGTGGTGGACTCGGCAAGCGGGGTGCTGCTTTTAGGCAAAGAATATATCATCGCCAGGGACTGGGAGAAGCGCGCTTCGCGCGGGACTTTCGACGGTAAAGTGGAGCTGGCCATTTCCTTCGAGCCAGAGCAGCGGGGCATCCCGGAGCCGCCGGCCCTGAGCCCTGCCGGGGAGCGTCCCGATTTCAGCGGCGTTGATATGGCCGCCCTGGAGAAGTACGACGCTCTTCTGCGGCTTGAAAAGCGTTCCACGGATTACGCCGCCATCGCGGTAGGGTGGGACTGCATTTCCAGGGAACTGCCGCAGTACCGTGACTTGGCCCTTAAACGGGCGGAAAAATGGCGGGCCTATTCGGAAAGCCGGTCCCGTCGGGAGAAGGCGTTGTCCGAGCGGGCCGCGGCGGCGGAGCAGGATTACGCCCGGCTGTCTAAAATGCTGGCGATGGAGGCGGTCACTCCGGCGCAGAAGTCGGCTTTCGCGCTGAAATACGCCGCGGCCTACGGCCCGGATGCGCCGCATTACGCGAGCGTCCGTGAGTACCTGCCCTGGCCCTGCACTGACGGGAAAAAAGCCGGCTTTTGCAATCATGACGGTTCGCAGTATATCCCCGCCGGGCACGACAATATCATAGTTTTCAGCGAGGGCCTGGCTGTTTTCCGCGACGGGGATAAACGCGGCTATATTGGCGCTGACGGCGGCGTGGTCATAGGGCCGCAGCGCTACGAGGCGGCCGGCTCTTTTTCTGGCGGCCTCGCCAAGGTGAAGAAGAACGGCCGCTGGGGATTTATAGACAGGAGCGGGAAGCTGGTCGTCCCGGCCGTCTATGAGGAGGCCGGCGACTTTTCCGAAGGGCTGGTCTGGGCCAGGAAAAACGGCAAATGGGGCTACATCGATACCGCCGGGGCCGAGGCCATACCTTTCGTTTACGACGACGTTTCCGATTTCAGGGACGGTTCGGCCATCGTGAAATCAGGCTCCAAGTACGGGCTTATCGACCGCGGAGGCTGGGAACTCGCCCCGGTCAAGTACGACAGCGTTTTCCCTTTTCAGGAGGGACTGGCCCGTGTCGAACTGAACCGGCAGTTCGGTTTCATGGACCGGCTGGGGAGGGAGGTTCTGCCGGCGGAATATGAGCAGGCCGGCCACTTTTCCGAGGGCCTGGCGGCGGTGAAACACAAGAGCGAGTGGAGTTTCATTGACCGGAACGGACAGCCCGTCATCCCGCTGACATTGCCGGGGCTTCTCCTCATCCCCGCGAAAAATTTTTATTTCTCGGAAGGACTGGCCGCTCTGCCGCTGGACCTGAAAAACCCGAATGGCCAGCTGTACTACAGGTGGGATTTTATCGACAAGACCGGCGCTGTCGTCGTCCGGACCAGGGGGCAGGCCGGCCCGTTCATAAAGGGAACCTCCATAGTGGATGTGAGTATCCGGGATACAAAAATGGCCATGTTGATAGGCCGGGACGGCATGGTTATCAATAGGGCCGGCCATTTCGAGCGCATGGAGAGGGCCGATTTCGGCCTTATAAAGGCGCTGAAAGACGGCAAGTGGCAGTTGTTGCGGGCCAATGGCGAACCGCTCAGCGAGCCGAAATACGATTCGATAGGGGATTTTGACGGCGGTATGGCGGAGGCGGCCATTGGTTCCAGGAAAGGTTACCTGGACCGGTGGGGTCGCGATTGCTGGACCAGGTAGCGGCGGTCCGGATGCGTCCGTCGGCGCGCCTGTTAACGGCGTGGAAAGCCCGGCGGGACGATTTAGGCTAAGACGGCTCTCCGGCTGTAGCCCGCGGCTTCGGTGATCCTTACCTTTACCAGATCCCCGGCAGCCGGCTGACGCTT
>CAZVWK010000044.1:0-12618 GCA_964631475.1 uncultured Elusimicrobiaceae bacterium | reverse complement strand
TAGCCGCGGGCTGAAGTTATCAGTACGCGGAGGAAGTCGCCGGCCCTGGGCTTCTTGCAGGCGGCTGCCGCGACCTCCACCGTGCCGTCTATCTCGGGGGCGTCGCGGTAGGTGCGGCCGAAGCGGGGAGAGTCCATCAGGACCTCGAAAACCTTCCCGACCAGACCGGCGTTGAGGCCGTCCACGACGGCCGCCTGCGCCGAGAGGAGCTCGTTCATCCTGGCGGTCTTGACCTTATCGGGGACCTGGCCCGGCAGGCCGGCGGCAGAAGTGCCGGGCTCCCGGGAATATTTGAAAACGCCGACATTGTCGAGGCGCTCCTCTTTGACGAAGCGCAGCAGCCGCGCGAAATCCTTGTCCGTCTCGCCCGGAAAGCCGACTATAAAATTGGTCCTGATGGCCGCGCCCGGCAGCAGGCGGCGTATGGACGCCAATGTCCGGTGAAGAACTTTCTCCGTCGAGCGGCGGTTCATGGCCTTGAGCATCGCATCGGAGGCGTGCTGCAGCGGCAGGTCCAGGTAGCGGCAGATGTTATCGGCGCCGGCCATCACGCGCAGCAGTTCCGGCGTGACCCGTTCCGGATAGGCGTACATGACCCGTATCCAGCGGAGCCCTTTTATCCCCGAGACCTTGCGCAGCAGCCGGGCCAGCGCCGGCTTGCCGTAGAGGTCGGCGCCGTAGAGCGTGGTGTCTTGGGCTATCAGGGAAAGTTCCTTGGCGCCGCTTTCCGCAAGGGCCCGGGCTTCCGCGATGACGTCCTCCAGCGGCTTTGAGCGGAAAGGCCCGCGCAGGGAAGGGATCAGGCAGTAGGCGCAGCGGTTATCGCAGCCGTCGGCGATCTTCAGGTAGGCGCTGTGCGGCGCGGTCAAGCGCAGCTTGAGCGGCGGGGCCTCCAGCGCCGCGTGCGGAGAGAGAAGCAGTCCCCCGGTTTCCAGCGCGAAGGCCGCTTCCCTCAAGGCCCCTGCCCCGATGGCCGCGTCCGCGCCCGGGAACTTCGCGAGCAGCGAGCCCTTCATGCGCTCGGTCAGGCAGCCGGCTATAATCACCTTTTTGAGCAGCCCGCGTTTTTTGAGCGCCAGCAGCCGGCGTATCTCGGCTTCGGATTCCTTTACGGCCGAACCTAGGAAGGCGCAGGTGTTGACCAGCGCGGCGTCGGCCGCGCTCTCGTCGGATACTATCTCCCAGCCGGCGCCGGCCAGTTCGCCGGCCATGATTTCTGCGTCGGCCAGGTTCTTGGGGCAGCCCAGGCTGGAAATGAATATCCTTGGCATCCGCTAATGTTTTTCGCAGCGCCTGATCAGGTAGAAGACGGTGACGCCCAGAAGCAGCATAAGCGCCAGGAATACGGAGTAGGATATGTACCAGTTGTCTATGCCGGTCACGGCGGAGAACTCGGACATGCCTCCCACGCCCGCGAAGAAGCTGGGCACCGCGACGGCGATGACGACGGCGTTGAGGTTCTTCATCATGATGTTGAGGTTGTTGCTGACTATCGAGGCGCGCGCGCCGACGAGCGAGGCGAAGATGTTGGAATAGATCTCCGCCTGCCGGTAGCACTGGGTGTTCTCGATGAGCACGTCGTCGATGAACTCGCGGCTGCGCTCGGAGAAACCGAGCTTCTCGCCGTTGGCCTTCAGCCGCTCTATAACGAAAGCGTTGGAGTTGATGGCATTGAGGTAGTAGACTAGGCTCTTCTCCAGCGTGAACATGTTGAGGAGGTAGCGATTCTCCATCGACCTCGTTATCTTCGTCTCGATCTCGTCGGCGATCATGTTTATCACCTTGAGATGCTCCATGAAGTGGGAGATGGCGTTGTAGAGCAGCTTGAGGAAGATCTCCCTGAGACCGGCGACGTGCCTGAAGTGCTTGCCGCTGAAGAGGGGCATTTCCTCGGAGAGCACCACCAGCAGCCCGTCCTTGAAAAGGAACAGCCCCATCGACGAGACCTTGAAGAGGAAATGGTCTTTCGAGGAGTAGTTCTTGGGCCGCTTGAAGATGAGCTCCAGGCGGTCCGCCTCTATTTCCAGGCGGGCCGGCTCCTCCGGGTCCAGCGAGGAATGGAGGTTGTGTTCGTCAACAGCGAACTCGGTCAGCAGCACCTTGCGCTCGGCCTCGTCCGGGTTGACCGCCACCGTGACGCGGTGCGGGCCCTCGGTGGCCTCCTTGAGCTGGCCGTTTTCCAGTTTATAGCGGGTTATCATTTCTTCGCCGCCGCTCCGAACTTCTCCGCCACCGTGCGGCCCATATCCGAGAGATTCTCCACCACGGTGATGCCCGCGGCCCTGAAGGCCGCCACCTTGCCGGCGTGGGTGCCGGCCCCGCCTTCCACTATCGCGCCGGCGTGGCCCATGCGGCGGCCGGGGGGCGCGGTCTTGCCGGCCACGAAAGAGAACACAGGCTTGTTCATCCTGTCCTTTATGAACCTCGCCGCGTCCTCTTCGGCCGCGCCGCCTATCTCGCCTATCATTACGACCGCCCTAGTTTCCGGGTCGGCCTGGAAAAGTTCCAGAGTGTCGACGAAATTGAGGCCCTGCACCGGGTCGCCGCCTATTCCCACCACCGTGGACTGGCCCAGCCCCAGCGAGGTAAGCTGCCAGACGGCTTCGTAAGTCAGCGTGCCCGAGCGGGAGACCACTCCCACCGGGCCTTTCCTGTGGATATAGCCCGGCATTATGCCAGCCTTGCATTCTTCCGGGGTTATCACGCCGGGGCAGTTGGGGCCGACCAGCGTGACGTCCATTCCGGCGGCTTTCCAGGCTTTGAGCGTGTGCTTCACTCGCACCATGTCGCAGACCGGTATGCCCTCTGTGATGCAGATGACCGTGCGCGTTCCGGCCGCGGCCGCTTCCAGTATGGAGTCGGCGGCGAAAGGCGGGGGGACGAAGATCAGGGAGGCGTTGGCCCCCGTTTCGCGGACCGCTTCTTTGGCCGTATTGAAGACCGGGACTCCCAGATGGGACGTCCCGCCTTTGCCCGGCGTCACGCCGGCGACCACTTTTGAACCGTATTCCATGCACTGCCCGGCGTGGAAAGAGCCCTGCGCGCCGGTCAGGCCGTGCACCGCGAGCCTGGTGTTCTTGTCTAGAAGTATTGACATCGGGAGTCTCCTATTTAGCGGCCGCGACGGCCTTGCGCGCGGCCTCCCAGAGCGAATCGGCCTGCTCCAGTTTGAGGCCGGACCTGGCGAGTATAGCCTTGCCTTCCTTGACATTGGTGCCTTCCAGGCGCACCACCATGGGGACCTTTATGCTGACCCGCCTGGAGGCCTCTACTATGCCCGAGGCGATATTGTCGCATTTCATGATGCCGCCGAAAATGTTGACCATGACGGCCTTCACCTTGGGGTCCTTCAGTATGATTTGGAAGGCGCGGGTAATCTGGTCCACGTTGGCGCCGCCGCCCACGTCGAGGAAATTGGCCGCGTCGCCGCCGGCCAGCTTGACCGTGTCGAGCGTGGCCATGGCCAGGCCCGCGCCGTTGACCATGCAGCCGATATTGCCGTCGAGGCCTATGTAATTTATCCCTATCTCTCTGGCCTCGCGCTCCACCGGGGTGGCTTCATGGTCCGGCTTGGCGGCCAGGTCTTTGTGCCTGAACAGCGCGTTGTCGTCGGTGACTATCTTGGAGTCCACGGCTATCAGCCGGCCGTCCCCGGTGATGGCGAGCGGGTTTATCTCCACCAGGCTGGCGTCGATCTCCATAAACATCCGGGCCAGGCTCCTGACCAGGTCAGTGAATTCGCAGAAATTGGCTTTGGGTATCTTCAGGCCGTAGGCCAGTTCCCTGGCCTGGTAGTCGCGCAGGCCGGCGTGCGGGTCCACCGGGATTTTCAGTATGAGTTCCGGCCGGGTATGCGCCAGTTCCTCTATGCTCATGCCGCCTTCGGCCGAGGCTATTATCATGGGGCAGGATTCCTTGCGGTCCAGCACCACGGAGAGGTACATTTCCCGGTCCAGTTCGCAGGCCTGCTCGACCAGCACTTCCTCCACGGTCAGGGCCTTGCCTTGGGTCTGGTGGGTTACCATCTTCATGCCCAGCATGGCGGCGGCCAGCCGGCGGACCTCTTCCTCCGTCCTGCCGACTTTAACGCCGCCGGCCTTGCCGCGGCCGCCGGCCAGCACCTGGGCCTTTACCACCCAAGGGCCCTTCCCCGCCAGCCGCAGGGCGCCCGGGTCGTCACCCAGCCGCAGCACGCCGTAGCGCTCCAGCAGCGGCAGCCCGTAGCGGGCGAAAATTTCCTTGCCTTCGTATTCGAGAAGCTTCATAAGTTGCGCCTCCGGGAGGGGGGTGCTTGCCCCCTCGATATTAAGTTTGTAGTATAAAACCGATACGCAAGTCCAGTTACACAAGACCGGTTCCCGTTATCGTTCCAGTTTAAGGATAGATCATGACCCAGAACGCCCCTAAAAAAACCGTGAAGGTCAGCGAGTTAAATTCCATAACCATAAGATTCGCCGGCGACTCCGGCGACGGCATACAACTGGTCGGCAACCAGTTCGCCACGGCCACGGCCAAGGCCGGCAACGACCTTAGCACCCTCCCCGATTACCCGGCCGAGATACGCGCCCCGGCGGGCTCGCTCGGCGGGGTGAGCGGCTTCCAGATTAATTTCGGCGACGACTCGGTCCTCACCCCGGGCAACAGGCCCCATGTGCTGGTGGTGATGAATCCCGCGGCCCTGGCCGTCAACCTCAAGGGCATGGAGAAGGGCTCGGTCATCATCGTCAATTCTGACGCTTTCTCGCAGCAGGCGCTGGAGAAGGCCGGCTACTCCTCCAACCCGCTGGAGGACGGCACGCTGGACAATTACCGCGTCGTTTCGGTGCCGGCCAGCGCCCTGACCGAAGCCGCTCTCGCCGGTTCCGGCCTGACCAAGTCCCAGGTGCTCAAGTGCAAGAACTTCTACATGCTGGGCATACTCTACTGGATGTACGGCCTGCCGCTGGCCCCCACGCTGGAGTGGATGAAAGCCAAGTTCAAAAAAAGCCCCGAGACTGCGTCGGCCAATGCGAAGGTGCTGTGCGCCGGGCACGACTACGCCGAGAGCACCGAGATTTTCGACGCCCGGTTCCAGGTGCGCAAGAGGAAGATAAAGCCGGGCCGGTACCGCAACCTGACCGGCAACGAGGCGGCCGCCTACGCCCTGATAACCGCGGCCAAGCTGCTCAAGAAGGACCTCTTCTACGGCTCCTATCCCATAACCCCGGCTTCCGAGATACTGCAGGTCCTGTCCAAGTACAGGTCGCGGGACGTGAGGGTCTTCCAAGCCGAGGACGAGATTGCCGCGATCTGCTCCACCATAGGAGCAGCCTTCGCCGGCAGCCTGGCCGCTACCGGTACCAGCGGCCCCGGGCTCTCGCTCAAGGCCGAGGCCATGGGACTCGCCGTCATCACAGAACTGCCCCTAGTGATAGTCGACGTGCAACGCGGCGGCCCGTCCACGGGCCTGCCGACCAAGACCGAGCAGAGCGACCTGTTGCAGGCCGTCTTCGGCCGCCACGGCGAGTCGCCGCTGCCGGTGCTGGCCGCCTCGAGCCCGGCCGACTGTTTCGATGTCACGCTGGAGGCCGCGCGCATAGCCGTCAAATACATGACCCCGGTGATAGTGCTGTCTAATGCCTATCTCTCCAACGGCTCCGAGCCTTTCCGCATACCGGAGCCGGCCGAATTGCCCAAATTCGAGACCCAGCCGCTGCCGCCGCCGGAGGCGTATAAGCCGTATATGCGGGCGCCGGAGACGCTGGCGCGACCCTGGGCCCACGCGGGACTCAAGGGCTATGAGCACCGCCTGGGCGGGCTCGAGAAGCAGGACGTAACCGGCGCCATCAGCTACGACGCCCTCAACCACGAACGGATGACCCAGCTGCGCGCGGAGAAGATAGCCGGCGTAGCCAGGGAGATCCCGCCGACCAGGGTTTACGGCGACCCCGAGGGCGACCTGCTGGTCGCCGGCTGGGGCTCCACCTACGGGGCGATAAAACAGGCCGTGACCGCGGCCCGCGAAACCGGGCTGAAAGTCTCGTCCGTGCACGTGCGCCATCTCAACCCGTTGCCGCCGGACCTGGGCGTCATCATGCGCCGTTTCCGAAAGGTTCTAATCCCCGAGGAGAACTCGGGCCAGTTCCGCATGCTGCTGCGCTCCAGTTATATGGCGGAGCCGGTCGGCCTCAACAAGGTGCAGGGCCAGCCGCTCAATTACGAGGAAATCCTCGCTAAGATAAAAGAAGTGCTGAGGGGTAACTGACATGGAAAAGCTCACGGCCAAGGATTTCGCTTCAACGGTTCCGGTCAAGTGGTGTCCGGGCTGCGGCAACTTCGCCATACTCAACCAGATCCACAAGGCGATGGCCGGCATGGGCCTGCCGCACGAGAAATACTGCGTGGTGTCTGGAATCGGCTGCTCCAGCCGCTTCCCGTACTATGTCAATACCTACGGCTTTCACACCATTCACGGCCGCGCGCCGGCGGTGGCCACCGGCGTCAAGCTGGCGGACCCGAGCCTGGCGGTCTGGGTGGTGACCGGCGACGGCGACGGCCTTTCGATAGGCGGCAACCACATGCTGCACGCCATAAGGAAGAACATCGGGCTGAAGATAGTGCTCTTCAACAACCGCATCTACGCCCTTACCAAGGGCCAGGCCTCCCCTACGACGCAGCCGGGCACCAGGACCAAGACCACGCCGGACGGCTCGCTGGACTGGCCGTTCAACCCCGCCCGCTTCGCGGCCGGCCTGGACTGCACCTTCGTCGCGCGCGGCATCGACTTCGACATGCCCGGCAACGCGGAGATACTCGGGCGTGCCGCGGCCCACGCGGGTACGGCCTTCGTGGAGATCCTGCAGAAATGCGTGCCTTTCAGCGACAAAGAGTTCGATTCGCTCAAGGACCCTCAGACCAAGGACGACAATGTCCTGCGCGTGGAACACGGCAAACCGCTGGTCTTCGGGAAAGAGAAGAACAAAGGAATCGCTTTCCGCGGATTCCGGCCCGAGGTCGTGGAGTTCGCGTCCGGTAAGGTCCCGGCCGAGGTCGCCGTCTACGACGAGACCAGCGCCGAAATGGCCTACCTGATAAGCGGCCTGGCCCAGCCGGAGTTCCCGGTCCCCGTGGGCGTGCTTAAGGCCGTCGAAAAGACCTCCTACGAGCAGCTTGTGGAGGGCCAGTCCGCGCCTCCCGCCGATCTGGACGCGCTGCTGGCCGGCCCCGACGCCTGGGAAGTTAAGTAGGCTTTCCAGGCGGTGGGAGGTTGACTTGCGTCAAGGCGGCCCCGCCAGCCGCGTTCGTATAATTTATCTACCGGTAAAAATATACCTCGGGGGTGAGGACTGCCCCTTGGAGCAAGGCGCGGTGCCCTTTGCGTGCGGTCCGCAAGACAGGAGGCGATTTTTCAGCGAAAATCGCCGAGGTATGCCCGGAGAAAGCCGCTATGCGGCTTAGCGGAGGGCCGGCTTCAGCATAATTAGGGTAAGGGGATAAGGAGAAACGTAAAATATGAAAAAACTACTCATTACCGCGGTCCTTCTGGGGTTCGCCTCGGCCGTCCGCGCTGAAATAAACTTTGACCAGGGCGTGGACGTGAAGGACGCCATCACGCAGGCCTCCGAAGTGTCCGCCGACCTGCCCGTCGCCGACAGGTACCTCGGCCACAGCCGCTACACCCGCGACTGCGTCCGCTTCGGCTTCGGCCCTTCCGACGCCGCGCAGCTCAGCGAGCGCGTCTGGCTGCACAGCCAGGAATACATACAGGACTGCCACACCCAGCACGTGCAGCAGTGCCATACCGTTATGGTTCCCGGTCCCAACGGCACGCAGGTGCCGCAGCAGCAGTGCGTCACCCGCCCCGTCACCCATTGCTACGAGCGCCCCGGCCAGAGCTGGCGCGAGGCCGTGCAGGTGAAAATCGAGTCCCGCAAGCTCTTCCCCTGGGAGCGCGACGGCGTCGAGGTCTGCCTCGAGGGTCCCTGGAGCCGCCTCTACATCAACCAGGCCGCCTACAAGTACTCGGTCTCCAAGGCCGGCAACTACGACACCCTCTACACCCTGACCCCCGGCAAGAAGGTCGCCATGGACCCGGACAAGAACGGCCTCGAGGCCGTCGAGTTCTCCTATGAGAAGGGAAAGTACACCTTCACCGTCAGCGACAAGTGGGGCGGCGAGTACGCCGGCGAGAAGGTCGCCATAAAAGTCGACCTCTACCGCGAGGTGACTTTCTGGCCCGATTCCTACCGCGGCTCCAAGGAGTTCGTCTTCGACGCCGCCCGCGGCTATACCCTGACCTTCACCGAGAAGGACCTTGAGAAGCCCGAGGCCGACGACAACTACCGCGGCCCCAAGAAGTTCTACCTGAAGTGGGGCTTCAAGCGCCTGGGCGAGATTTCCACGGACAAGTTCGTGAAGATGGAGAAGACCGGCAGCATCGAGGCGAAGTAAGCCCGCGCCGCCGCAGCGAAAGCCCCCGGCCCGCGCCGGGGGCTTTCTTTTTGTATAATAAAAAACAAAATTTTCCCTATATAGCCTGACGCCGGAGGATAAATGCCCGCCAAGACAAAGAAGCCCGCCATGAACGAAACGGCCCTTAAGAGCGCCGTTAAGCGCTGCCGCGAGCAGAACATAATAATTCCGACTTTCGCCCAGATGAAGGACCCCTCTAAGACTCCCGCGAAGATAAAGGCCGCGCTGAAGAACGTCGGGCTCTGGGATATAAACCCGCTCAACCTCTTCCGCATCAACTGGAAGAACGACGTGAAGACCGGCCTCTGCGGCGGCGTGAATTTCCTGGAAATACCGAGGGAACTGACCGGCATAGACGCCCGGGTGATAGCTATAGTCGGCAAATACTTCCCCACCGGCGCGCACAAGGTCGGCGCGGCCTTCGCCTGCCTGGCGCCGCGCCTTGTCACCGGCGAATACGACCCTGTGAACCAGAAGGCCGTCTGGCCTTCGACCGGCAATTACTGCCGCGGCGGCGCTTTCGACTCCAAACTGCTGGGCACCACCGCCGTGGCCATACTGCCCGAGGGCATGTCGAAGGAGCGGTTCGCCTGGCTCAAGTCCATCGGCGCCGAGGTCATCGCCACCCCGGGCACCGAGAGCAATGTAAAAGAGATCTACGACAAGTGCTGGGAGATAAAGAAGACCCGCAAGGACTGCGTGATCTTCAACCAGTTCGAGGAGTTCGGCAATCCCACCTGGCATTACCACGTGACCGGCGCCGCCCTGGAAGAGGTCTTCGACGCGGTTAAAGGCCCCAGGGGCCGCCTGGCGGCCTTCACCTCCGCCACCGGTTCGGCCGGCACCATAGCCGCGGGAGATTATCTCAAGAAGAAGCACCCCGGCATGCGGACCACCGCCAGCGAAGCGCTGCAGTGCCCCACTATCCTCCGCAACGGCTTCGGCGAGCACCGCATAGAGGGCATAGGCGACAAGCATATACCGTGGGTCCATAATGTGCGCACCACGGACTTCGTCACCGCGATAGACGACGAGGCCTGCATGCGCATCGTCCGCTTGTTCAACGAGTCCGAGGGCCGCAAGGTCCTGCTGGAGCGCGGCGTTAAGAAGGAGGTCGTGGAGAAGCTCGACCTGCTCGGCATCTCCGGTGTTTCCAACCTGCTCAGCGCCATCAAGACCGCCAAGTACTACGAGCTCGGCAAGGACGATATCGTCATGACCGTCTTCACCGACAGCATGGAACTCTACGGTTCCCGGCTGCAGGAGCTGCGCGAACAGCTCGGCAAATACACCCGCGAAGCCGCCCTCGTAGACCTGGAGCGCCGCCTGCTGGGCACCACAGTGGACTACTCAAAGGAGCTCACCTACGCCGACCGCAAGGCCGTGCATAACCTCAAGTACTTCACCTGGATAGAGCAGCAGGGCCGCACCTCCGACGAACTGCGCCGTCTCTGGGACCCGGAATTCTGGGACGAGACCTTCGACAAGGTCTCCGAATACGACAGGCTCATAGACTCGTTCAACAGGGAAGTCGGGCTGCTGTAAGCGGCCCGCGACCTCATGGCCACCAAGAGCTCGATGCGCATAGACTGCCCGTCCTGCGGGGAGTCGTTCGACGCGGACTTCTGGACCGTCGTGCGCGGCGACCGCGACGCCGTGCTCAAGGAGGCCATCATCAGCGGCGAGTTCGACCTGCTGATGTGCCCCCGCTGCCGCGGCGTCTTCTCGCGCGAGGAGACCTTCATCTATCTCGACACCGAGAAGGAACTGCTGGCTTTCGTCATGCCCTCCTCCTATTCCGGGGAGAGCGGGAAGTGGACGGCCAAGATGCGCGAGGACTACGAGGCCGTCAGCCCCACGCTTTTCCAGGGCCAGCCGGTCGATTACGAGCCCCGCTGCCTCTTCGGCATAGACGAACTCACCGCACTCCTGCTGCGCGACCGCGACGCCGAGGAGGAGACCGACGTCATGGAGTTCATGGCCAGGGAGATGGACCTGCGGGTCGCGCCCCTGCTGCCCGCCCGGGCCCGCGAGCGCGACATCCTTTTCTCCGTCCCTTATTCCGGCCCCGCGCCGACGCGCGGCGCGGCCATAGAAGCCCTGAAGAAAATTGAGGCCGCCAACGACGCGCTGGCCCGCGTCAGGAAGACCCGCGAGCTCTTCGAGAAAATTTCCGGCGACCCGCTCCCGTTCCTGAAAAAGTAGAGCCGTCCCGCTCCCGGGCCGCGCGGCGACTGGATTTACCGGACTATGAAAATAGAGATCCCCAACCAGAACGAGGCGCTGGCCGAAGCCGGGCGTCTGGCCGCCGCCCTCGGGCTGGAACTTTACGCCGTGGGCGGCTGCGCCCGCGACTGGCTGCTCGGCCGCCCGTCCGACGACGTGGACTTCCTCGTGTCCGGCGACCCTCTGCCGCTGGCCCGGGCCTTCGCCGCGGGCGGCACCATCACCCCTTTCGAGAAATTCCGCACCGTCCGGGCCTTCATGCCCGACGGCCGCAGGTTCGATTTCGCCGGCTTCCGGCGCGAGGTCTATCCCGCGCCCGCGAAGCTGCCGGTTGTGGAACCGGCCGCCTCGCTGGCCGAGGACCTGCTGCGCCGCGACTTCACCTGCAACGCCATGGCCGTGTCGCTGCTGCCGCACTCTTTCGGCGGCCTGGCCGACCCGCACGGCGGCGCCGCCGACGTAAAGGCCGGCCTGCTGCGAGTCCTGCACCCGGCCAGTTTCCGAGACGATCCCACCCGGATCTACCGCTGCGCCCGGTTCGCCGCGCGGTTCGGCTGGACGCCGGAGAAAGGGACGGCCGGCCTCGTCGCCGAAGCCGTCGCGGACGGACAGCCGGGGCTCCTTTCCGCGGAGCGGCTGCGCAACGAGCTCGTGAAAATACTGAAAGAAGCGAAACCCTCCGCGGCGCTGGACCTCCTCGCGGCCTGGAAGGCCCTATCCTTCGTTTACAAGGGCGAGGGCTGGCCCCGGCTGGACGGGCTCTCCGACTGGCGCGCCAGGCTGGCGTACCTGGCCGGCCGCCCCGGCGCCGGAGGGGAGGATTTTATAAAAGGGCTGAGGCTCGAGAGGACCGTTTCGGTCCCGATCGTCCGCGCGCTCGCCCTGGCCGCGCGCGGGCGCGAACCACTCGGCCTCGAACCTTTCCAAGCCGAAGCCGTAGCCGCCCTCAGGGAGGAAAGATGAAGATATTGGCCGCCGCCGCGCTCGCCCTCTGCGCCGTTCTCCACGCCGCCGCCCCCGAACCCGAGCCCCTCAAGCCCTTCGCCGTCATGGATACGGACCTGGTGAAAGAGGGTTCCACGCTCGCCGCCAGCCGCCAGTGGGAGGACGTCTACTGGACGCTCAACGATTCGGGCAGCAAACCCAATATTTACGCGTTCGGTCCAGACGGCAAGCTTATAAAACCGGCCTGGGTGAAGAAATACGCGGGGATATCCGTAGTCGGGGCGGCGAACGTGGACTGGGAGGCAATGACTGCCGACGACAAGGGGAACCTGATAATCGGCGACTTCGGCAATAATATGAACTTCCGCCGCGACCTGGCGCTCTATGTCGTGCCCGAGCCCTGGCCGCAGGACGCCGTCGAGACCCATTACCTGGCCAGGTACCTTTTCCGCTATCCGGACATGAAGAGATTTCCGCCGGAGAGGCTGAACTTCGACGCCGAGTCGCTTTTCTTCGCCCGCGGTTCCCTTTACATGATGACCAAGCACCGCGGCGACACCTTCACCAAACTTTACCGCTTCGGCGAACTCAAGGCCGGCGAAACGAACGTGCCGGAACTGCTCGGCAGGTTCGACGCCGGCGACATGGTCACCGACGCCGAGGCCGACCGCGACGGCGGCCGGCTGGCGGTGCTGACCTATTCGGGCGCCTGGCTCTTCGAGCGTCCGCCCAAAGGCGATAACTACTTCGAGGGGAAAAAATCCTTCCTCCCTTTCCGCGCCGGGCAGTGCGAGGGGATAGCCTTCCACGGCGACTCGCTGCTCGTAACCAACGAAGAACGCGAACTCTTCCGCGTCCCTCTCTCGGCCTTCAAGCCGCGCTGAACCTGGTTCAGGACAATTCGATGAGGTCCCACCTGGCGCCGTAAAGCGCCAGGAGCCGGGATTTGAGCGGGCCGTGCTCCGGCAGGGCCAGCCGCGGGTCTTTTTCAAGGAC
>CAZVWK010000043.1:15872-17381 GCA_964631475.1 uncultured Elusimicrobiaceae bacterium | reverse complement strand
AACCGGACATTTCTATTTGCCGCAAACAGGACATTTTAAAAAAATCGCTACAAGTTGCAAAAATACTGTTGACATCGACCCGCGTATTAGTTACATTGTAGATAGTGAATCCTCATACGGCATCATACATCAATCATCCGTAAAGAGGGGAGGACAAAAGTAAATGAAAACCAGCAAGAAAGGCTTCACCCTGATAGAGCTCATGATCGTAGTCGCGATTATCGGTATCCTGGCCGCGATAGCCATACCGAAGTTCGCCGACCTGATCAATAAGTCCAAGGAAGGCGCCACCAAGGGCGCGCTTTCCTCGGTCAGGAGCGCCATCAACGTGTACTACGGCGACAACGAGGGCTGGTATCCGGCTTACGGCACGGACCCGCTCGTCGCTTCGCTGACGCCCAAGTACATCAACGCCATACCCGACGCCAAACTGCCGGGTACGACGCACGCCGACAACAACACCGTGGCCCAGACTTCGACCACGGTAACCGACGCCGGCGGCTGGGCGTACTACAATAACGCCAATGACAGCGTCAGGTGGGGCCAGTTTGTAGTGGCCTGCACCCACACGGACCTGAAGGGCACCACCGTCTGGTCGGCCTTCTGACCCGAGGCGTCTGAAAAAAACGCCCCGCACCTGAAAAGCGCGGGGCGTGTTTTTTTGGCCTATGCAGGAAGCGATAATCCTGATTGCCCCGGCGGTCCTGGGCCTGATAATAGGCAGTTTCCTCAATGTTTGTATCGCCAGGGTTCCCGCCGGACGGTCGGTGGTTAAACCCCGCTCCCGCTGCCCCTCCTGCGGCGAGCTCATCCGCTTTTACGACAATATCCCGGTGCTCAGCTTCCTGCTGCTGCGCGGCAAATGCCGCTCCTGCTCCTGCCGCATCTCTTTCCGCTACCCCGTGATCGAGGCCCTGACCGGGGCGCTAACCTGGCTCTTTTTCTGGAAATGGGTGTCTTCCCCGGTGTGGCTGACCGCGGCCCTGCTCGCGGTCTACATACTGATCGTGATAGCCGTGATAGACCTGGAGACCATGCTGATAGCGGACCTGTTCTCTTTCCTCCTGGGGGCGATAGGGCTGGCCGCCTCGCTGGTCAATCCTTCTTTTTACGGCGCTCCGGCGGACAGGCTTCTGGCTTCGGCGGGTGGTCTGGCCTTGGGGGCCGGCGTCATCTGGGCGATGGCCTGGCTTGGAAAGAAGATATACAAGATGGACGCTGTCGGCGAGGGGGACATCTTCCTGATGGGAGGGCTCGGCGCGCTGCTGGGCTGGCAGGGAGTAGTCTCCACTCTGGTGATGGGGGCTTTCTTCGGCTCGGTATACGGCGTTGGCCTTATGCTGATGAAGAAGGCCGGACGCCGCGACCATATGCCCTTCGGCCCTTTCCTGGCGCTGGGCGGCGTCATAAACCTTTATTCTCCGGTCAGTCCAGCCTGGTTCCTGTTCTTCTGACCGGAGGCGTTTTTTCAGCGAAAAACGCCGAGGCGGGGTCGCGGAAAGCCGCTAT